>JBCDKU010000015.1:0-40690 GCA_038746265.1 Planctomycetota bacterium
CCGAGAAGGGCGTCGCCGGGAAGCTCGCCGAATGACGCGACTCGAACGACCAATCCCGGACACCGCGCTCGACGCGCAAGCCAGATCGCCGCTCGACGCCCGCCCCGAGCACTCGGCCGACAGCCCGCTCTCGGTCCACGCGATGACCGTCGCATACGACCGCAAGCCCGTGCTGTGGGACATCGACTTCGACGCGCCGCCGGGCGAACTCGTCGCGATCGTCGGCCCGAACGGCGCGGGCAAGAGCACGCTCATCAAGGCGTGCCTCGGGCTGGTTCGGCGGGCCTCGGGCCAGGTCGAGTTCTGGGGCGAGCCCTACCGCCGCGTCCGATCGCGCGTCGGCTACGTCCCGCAGCGCGAGTCCGTCGATTGGGACTTCCCGGTCTGCGCGCTCGACGTCGTGTGCATGGGCCGATACCGCCGCATCGGCTGGTTCAAGCCCGTATCCAAGTCACACCGTGAGAAGGCCCTCGCCTGCCTCGATCGTGTCGGTATGGCGGACTACGCCAAGCGGCAGATCAGCCAGCTCTCGGGCGGTCAGCAGCAGCGCGTCTTCCTCGCCCGGGCGCTCGCGCAGGAAGCCGACCTGTACTTCATGGACGAGCCCTTCGCGGGGGTGGACGCCGCGACCGAGCGGGCGATCGTCGAGGTGCTCCGAGCGCTCCAGAAAGAGGGCAAGACCGTCATCGTCGTGCACCACGACCTGCAGACGGTCGGCAGCTACTTCGACCATGCCCTGCTGCTCAACATGCGCGTCGTCGCGTGCGGCCCCGTTCGCGAGGTCGTGACACCCGAGAACCTCCGCCGCACCTACGGGGGCCGCCTCACGCTGCTGTCCGAAGCCGCGGAAGCCGTCGCCCGCGAGGTCGCACGCTGACATGGACCCCGAGCGTTCGAGCCTGTTCCGTGCGTTCGAGATCCTGACGCTGCAGGGCGGCTTTAACGCGACCGTTGTCCTCGTCGGCACGACGCTGCTCGGCATCGCCGCGGGCGTCATCGGCGCGTTCGTGCTCTTGCGGCAACGCTCGCTCACCGCCGACGCACTGAGTCACGCGACGCTCCCGGGAATCGGCATCGCCTTCCTCGCCGCGACCGCGATGGGGCTCGACGGCCGCTCGCTCCCGATCCTTCTGATCGGCGCGTCCATCTCGGGTGTCGCGGGCGTCGCGTGCATCCAGCTCATCACGACTTACACCCGTCTCCGCGAGGACGCCGCGATCGGCATCGTGCTCTCGACGTTCTTCGGCGCGGGTGTCGTCGTGCTCTCGCTCGTTCAGACCAGCGAACGCGGCGCGGCCGCGGGTCTGAACGGCCTGATCTACGGGCAGGCCGCCACGATGGTCCCGCGCGACGCACTCCTGCTCGGCGGCATCGCGCTCACCGCCATGATCGCCGCGGGCCTGCTGCTCAAAGAGCTCGCGCTGGTTGCGTTCAACGACGCCTTCGCCGAGGTTGACGGCTGGCCCGTGCAGACGATCGACGCGGGGCTGCTTGCGCTCGTTGTGCTCGTCACCGTCGCGGGGCTGCAAGCGGTCGGGCTCATCCTTGTTGTCGCGCTTCTGATCGTGCCCCCGGTCGCCGCCCGCTTCTGGACCGAACGCCTCTGGCGCATGGTCGCGCTCTCGGGCGTCATGGGCGGTCTCTCGGGCTACCTCGGCGCGACGATCTCTGCCGTCCTGCCGAGCATGCCCGCCGGCGCGGTCATCGTCCTGACCTCGGGCGTGGTCTTTGCCATCAGCTTCCTGTTCGCGCCGAGGCGCGGCGTGATCGCCGCCGCCGTCCGCCGCGCAGAACTGCGTCTGCGCATCGCGGGCGATCACCTGCTCGAAGCCGCCCACGATATCGAACGCGACGGCCGCGGCGACATGCCCCCCGCGTCGATCGATCTGCTCGCCAAACGCCGCGGCTGGTCCGTCTGGCTGCGGCCCCTGGTGATCTGGTCGATCCAGCTCCGCGGCCTCGCGACCACGACCCACGGATCGATCCGGCTCACTGACACCGGACGCACCGAGGGCCGCCGCATCAGCCGGAACCACGCCCTCTGGACACAGTACCTCATCTCCTATGCCGACATCGCGCCGACGCACGTCGATTGGTCGGTCGATCAGGTCGAGCACGTCCTCGCGGGTGATCTCGTGGACGAGCTCGAACGCGCGCTCGAATCACGGGGCGTAACGGTTCCTGGCGGGGCGACGGCATGAGCACATTCATCACCGTCGATCTGCTCCCGCTCCTCGTCGGCACGCTCGCCGCGGTCTCGTGCGGCCTGCTCGGCAACTTCCTCGTGCTCCGCCGCATCTCGCTGATGGGCGACGCGATCAGCCACGCCGTTCTGCCCGGTCTCGCGTTCGCGTTCCTGCTTACGGGCCTGCGCAGCCCGCTGCTGATGCTCGCGGGCGCGGCCGCGTCGGGTGTCGCGACGGTGGTGCTCGTCGAGCTCGTCAAGCGGCTCGGCCGCGTCGAGCCCGGAGCGGCGATGGGCGTGGTCTTCAGCGTGCTCTTTGCGCTCGGCGTAATCCTCATCGAGCGGGCTGCGCGCAACGTCGATCTCGACGCCGAGTGCGTGCTCTACGGCGATCTCGACGCAATCTCCCTGTATTGGACCGACCCCGGGCTCGGCGTGTCGAGCCTGCTCGCGATGCCCAGGCAGCTCTGGACGCTGCTCATCACGCTCTCGGTCGTGATCGTATTTGTCTGGGTGATGTTCAAGGAGCTGCGGATCGTCTCGTTCGACCCGGCGCTCGCGACCGCGCAGGGCTTCAACGCCCCGTTCGTGCACTACCTGCTCATGGTGCTCGTCGCGGCCGCGACGGTCGCGTCGTTCGAGGCCGTCGGGTCCATCCTCGTCATCGCGATGCTCATCTGCCCCGCGGCCACGGCGCGGCTCCTGACTGACCGTCTCGCGTCGCAGCTGTGGGTCTCCGTCGGTATCGCGGTGGTGTCGGGCGTCGGCGGCTATTTCGCGGCCACGCAGCTCCCGCACGCCTTCGGGATGCGCTCCGTCAACGCCGCGGGCTCGATCGCCGTGGTGGGAGGACTGCTGCTCGCGATCGCGATGCTGTTCGCCCCGACGCACGGCATCTTCGCGCGCAAGCTCCGTCGCCGCCGGCTTGCGATGACCGTGGCGGCTGATGATCTCGTCGGCGCGCTCTACCGGCTAAGCGAGACCGGCGAGCCGCGTTCGACCCGCGAAGAACTCGCCGCCATGCTGCCGGGCCGGCTCGTCACCCGCGCCATCGACCGCGCGAGCGCCGCGGGCCACATCGAACTCGAAGGCGACGCCGTGAGCCTCACCAACGCGGGCCTCGACGCCGGCGCACAGCTCGTCCGCCGTCACCGCCTCTGGGAGTCCTACCTCGTCACCGAAGCCGGTCTCGGGCCCGATCACGTGCACGACACCGCCGAGCAGCTCGAGCACTTCGGTATCACACCCACGGGCGGGGGCGTCGATCCGCACGGCAGGCCGATCCCGACAGCACCCGAGCAGCAGAACTAACGCATGCCCGTCGAGCCGAAGCCGCGATCGCCGCGGTCGGTCTCGTCAAGCTCCTCAACAACCACCGGATCGCCCGTCCACACCGGCGCGATGACGAGCTGCGCAATCCGGAGCCCGTGCGTGATCTCGTAGGCGTGCGGGCTGAGGTTGATGAGCCCGACGATCAGCTCACCGCGGTAGTCCGCGTCGATCGTTCCCGGCGCGTTGGGCACGCTGATGCCGTGGCGGATCGCCAGCCCAGAGCGCGGCCGCACCTGCGCTTCCCAGCCCGCGTTCACCGCCATCGCGAGCCCCGTCGGGATCATCGCGATCGCGCCGGGTTCGAGCGTCACAACGTCCTGCTCGACAGACCCGCGTGGCAGGCACGCCGCGAGATCGAGCCCCGCAGCGAGCGCCGACTTCCGCTCCGGCACGCGGGCTCGCGGATCGAGAACCTTGAATCGAAGGCCGGCATCGGGAGCGTTCATCCGCCCACCCTAGCGGCCCACGGCGTTCGTGTTTCTGAATCCCAGCCGATCGGCTCTCGCCGACGCCTGTCGTGTCTTCGGTTGCTGCCGCGTCAGTTGGGCGACATGCCGCGGAACGAGAGCGCCCGCAACGCCGCCATCTCAGCATCGCTCAGATCGACTTCGGTCTGCACGACCGCGCGGTCCTGCGACCGGATCAGCCGCCACGCCGCGACGATCGCGTTGACCTCGCCCTTCGCGAAGCTGCACGAGTCAGCCCGCAGCGGCGCGCCCGCCGCCTGCACGCACTCCGACAGATGCTCCGTCTCGATCACGCGGAACGCGATCTCCTGGGCAGCGGTCGAGCCGCCGCCCGAAGACGGGCACACCATCACCTGGACCTTGGATCCCTCGCTCATGCCACACTCCTTCCAAAGAAGAAGATCGGCCCGATCAGGCAACACCTTCACCAACGCCACGCTCGCAGCGATTCCGGATCTTCGGCTCCACGAGCTTTCACGCCGTTCCGGTGTCGCAGACCGCGCAGCCGATCGATTGGACGCAGTTCTCGGACCGTTCACGCCGCTCGGCGACGCCGGATCTCCGCAAACGCCGGCACCAGATCGCCGAGACGGTGGATCACACCCTGTGCATCGAGCGACCCGGCGTTGATCGCGAAGTCCGATATCGCGCGCATCAGCGCCGTCGCATCGACGCGGTCGGGTGTCCGCAGCGCGCGCACACCGTCGGCTTTCGTGGGTTCCAGAAGCTCCACGTCATAGGCAAGCTCCTCGGTGAGCTTCTCGCCCGGACGCGCGCCGGTGATCCGCAGCTCGATCTCGCCCGCCTGCGGGTCGGCCGTCCGCCCGGTGACCGGCTCCGCGCCCGCCGCCCGCACGAATCGCGACGCCAGCTCCGCGATATTCACTGGCTCACCCATGTCGAGCACGAACGTGTCCGCGGGCGACGCGCCCGACGCGGTGAGCCCGGCCGCCTGCACGACCAGCGCCGCCGCCTCGGGGATCGTCATGAAGTACCGCGTCATCCTCTCGTCCGTGACCGTGACCGGCCCGCCCTCGGCGATCTGCGCCGACCATACGGGCAGCACGCTCCCGGCTGACCCGAGCACGTTGCCGAAGCGAACCATCGCGAGGCGCGTCCGTGCACCTTGCTCAGTCGCTCCTGACTGCACCGCGTGGACCAGCATCTCCGCGAGCCGCTTCGTCGCGCCCATCACGCTTGAGGGATTCACCGCCTTGTCGCTTGAGATCAACACAAACCGCTCGGCCCCGGTCGCAACGGCCGCGTCCGCGACCGACCGCGTCCCGATGACGTTGTTGATAAACGCGTGCGCCGGGTGTTCTTCCATCAGCGGCACATGCTTGTGCGCCGCGGCGTGGAAGATCACCGCGGGACGGTGCCGTTCGAAGATCGACCGCGTGCCGTCGCCGTCAACGACGTCGTGCAGCAGCGCCGTGCGATCGAGCGTGGGCCGCGTTGCGCCGAGCCGCCGATCGATCTCGAACAGCGCGTTCTCGGAGCGCTCGACCAGAACGAGAGCAGACGGATTCAGCGCCGCGACCGTCCGGGCGATCTCCGACCCGATCGACCCGCCCGCGCCCGTGATCAGCACACGCCGGCCCTCGATGACCGACCGCGCGATCGACCGGTCGATCTCGCGCGGAGCGCGACCGATCAGCGCCTGCGGATCAAAGCTCGGCCCGCGCTGGATCAGCTGCGGGATCGAACGCCCCGATACCGCCTCATCGAGCGGCGAGACGCGGCGTTCCTCGATGCCGAGCCGCCCGAGCGCCGCCGACACCCGGGCCGCGGTCTGCTGATCGCGCTGGGGCAGCGACACGATCGCGAACCGGGGCGACGTCCGCGAGCAGAGCCGCTCGAGCGCCGCGATCGGATCGGCCGACCCGTCGATCTCCACGCCGCCCACCGTTTCGGGCGGCGAATCCAGCAGGATCAGCTGCCGCTGCAGCAGCGCACACGTTGCGCGGGTCCCCACGAGAATCGCGGGCCCCGTCCGCAGCCGCCCCCGCGTCAGATCGATCGCGACCGGCTTGCCGCTCGGGCGGAGGGCCGCGGCGGCCGACGTGTTCGGGTGCTCGTGGGTGGGCTTCATCTGCGACATCCGCCCCCGTATCGGTTCGCCGGGCCCGAGACCCGGTAGCATCGGGCCTGTGATCACCCGACTCGAAGGCAGATTGGTGCGCATCGACGGCGCGGCGGCCGAGCTCGAGCCCGTCGGCATGCTCCGCGTCGAGGCGCTTCTCCCGGGCTACTTCGCCGAGCGGCTCGCGGGCCTCGAGGGCCAGACCATCACCCTGCACACCCGCCTGCACCTCGAAGCCCAAGGCCAGGGCACGAGCTTCATCCCGCGGCTCCTGGGCTTCCCGTCCGAGAACGACCGCGCCTTCTTCGAGCTGTTTACCTCGGTCAAGGGCGTCGGCGCCAAGAAGGCCCTCCGCGCCATGGCCGCCGAGCCCGGCGAGATCGCCGCTGCGATCAGCGGCCGCGACCCCAAGGCTCTCCAGAAACTGCCCGAGGTCGGCAAGCGCCTTGCCGAGACCATGGTCGCCGAGCTGCACGGCAAGGTGGACCGCTGGGCGATCGGCTCCGCGATCGTCGAGGCCCGCCCGTCTGCCGCGACCTCGGGCCCGGCAGAAGATGCGATCGCCACCCTCGTCGCCCTCGGCGAGACCCGCGCAGACGCGGAGCGGCTCGTGACACGGGCGGTGGGGGCCTTGGGAGATCAGGCAAGCGCGGAGGCGTTGGTGGCGAGGGCGCTTGGCGGACGCTGATCGACCCGCCCATACGAGCCCCCAGCGCGAGCTGGGGGTTGGTTGCACGCTCAAACCCCCAGCTCGCGCTGGGGGCTCGTGAACACATGCGAGCGATCGGCGCCCGGCTAGTTCATCACCATCGCCGCGTGCGTCACCATCGTCGTGCCCTGCTGATCGACCGCGCCCGCGTAGTGGAGCAAGCGGATCGACTCGGGCTCGACGACGCGCATCGCCGCGGTCATGTTGCCGATCGAGCACCAGCGCGTCGGGTTCTGCTGCCAGCTCATGGAGCTGACGAGATCGTCCGGGCTGTTGTTCTCGACGTGCTGGAGCATCTCGCGGTCGTGGGTCTCGACCTTGGATCGCTCCTCGTCGCTCGTGAGCGGCTGCTGATCACCGAACGCCGGGCCGACGTGCGAGAGATCCGCCGACGACACGATGAGCGTGGTGCCGCCGACCTCGTCGAGCGCCTCCTTGAGCGCGTCCACGAACGGCTGGTACGCCAGCCCGTTGCCGTCGTAGCTCGCGCCGTCGTTCACGGTCGGGTCGTGCACGAGGATGCCTAGCACAGGAACATGCGAGCCGCCGGCCTCGGTCGGGCCCATGCAGTGCTGGATCCACGGGATCTGCAGCTCGATCGAGTGCTCCCGCTCGTGGTCGTACCGGTGCTCGACGAGCTTCTCGGCGTCCGCGCCGAGCTTCGACTTGATGACATCGAGCAGCTGGGTGTCCGCGGGCGACGTGCCGAAGGGCGTCTCGAACCCCTTGTCGCACGCGCACACGCCGGTCGCGGTGCCGAAGTGGTTCGTGCCCAGGATCACGATCCGGTCGGGCCGGTCCGTCGTCTGCAGGCGGCCCCACACCGAGGCGTAGTTGATCCAGCCGCGCGGGTAATCGACGTGCGGCGCGACGATCGCCTTGGGGAGCGTGTCGAACGCCGGGTCGTCGGCCCGCGAGAGCGCCTGCTCGATCCAGGTGTCGAAGGTGCTCGCCATCTCCTTCGGGCCGAGGTCCTGGCGCTGCTCCTCGGTCGCGTCCTTGCCGAGCTTCTGCATCACAAGCGCATCGGCGAACTGCGCCGTCGAGCCGGGGGGCAGCGTGTCGGACTCGTCGAAGTCCTTTTTCATCTGCACGACCAGCGCCTCGTAGTTGGGGCCCTCGATCAAGGCCGCGTCGTCGAGCTGGGCGACGAAGTTCTGCATGAACTCCACCGTCAGCCCCTGGCCGACCGCCGAGACGATGTCGTCGATCGACTTCGTCCCGTCGAGCTGCGGCAGGATCTGCTGCACGCCCGGGGCCGTCGCGACCATCTTGCTCGAAATCTGCTGCGCGTCCGCGAGCCCGAGCAGCGTCTGCTGCTGCCCGTCGGGGGTCTTCACCGGAACCGGGAAGCCGCGGACACGGCGGAGTTTGGGCTTTGCCTGGTGAGCGGCGTCGGGGTCGAAGGTCGGCTGCTGGGGCTGTTGAGGCTGGTCAGACATGACGGCGGGTGCCTTCCGGAACACGGTTTCAGTTGCTGCGAGCCGGAATGGTAGGAGACAGAGTGGCCCCGTCCGAGGGTCCCGTCCTAGAGTTGCGGCCCGGCCGAGCGAGGGCCCGCGCCGGACGTATGCCTTTCAAGTGTTTGGACCGTGTTTCAGGAGTCTGTGCCATGGGCGCGACCGCCGAGCAGATCAGCCAGATCGCCCCGGGTCAGAAGATCCGCCTGACCGTCGAGTCGCAGCCGCGCTCCGAGGGTGCCCGCAAGACCATCGAGCGTCTGATGCGCCGCGACCCGGCCAACGCCAAGGGCCTCCGCCGCGCCCAAGACATTCGCCGCGATCGCACGAACTCCTACATCCGCGGCAACCGCATCTTCCACGCCCGCCCCAAGGCGGCCCGCGTGGTCCGCGCCCTGCCGGGCCGTTCGTGGGAGATGCCTATGAACGCTGCGATCACGCCCGATCTTGCCTCGGTCGCCGAGTACCTCACGATCGAGAACGCGTAAGCGTCCCGGTCCTGGCCCCGTCTTGGTCCCAAGCAAGATGGCCCCAAGAACATTCAGGCTCAACGAAGGAGGCTCCGCATGCGATTCCTTGGATACGGTTGCGCACTCGCTCTGATCGCACTCGCCGGCTGCGGTGAATCCCCCGCGCCCGCGGAAACCGAGACCTCAACCAGCACGACCCCCGCACCGCTCGAGAGCGCTGACGCCCCGGCCGAGCCCGAAGCGCGGCTCTACACCGTCCGCGGTCAGATCGCGCAGCTGCCCGACCCATCGAACCCGACCGTGCAACTCAGCATCAAGCACGAGCACATCCCCGACTTCGTCAACTCGACCGGCGAGGTCCCTGTCCGCAACGGCGTGCCCGGCATGATGGCGATGACGATGCCCTTCCCGCGCGTGGACGAGAGCATCGACCTCACCACGTTCGAAGTGGGCGACCTGATCGAGTTCGACCTCAACGTCGCCTGGCGCGGCACGGTGCCGAACTTCTGGATCTCGCGGATGGACACCCTGCCCGAGGGCACCGAGCTCGATTACGAGCCCAAAGAAACGATCAGCGTCCCGACCCCTTGATGGAGTCAGCCGCGCGTCGCGCTCGGCGCACCGGATCGAAGCCCGACACCCGGCAGTCGCGCCGGGCATCGGGGGTAGAGGGGGTTCAAACTGGCTCCACCGCGGGCGTCGGGGGAGTGGATCCGACGCCGGGTCGCACGGGCTGAGGCACCGCCTCCGCTGCGAGTCTCATCCGACTCCGCCCGCCAAAACAAACAACCCGGGCTCCCATACGAGAGCCCGGGCGACGTGTTTCCATGACTTGGACGGTTTTGATCGATTTGGTCGAGCGCATCCACAGATCCGCGCCCGAAACGGTTTCGGTTACTTGATCGGGTCGAAGTCGTTCTGCAGCCCGCGCTGATCGACCGCGTCGATCTGCTCCGCGCCCGAAACCGAGTAATCGCCCGTCGCCGGCACGAGGAAGATCTCCACGCGGCGGTTCTGGGGTGTGTTCCCGGTCTGCGTGTTCGCGACGGCCGGGCGGTACTCGCCCCAGCCGGCGGCCTGCATGCGGGCGGGCGTCACGCCGCGGTCCTGGAGTTGCTGCCGCACCGCGATCGAGCGGTGCACGGAAAGATGCAGGTTGGTCGGGTGCCGCTGCTGCGTCGCGGCGCTGGGCCGCTGGCTGTCAGTGTGCCCGACGATGATCACGTCGTAGCCCTGAGCGTCGGCGCTGTTGAGCACCTCCGCGAGCTGCGCGATCGGCTCCGACGCCGCCGCGCTGACCTGAGCAGATCCCGAAGCGAACGTGAAATCGCTCGCGAACCGCAGCACGCCGCGGGCCGGGTCGTAGCTCAGGCTCGGGTAGCGGTCGGCGATCCGCTGCAGCGCCGAGCCGGTGACCGGGTCGAGCCCTCCGAGCTGCAGACCGCCCAGGCGGTCCTCGAGCGCCGCCATGCCCTGCCGGGCCTGGTCGAGCTCGTTGCGGAGATCCGCGTTCTCGCCGCGGAGGTTCTCGATCGTCTCGGCCTGCCGCTGCGTCTGCAGCCGGAGCGAGGACATCAGCGAGTCGGAGTTCTCGGTTTCCGCCGCGAGGGCCGCGTTGCGGCTCGAGAGCGACTTGTTCGCGGTCTGGAGATCGTCGTAGGCCTGCTCGGAGACACAGCCCCCGAGAATCGAAACCAGGGCGAGCCCTGCGGCCGAGACAACGGTGAGCGGACGGCGATCCATGCGCGACCTCCTTTGGTCGGTGAGCTGGTCGGTTGGGAAGCGTGCGGGTTTTCCGCGCACACCATCGCTCGGTGTGCAACGATGGAGCATATCGGACCGGAGCAACAATCGCCGTGAATGACCGACCCCGCGAGCAATCCCTGCGCGTCCGGGTCGATGGAGCCGCCCTCCTCGACGCCCGCCGCACCGTCGAGGGGCCGGTTTCGCTGCTCTTCGAGGCCGATCGCGAGCCGTCAGGCCCGTTCGGCGAGGTCGGCCGCCTCCGCCTGATCGAGATCGTGGGCAAGCCATCAGGCGCCGACATCGTGATCGACCGCTCCGACGCGGTCCTGCTCCCGGGCCTCGTCAACGCCCACACCCACCTTGATCTCACCGCGATCGGCCCACAGCCCCACGACCCGGCCGCCGGATTCGTCTCTTGGATCGGCCTGGTCATCCGCGAGCGGCCCGTCGAGGCGGACGCGATCCGGGCGGCCGTCCGCCTCGGGATCCGGAAGTCACTCGCCGGCGGCGTCGTCGCGGTGGGGGATATCGCGGGTGTCGCGGGTGGCGACGCCTCGCTCATCCCGGGCGAAGAGCTCGCCCGGTCGTCGCTCTCGGGTGTGTCGTTCATTGAGTGGCTCTCGGCCGTCGCGCCGCGATCGGAAGACGCCGTCCGGAAGATGCTGGAATCACCCCGCGACTTCGGCGGCGGCGTCCGCTTCGGGCACTCGCCCCACGCGCCGTACACCGTCCGCCCCGCCGACTATCGCTTCCCGGCATCCGCCCCGTGGTGCACACACCTCGCCGAAACGCTCGAGGAACGCGAGTTTGTCGCCGAGGCCGCGGGCCCTTTCCGCGCCATGCTCGACCGCATCGCGTGCTTCGACGAGGACTTTGCATCCAGCGTCGGCAAGGGTGAGCACCCGATCGAAGCACTCACGCACGCGATGGGCCGTGGGATGGACATCGGCTTACCGCTGTTGGTCCACCTCAACGACTGCCCACCCGAGCACCTCGACCGCCTTTCGGGCGCTTCGGTCGCGTACTGCCCCCGCGCCAGCGCCTACTTCGGCGCCCCTGAACGCATCGGCCCGCACCGCTATCGCGAGATGCTCGACCGCGGCATCAACGTCTGCCTCGGCACGGATTCGATCGTCGACCTCGACACCCCCGACCGGATCTCCCCGCTCGACGACGCCCGCCTGCTCCATCAGCGCGACGGCGTCTCGGCCGACACGCTCATGGCGATGCTGACCCTTCACGGGGCCCGGGCGCTCGGCCTCGAGGAATCGGGTTTCGTCTTTGAGCCGGGTGGCGACCTCGCCGGGGTGGTGGCCGTCCAACGCGGCGACGGCGAGTCCGTATCGGAGGCGGTGTTTGGGTCTGAAAGGGCTCCGAAACTCCTGCTGGTGCGTAGTCCGTCTTGTGAGACCGGAATCAATGACCCAGGCAAAGACGAAACCTAGAGTGTGAACGGGCCTGAAAAGCTGCCGGCCCAAGACGTTTCACGGGAGCACCATGAGCCGAAAGTGGCAGCGAGCCAAGCGGTGGGATGACGAGAACCTGACGGGCGCGCTGCGCCCGGCAAAGTGGGTTGCGCAGTCGTTCAGCTCCATCTGGCTCGCGGTCATCCTGCTCGTCCTGATCGCCCTCTACGGCACCGTCGCGAGTATCCCCGTTGGTCTGATCGCGCTGATCCCGACCTGGATCGTGATCGCGCTGAGCGTGACCGTCCCGGTCGCCGCCGTCGGCGCGGGTGGCGTTCTGATCTCGCGCCGGGCGTTTACAGGCACCGGCGCCCGCTTCGCCGCGTCGGTCCTGAGCGTGATCGTGCTCGGCACGATCACGTCGTGGCTGTGGGCGAGCTTCGCGTGGCCGAGGCTCGCGTACGACGCGACGACCGGCGAGGGCCTTCGCTTCTTCGCCGACTTCGCCGAGGCGAACAACGCCATCACGATCCGCCGCCTGCCCGGCGTCGAGATGTCCGAACTCGAGTTCTACTCGTGGTGGCCCCTGCGGCTCATCCTCGTGCTCTTCGTCATCAACATGGTGACCGCCACAGTCCGCCGCATCGAGTTCACCTTCAAGAACCTCGGCGTGCTGACCGTGCACACGGGCATCGTCGTGATGGCGCTCGGCAGCGCGTACTACCAGTCGCTCAAGAAAGAGGGCGACACCATCGTCCTCGCCGCCCAGGCAGAGGGTGTCGATGGCCCGCTGCAGTCACGTTTCTACGACAACACCAAGACCGCGCTCTGGGTTCGGCAGGAACGCGCGGGCTTCGGCTTCGGTGCTGCGTGGGAGCAGCGCCTGCTCCGCGGCTTGCCCCGCTACAACGACTACGGGCTCCACGCCGCCGACATGACGACCGGCAGCGTTACGCTGCTCGACCCCCTCTTCCGTCCGATCACCGAGGCCGACCACTCCGACGAACGCACGCTCGCGCTCGATGTCTCTGACGGCGGCGGCCGCGTTGTCGATCCCGATGTGCGTTTCCGTGTCGTGGGCTACGCGCCGTACGCCGACCTGTTCGGCCGCTTCGGCGTGACAGACACGGTCCCCGCAGGCGACGAGCCGCAGCCTTTCCGCACGGTTGATTTCGTGAGCCGCATCCCCGCGCGGGGCGTAACCGAGCCGAGCGAGCCCGACGTCATCCTGACCTTCGGCGTCCGCCCGAACGACCCCGCGAACCGCGTCGCGACAAACGAGCTGGTCTCATTCAGCTACGAGTCGGGCATGACCGACCAGCGGTTCGAGGATCTCGCCGAGCCGCTGCCGCCGGGCGTGCCGCACGGTCTGATCGTCCGTGTGCCCGAGGCGGACGTGCGCGTCGTGATCCCCGCGAACCCGCGTGAGGAGTACGAGATCGGCGACACAGGTTGGGTTGTGGGCGTCGAGGAGTTCAGCCCGCAGCCGCCCTTCCCGATCATCACGCCGGGCTACGAGGGCGCGTCAACGTCCGTCGCGATCCTGCACGTCACCGCGCCCGACGGCGAGCACTTCGACCGCTACGTCTACCACCACTTCCCCGAGCTCAACCAAGACCTCGACGAGACGCCGCGCGAGGACGGCCGCCCGTCCCGCCGCGACGCCGACCCCGCGATCGACATCGTCTACCTCGACGCGACCAAGCTGTCCGTCTACTTCGACGAACGCAACGACGGCACCGTCCGCGCGATCGCGCGGGGACCCAACGGACGCACCCGCGTCGAGCGCGACCTGGGCGCGGGCGACACATTCACCGATGCCGTCCCGCTCATCGACTTCGCGCTCAACGAACGCTGGCCGCACTCCGTGTCGGTCGAGGGGCCCGTCCCCGTGCCCGAGATCGACCGGGACAAGTCCCTCGTCGGCACGCACGACGAGGCGCTGATCGCCGTCGAGGTCTCGGTCGCCGGTTCGGACTGGCGCGAGGTTGTGTGGCTTCCCTTCGCGAAGTACATGCTGGGCTCGATCGCGAACAACGCCTCGCGCCGCGTCACGCTCCCCGATGGGCGCGAGGTCGTGATGGCGTTCAGCCGCGTCGCGCACCGCTTCCCGGGCTTCCAGCTCCGGCTCGAAGACTTCGAGATGATCGCCTTCGACCACCGCGGCGCGCCGCGCGACTTCCAGTCGGTCGTCAGCGTCGTCCCGACGGGCATCCCGGGCCAGCTCGAGTTCGACTCCTACACCCACGTGACCAAGCTCAACGCCCCGCTCAAGGCGCCCTACATGTGGTCCGAGGACCGCGGCCTCGCGGGCAACGTCTTCGTGCAGCTCTTCAGCGGGCTCAATCCCGGGCAGTACAAGCTGAGCCAGGCCGGCTGGGACCAGCAGGGCTGGAACCAGTCGCAGCAACTCGTCGATCAGGGCTTGCTCGACAAGCCCCGCGTCGCCTTCACGATCCTTGGCGTCGGCAACAACCCCGGCATCCACGTCATCGCGCTGGGCGGCGTGCTCGTCGCGATCGGCACACCCTGGGCGTTCTACATCAAGCCCTGGCTCGTCCGCCGCGAACGCGACCGCCTCGCCGCGGAAGCCAAGGCCAACGCCAGGTCGAAGAAGACACACGCAGACCCGCTCGACACCCCGGGCCAGCTCGAGCCCGCGCTGTCGAAGGGCGGATGAAAGGACGCGTCCCGTGCGCACGTTCGTTGCACTCATCTCAACCGTGCTGATCGCGCTGACGGCCACCGCGCAGCAGCCGCTGCCGGGCGGCGATCTGGAGTCCGCGCCCAAGCCGGGCGTCGGGCCCGCGGGCAACGCCCACCCCGAGGTCGATCTCGTCGGTGTTGACCCCTCGCAGGTCACCAACCCCTTCGGCAACCCCGACTTTACGGGCCCCTTCGCGACGACGCAGGAACTTGAAGCCTTCGCCAGCGCCCTCGATCTCACGCCCCTCCGCGATCTCGCCGTGTTCCACGGCGGCCGCGTGAAGATCATCGACACGCTCGCGACCGAGACCATCCGCACGCTGACGGGCAAGGGCCGCTACGCCGAGCCCTACGACACCTCTGATCTCACGCAGGGCGAGGCGAAGTTCGACGCGGTCTTCACCTGGCTCGACCTGATCATCGATCCCGTCCGCTACCTCGACAAACCGCTGATCGCGGTGGACTACCTGCCGCTCCGCGAGGCATACCTCGACGCCGCGTTCCCGGGCGACGAGACGGCGAAGCGGATGTGGAAGACCACCACCCGCGTCTCGCCCATCATGGTCGAGCGGTTCACCCAGTCGATCTTCGAGTCGTTCGGCGACGAGCAGCCCTTCCGTCAGGGCATCGGTTCCGTCGAGCGCGGCATGACGCTGCTTGGCGGCGGCGTCAGCAACCTGCTCCTCGTCGCGCCGGACTCCAGCGAAGACCCGTGGCCCCACCTCGGCGCGCTCGACGATTCATCCCCGGCCGCGCTCGCGGCCGCGGAGCTGGGCGTCGCGTGGCGCGCGAGGGACGCCGAGGGCGTGAATGCCGCGGTCGCCGAGCTCGCGTCGATCCTGCCGACGATCAACGCCGAGGTCTACCCGACGTCCCGGCGTTCGCTCGAGCTGGCGTACAACGACGCGAACGCCTTCGAGTACGGCATGTGGGTCTACCTGCTCTCGCTCGTGAGCCTCGTGCTCGCGTTCGGCACCAACCGCAAGTGGCTCCGTCTGACCGGCACGGGTCTGCTCGTGCTGGGCGTGTTGATCCACGGCGTCGGGTTCGCGCTTCGGTGCGTGATCGCCGAGCGGTTCGCGATCCAGAACCAGTTCGAGTCGATGACGGGCCTGAGCTTCTTCGCCTCGATCGTGGGGCTCGGCTTGCTCGCGTTCCTGCGGCAGCCGCTGTTCGGCGCTGCGTCGGCCGCCGTGGGCTTCCTTGCGCTGATCTTCGCGACGCAGACCGGCATCCCGGGCGAGACGATCGAGCGCGAGGCCGCGATCCTCAACACGTCGGTTCTGCTCAAGTACCACGTCACGACCGTGCTCACGAGCTACGGGCTCATCACGCTCGGCTTTGTCGTGAGCCTGTTCTATCTGGGCACGCACTACGCCGCCCGCTTCGGCGCACGCGACCTGCAGGTCGTGGGCCAGGGCGCGCTCGCGGTCGGCGGCAGTGGCGGTGGGGCCGGTGATGGGACAGGTCATGGGTCGGGCGACGAGGACACGACGCCGACCACCGCCCGCACGCTCGCCGATCTCGACACCGCGCAGATGGTCGTTCTCCAACTCGCGTTCTGGACGCTGGGCGTCGGCATCCTGCTCGGCGCGTGGTGGGCGGACCACTCATGGGGCCGCTGGTGGGCGTGGGACCCGAAAGAGACCTGGGCGCTGATCACCTGGATCGTCTACCTGATCGTGATCCACGTCCGTGTCGGCGGCGGCGCGAAGCGCAAGGGGCTGACGACCGCGTGGCTCTCGGTCATCGGCTGGGTCGTGATGCTCTGGACCTACTTCGGCGTCAACCTGCTGCTGCCGGGCCTGCATGCCTACGCCTGACGCGCACCGCGGCGTACCAGCCGGTGTTCCCGGCGAATGGTCGTGGCTCGTGGACCGGGCGAGCATCGTCGGACCCAAACTGCTCGGCAACGTGGTCGTGCGCACGCTCGACGACGGGACGCGGCTCGCGGGGCGGATCGTCGAGGTTGAGGCCTACGAGGGCCCCGAGGACCAGGCGAGCCACGCCCGCAACGGGCTCCGCACCGACCGCAACGAGAGCATGTACCGCCGCGCGGGCACGAGCTACGTCTACTTCACCTACGGGATGCACTACTGCATGAACGTCGCGTGCTTCGTCGAGGGCGTGCCGCACGGGGTGTTGGTGCGTGGGCTCGAGCCCGTCGAAGGTCTTGAACGGATGACCGAGCACCGCCGGGCGCGGTCGCCGAAGGCCAGGCTCCGCGACCGCGATCTCACCAACGGCCCCGCCAAGCTCACGCAAGCCCTCGGGATCGACCGGGAATTTGACCGCCACGATCTCCTGAAGGGGCGTCCGCCGCTCCACCTTGAACGGGGCGGGCTTGCCGCGGGTGAATCGGTTGCCAGCGGCGTGCGAATCGGACTCAGACAGTGTGGTGAGTGGCGGCAATTGCCTTGGAGATGGTGGATTGCTGAATCCGCGTACGTCTCGCCCGCTCGGGTGTGATCCCGGCCGGTCAGACGGAACCGCGGCGGAATGCGGAGCGAATTTATCGAGTTCGCCGGGAGAGATGGCGATACTCAGAGTCGCCGTGATACACTCGGCTGGACCGAACGCGGTCCAAACGTATAAGGTCATCCGGAATGAGCGAGGAACTCGACCTCAGAGCCATACTCCACGACGCGGGCGGCTACGCGCTCGATTCGTACCGGTTCATCCGCGACGGCCTCGCCCACACCGTCGACGGCCTCGCCCACACCGTTGAGTTCGTGCACGGCCACGAAGAGCCCACCCACGACGAGCACTCGAGCCACGTCAACGGCCGCCAGCTCTGCATCGGCCTCCGCGACTTCGCGATCCGCCAGTACGGCGGGATGGCCAAGACCGTCCTCAACCACTGGGGCATCAGCCGCACCGACGACTTCGGCAACATCGTCTTCGCGATGGTGGACGCGGGCCTGATGCGGAAGACCGACGAGGATGACCTCACGGACTTCCACGCCGTCTTCGATTTCGACGAGGAGTTCGCGCTCCCGTCGGTCGAGGTGACGCCGTCTGCCGGCGAGACCGTGAACTGACCGGCGGTCGCGAGCGAGCCACCGATCTCCGGTAGCATCGCGGCGTGAGCCAGCAGACGCCCTCCGACACCGAAAGCCAAACGAGCGCCGGCGACCCTCCGCCGCACTGGACCCAGAAGCACATCTGGCAGATCCAGCCCGTGCGCGATGTCCTCGTCGTCGCGCTGCTGCTGTGGCTGCTCTACCTCGGTTCGGTCGCAAGCGTCGTGACCGTGCCGCTGCTGCTCGCGCTGCTGCTGGCGTACCTGTTCGAGCCGATCATCCAGAAGCTGAGCAGGTGGCGGCGACTGTCCCGGGCTGCGTCGGTCCGGCTCATCCTGATCGCGACGCTCGGCGTGCTCTTCATCCCCGCCATCCTCGGCATCGGAGCCGCGGTCGCGCAGGGCTACGACCTCGCCGATTCGCTTGCGCAGCGGGCGGCTTCGGTACGGAAGAGCGTCGAGAACCCCGACAACACCAACGCCCGCGAGGCCGTACCGCCCGGGCCCTGGCGGATGCTGCGTGACCGCATCGTCGAGATTCAGACCGAGCTCGCGATCCAGCCGCCGCCCGAGAACGCAGACACTGAACCGGAAGCGCCGGCCGAAGACACGCCCGCGCCGGCCCCGGCACGCGCTGGACGCGGCGGGCCGTCGATCGAATCCCTCGCGCTGCAGTGGCTCGAGCAGAACGCCCAAGGGGTCGTGCGCAGCGTCGCGCGGACCGGTGCCGATGCCTTCTCCGTGCTCGCGGGCTTCTTCGGCTCGCTCGCCGCGTTCGGCTTCGGCGCCTTCCTGACACTGTTCTTCTTCTTCTTCATCGCCACCGGCTGGCCCAGCGTCGTCCACACCGTTCGCGAGGTGATCCCTTCCAAGCACGAGGATCGGATCGGTGAGCTGCTCGGCAAGATGGACCGCGTCGTCTCGGGCTTCGTCCGCGGTCGGCTCACGATCTCCGTCGTGCTCGCGGTCTTCTTCGTCGTCGCGTACGCCATCATCGGCGTTCCGGCGCCACTGCTCGTCGGCGGGCTCGTCGCGGTGCTCTCGTTGATCCCGTACGCCTCGCTGCTGGGCCTGCCGATCACGATGATCCTGCTCTGGCTCGAGGGCTACACGGGCCTCCGCGGCTCGACCCCCTGGGTGATCCTCGCCCCGGTCGTCGTCTATGCGATTGCCCAGCTGCTCGACGACTACCTCCTGACCCCGCTCATCCAGGGCAAGGAGACCGACCTCGACATCCCGAGCGTGCTGTTCGCCACGCTCGCGGGCGGGGCGCTGTTCGGGTTCTACGGCTTGCTGATCGCGATCCCGCTCGCGGCCTGCATCAAGATCCTCTTCCTCGAGTTCGCCTGGCCCCACGTCAAGGCGTGGGCGAAGGGCGATCGGAAGGACCTGCTGCCGCTGTCGTCGTAAGGAAACCGACCTAGAAAAATCGCAAGATCTCGTGGCAATCCTTGGCGGGCGTGGCATTCTTTGGTTGTGCTGGCCGTACCGCGTGCGCGGTCGTTCAGGCTGTACAGCGGGCGGGATCAGCGGAAGAGCGATGACGAGAGCGAACCTGTTTCAGAACCGAATTCGGGCGATCGCTGTCGTCGCAGCGGCGATGCTGTGCGGCGTGACCGCGTCGCTCGCGGCCCCGTTCCAGATTGCCTTCCAGCCGCTCGCGACCGTGCCCGTCGGGCGCGTGACCGAGGTCGATCTGCTCGTCACAAACCAGAGCAGCGAGGCCGACAGCTTCGACGCCGCGACGGATCTTGTCTGGCAGTTCGATGGCATCGGCAGCCACGCGCTCGGCACGCCCGCGGAGATGACGCCGACCACGATCGGTCCGGGCGAGACCGTGTCCGTCCTGCTCGCGATCAGCGCGACACGGACGGGCGAGATCGGCGTCGCGCTGCGCAACGACCCGTCGGTCGAGACCTCGATCACGGCGGCGGCAGAGCCGTATACCGATGCGTTCTGGGTGGACTTCGATGCCGCGGACAACGGCGTCGGCACCGCGGCGAGCCCGCTGAACACGCTCAAGCCCTTTATGTTCCCGCTGGCGACCGAAGCCGTTGACGGCTTCGACGGCGTCCAGCTCAACGACAACACGATCATCCGTCTGCGGGGGCAGGGCGACGCGATCAACGCCGCGGGTGTTCGGTTTGTCCGCGTCGATGGGCTCACGCTGACCGCCTGGGAAGACGGCGGTGTCTGGGAGATCCGGGGCGGCGTCGATCTCCGCCGGTTCCCCTTCAAGACCGCGGCCGACCGCGGCGACCGGTTCAGCAACGTCATCACCTACGACCTGTCCGAGTACGTCAGCGACCTTGTCGATGTGCGCGGCTTCGAAGCCGTGGATCTCGCGATGGTCGTGCGCGACTACCGCCCCGAGCTGCCGGAGACCGTCGGCACGCCGCCCGTGTGGTCGCCCAAGACCAATTATGAGCCGGGAGACATCGTGCGCGCGTCGAGCGACGATGGGCGTATCTATCGCGCGCGGTATCGCGGGCGATCCGGCGCCTTCGAGCCCGTGTGGGAGTCAGCGAGACTCGTCGAGATCATCGATGACGGCGCGAACCAAGCGTGGGACGTGCACGACCCGGAGGTCCACACCGTGTCCGCGCGCGGCGTGTTCGTGCCGTCGATCGAAGGCAAGGTGGACGAGCGTTCGGAGTCGGGCGTTGGCGCGAGCTACGACCCGATCTCGCGCGAGCTGCACGTTGTGACACCCTCGGGCGACGCGCCGGGCACGGGGAGCGAGCCCGTCTGGGAGGTCGGCCTTCGCGGGTCGGGCGGCGAGTTTGATTTCGATTCGACCGTCTCCCGAGCGCCCATGCTCGCGACAGTCTTCTGCGATGACTTCATGATCTCGGGCGGACGCCTCACGCTCTGGCTTGGGAGCCAACGCTCGGGGAACAACCGCACGCTCGAGATCGCCGTCGCGACCGGTATGCGGGTCCTTGACATGTACATCGCGTACGCCGCCAACGACGCGATCGCGATCATCGGCGGTCAGCAGACCAACAACTGGATCGACAACCTCACGCTCATCGGGCTGGGTGACGACAGCGGCGTCGTGTACTTCGTCCAGGGCGAGGACGAGTTCATCGACGGCTGCGGCGTCCGTGATTCGCAGGTGCATTGCGTGCGGCCGACGTCCTACTTCGGCGGGCTCGCCGAGCTGAGCTTCAGCGCCGGCGCTTCGGCCTTCGCGAGCCACCTCGGCGGAAACGGCGAGCTCCGCGATGTTCTCTTCGAGCGCTGCGTCGTGACGGGGTACGGCGCGGCACGTGAACGGACGACGTTCGCGGCGTTCAGCCCTCGGGACGGCGGCACGCCAACCGGCCCGTTCGGTGACCCCGCGTCTCACGCGGTTCGTATCGTCGATTGCCGCGCGTACTTCAGCGGTCTCATGCCGATCGGCGGCGGCGCGGTCGTCCGTTCGTATATCGGCATGGTCCGCGGCGGCGCGCATGTCCTGAGCGTCACGCGCAGCGGGTATCTCTTCGAGTCGTCCGCGATCGTCGCGCGTGACCCTATGCAGTCGGGCGTGTTCCGCCTGGAGCAGGGCGGCCGCGTCGAGTTCCGCAACTCGCTGGTGGCAGCACCGCTCCTGCGCGATGCCGGCTTCTTCGCGGCCGCGACCGAGCCGGTCACCACCGTCGCGTTCGACCGGAGCGTGATCATCAACACGGGTGAGGAAGCTCAGCCGCTGATGTCCTCCGTCTTTGTTTCCCGGCCGTTCGAGACGCCCTTTCTCGTTGTTGAAGGGCCCGACACTACCTCCGGTCCGAGCGTGTGGCTTGAAGGATTCAGCGATACCACTGTCCACGTCAACGGTGCCGACCAGCCGCCGCTCCCGATCGAGCAGCACCCGCTCGGTGGCGATATCCGCACCGGCATGACAGGTCTGCTGTCCAACCTCGCGTTCGGCCGCGAGGACGGCGCCCGCCCGGACCCCGCGTCGCCGCTCGGCTCGCAGCTGGCGGGCCCGCCGAACGGTCTTGTCGGCCTGCTCGGCAACCCGTCCTCGGGCCGCTTCGGGCCCTATCAGTTCGGCAGCGATCCGGCTCTCAACACCTGCCTCGCCGACATCGCCGCTCCCATCGGTGTCGTGAACCTCTCCGATCTGTTCGCGTATATCGGCATGTACACGGCGCAGAACGCCGGTGCCGACGTCGCCTCGCCGGTGGGCGTACTGAACCTGACCGATCTCTTCGCGTTCATCGACGCCTATACCGCCGGCTGCGACTGAGTGAACGGTTAGCGGCGCTTCCGCTTCTTCGGACGGCTCTTCGCCCGCCCGCCCGCTTTCGTTGAGCCCTTCGAACGTCCGATGTTGGGCATCCCGGTCAGGCCGGGCATGCCGAGCCCGCCCGCGGTGAGCTGCTCGGCGGCCGCCATCTTCCCGCCGCCCGACATCCCGCCCATTTGCTTCGTCAGCTTGTTGATCGCGTCGAACTGCTTCGTGAGCTGGCCCACGTCGTTGGTCTGCGTGCCGCTTCCCGCAGAGATGCGCCGACGCCGCGCCGGGTTGATCACCGAGGGCTTCTTGCGTTCCTCGGGCGTCATGGACTGGATCATCGCCTCGACCTTGACGAACTGCTTGTCGTCAACATCGACGTCCTTGAGCATCTGCCCGACGCCCGGGAGCATCCCGAGCAGCTGCTTCATCGGGCCCATCTTCTTGAGCATCTTGAGCTGCTTCAGGAAGTCATCCATCCCGAGCTCGCCGCGCATCATCTTGTTCTGCAGCTTCTCGGCTTCCTCCTCCGAGACCTGCTCCTGCGCCTTCTCGACAAGCGAGACCACGTCGCCCATGCCCAGGATCCGCCCCGCCATGCGGTCGGCGTGGAACTCCTCGAGCGCATCGAGCTTCTCGCCCGTGCCGATGAACTTGATCGGCGCACCCGTCACCGTCTTGACCGAGAGCGCCGCGCCGCCACGCGTATCCGAGTCGAACTTCGTCAGGATCAGGCCGTCCACGGTCAGCCGCTCGTGGAACGCCTTGGCGCTGTTCACCGCGTCCTGCCCGACCATCGCGTCGGTGACGAGGAAGATGTGCTGCGGCGCGAGCGCCTTGGTGACCATGTTCAGCTCGCCCATCAGCTCGTCGTTGACGTGCAGACGGCCGGCCGTATCAAGGATCAGCACATCGACGTTCTGCTTCCGCGCCTCCGCGAGCGCCCGCTGGCAGACACCGACCGCGACGTTGACCGCTTTGCCGTACTCCGCGGCTTTGTCCGGCTCGCCGTAGAACGAGACCGTTCCCGGGCCCGAGATCTCCTGCTGCGCCGTCTGCGCGACGATCTCGAGCTGCTCGATCGCCGCGGGCCGCTGAAGGTCCGCGGCCGCGAGCATGACCGACCGACCGCGTTTCTTGAGATAGCCCGCGAGCTTGCCGCACGTCGTCGTCTTGCCGCTGCCCTGCAGGCCGCACATCATCACGACCGTCGGCCCGGGCGAAACCTTCATGATCATCGGGCCCGAGGAGAGCTTCTTGTCCTCCTCGGTCGCGTCGGGGTCGCCGCCGAGCAGCTCGACGAGCCGCCGGTTGACGATGCCGATCATCTCCTGCCCGGGCTTGAGGCTCTTGGTGACCTCGCGCCCGATCGCGTCCTGGACGACCCCCTCGGTGAAGTCCTTGACGACGTCGTAGTGCACGTCGGCCTCGAGAAGCGCGGTCCGGACGTCGGCCATCGCCTCCCGGACGTTGTCCTCGGAGATCGTCCCCTGCCCGGAGAGCTTGCGGAAGGCACCGTTGAGCGTGTCTGTGATTCGGTCGAACATGGGTGGGGATTATTAGCCGCCAGTCCGTTCTTCGCCGTCGCGGTATGAGATCGCGGCGTCTGGAACCTTCTGCACGGCCTGCGCGTACATTGATCGTGATGCCCGAGCCTCCCGCGAAGACCATGTGGGCCATCCAAGCTCGCCGGGTCGGGGGGCTTGGGGAGTGGCACGCCATCAACGTCAGGGCCGCCACGCCGGCGCAGCTCGAAGCAATGCTTCGCCGCCGGGGCATCGAGCCCGCGCTGCAACCGCTCGCCCGGTGACAGGCCTGGAAAGCAGCGACGAGCGGCTGGAAATGGTGACTCCGGGCGCACTCACCTGCCCCGGCTGCCGAACGTCCGTGATCAAAGGCTCTATCGAAGGCAACGGCCTTCGCTGCCCGGTGTGCGGTGAGTTGAATCGCCTGGGCGTGTTTGAAAGCAGCCCGATCGACACGCTCGAAGAACAAACCGCCGGTGCCAAAGACGCCGATGTGTACTGCCGCGTGTGCAAGTATCGGCTCAGCGGCCTTTCAGTTGATCGGAACGCCTGCCGGTGCTCCGAGTGCGGAACCCGGAACCTGTTGTTCTACATCAACCGGCTTCCTGAGGGTCCGGGGCGTGCCTATCCGCCGGCCCGACGGCTGGGAGAGAACGGGGAGCTTCTACCGCTTCGATGCGCGAGTTGCCGGTACAGCCTCGACGGCCTCACGATCCGGGACGGCTCCGTCACCTACCCGGAGTGCAACACGCAGCAAGCGCTGGATGCGCACGTGCCGGAGCGAGATCAGAAAAAGCACGGATCCTGGGGGCCGCTCGGTATCGCAAGCTTGACCTGCTACCTGTTCGCGATGTTCTTTTTCCCACTCGTCTTTGCCGGGCTTGTGCTCAGCATCGCGGCCGTGGTCCGTGGAGAACGCGGGATCGCGCTCGTGCTCATGGGGATCCCGCTGACGATCATGCTCGCGTTCGCGTGGTACGTAGGAAACTTGACGATCTACCACGGCTATTGAGGACTCTAACTCGCCCTCCACTCATCAAGCTCCCCCCGAGACCACGCATTAATGCACCGCTCCTCCGTCAGCCACCCCCGCCGGCCCGTCGCGACGCCGTAGCGGATGTTGTCGAAGTCCCGGGCCTCGTGGACGTCGCAGTCGATCGCGATCAGGCAGCCCGCGTCGAGCGCCGCCCGGACGTGCGTGTCACGTAGATCGAGACGCAGCCAGTGGGCGTTGATCTCGAGCGCCTTCTCGTGCTCGGCAGCAGCTTTGAATATCTCCTGCATGTTGGGCTCGAGCCCCGGACGGCGTGAGATGATCCGCCCCGTCGGGTGTCCCAGAATGTGCACCGCCTCGTGCTCGAGCGCCCGGATGAGCCGCTCGGTCGCCTTCTTCGGGTCCTGCTGCAGGCTGGCGTGCGGGCTCGCGACGACCCAGTCGAGCCAGAACAGCACGTCGTCGTCATAGTCGAGCGAGCCGTCGGCGTGGATGTCCACCTCGCTGCCGTGCAGGATCTGGATCTGGTCGCCGAACTCGTCGCGGGCCTTCTCGATCGCCTCGCGCTGCTGCTTGAGCCGGTTCTCATCGAGCCCGCCCGCCTGTGCGCTCGATTTGGAGTGGTCGGTCACCGCGATCGTGTGGAAGCCCCGGTCGATCGCGTTCTGGACGAGCTCGTGGAGCGAGAGCCGTCCGTCCGACTCGGTCGTGTGCGCGTGCAGCTCCGACTTGATCGCGTTCACCGTGATCAGATCCGCGGACGGCTCCTGCCCGACCTCACCCCGGTCCTCGCGCAGCTCTGCCGGGACGAAGGGCACCCCGAGCTTGATGTAGACGCTCTCCTCCGACTCGCTCGCGACGGGCGACTTCCCGCTCTTCTGTGGAGGCTCGTCCGATTCGCCGTCGTCCTCGAACAGCCCGTACTCGTTGAGCGTCAAGCCCTGCCTGATCGCCCGCTCGCGGAGCTTGATGTTGTGCTCCTTCGAGCCCGTGAAGTACATCAGGGCCGCGCCCCAGCTCTCCTTCGGGACGAGCCGCAGATCGACCTGCACCGACTGCTCGTCGTCATCGCTGAACATGTTCTTCCAGCGGCGGGCGTTCGATTCGAGCCGCACACGGACCGAGCACTTGGTCTCGCCTCGCCCGATGACCTGGATGACCGACTCATGCGTGCAGAACGCTTCCCGCGCCGCCTCCGCGTCGCTCGCGACGCAGAGCAGATCGATGTCGCCGATCGTCTCCTTGCCGCGGCGGAGCGAGCCCGCGAACGCGACACGCTCGACACCGTCGAGCTCCTGCATGCGCGCGACCAGCTCATCCGCGATCGGCTGCGCCAGCCCCAGATGCAGCCGACGCCCCGCCTGCTCCGCGAACGCGAGATTCTCCTTGATCTTGTCCGCGGCCTTCTGCCCCATCCGCGGAACGTCGAGAATCGAGCCGTCGTCGAGCGCGGTCCTGAGCCCGTCGAGGTCGGTGATATCGAGCTTGTCCCACATCGCCTTGGCGGTCTTGGGACCGACGCCCGGGATCTCCATCACGTCCAGCAGACCCGCGGGGACCTTCGATTCCAGCTCCTGCAGCTCGGCGATCGCGCCCGAGCCAGCGTACTCGCCGATCTTCTCCGCGATCCCCTTGCCGATCCCCTCGATCGCGGTCAGCTCGCTCGGCTGATCCGCGATCTCCGTGAGATCGCGCGCCTGGTCATCGATGACCCGCGCGGCCTTGGCGTAGGCGTTGACCTTGAAGCGGTTCGCACCCGTCAGCTCGAGCAGCCCCGCCATCCGCTCGAAGCGGTCCTTGAGTTCCTGGTTGAAGCTCATGCCGCGATGCTACGGCGTCGGATCAGAGGGCTCGTCGCCGCCGGCAGCGCCATCGAGGCCCCGATCGACGTGCTCCGGGGCGTACTCCAGCGCCATCTGCCGCTCGACCGCCGCCACAACCGCCTCGCGCTCGGCCTCGGGGACGAGAAGCAAGGTTGCGAGCCACCGCCGTGCGAGCTCGGGCCCGACGGGGCGCAGGAGCTCAATCATCATCCGGAGATGATCGCTTGGCTGCAGCTCCTGAAATCCGTCGTGCTCGGTCTCTGACATCGTCGTCGTTTGTAGGCGATCGGCCCTCGCCCCGATCGCCGGCCGCGCCCGACTTCTCGGATTTCGCCTCGATCGCGCTGTCCGCCTGCGCCCGAAGCCGCGTTTCGATCGTCTGCATGTACCGCTCGAGCCGCGAGACCCGATCGAGCAGCGCCGTCATCGTCTCCGACATCGCCGTCAGCAGCTCGCCCGCGTCGGCCTGCCGCAGGGCGTCCTTGCGGATCTCCGACGCCCGCATCGGGCCGTGCCCGGTCAGCAGCCAGTTCGCGCTCACACCCAGAGCCGCGCACATGCCGATCAGAAACTCCGCGCTGGGTGCCTGCCCCTGCATACCGCCGAACGGTCTCGGGATGGGTCCCCGTGATCTCGCCGAGATGGCGGTACGTCGTCGGTCCGGCGGCGACCGCCATCCGTTCGTGAAGGTCGGAGTTTCGCATGATGCGCAGACTATCGACAACCAGACAGAACCAGCTCGACAACCAATCAGAATCCCATCAACATGCCACACAGATGTGTGTTTCTGTGGGAAACCGGTGATGGATACCCCACAAATGCGGATTCTGCCCGCGTCACCCGATGTCCGCCAGCCCGAACGCCTCCCCGTAGAGCTTGAGAACACGCCGCCGAACCAACGATTCCGTGTCGCCCCGCAGCTCGGGCGACCGGTCGATCCACGCCGCCGCGTCTCGCCGGGCCATCTCCAGAAGCTGCCGATCGCGGAACAGATCCGCGACTTTGAGCGGCGGCAACCCCGACTGCCGCGACCCGAACAGCTCGCCCGGCCCGCGGATCTGGAGGTCTTTCTCGGCCAGCTCAAACCCGCTCGAGCTCGCCACCATCGCCTCGAGCCGGGCCCGACCCTCCTCGGTCGTGGGCTCGCCGATCAGCACGCAGACCGACGCTTTCTCCCCGCGGCCCACACGGCCGCGCAGCTGGTGGAGCTGCGCCAGCCCGAACCGCTCGGCCGACTCGATCACGATCACCGTCGCCTCGGGCACGTCCACGCCGACCTCAATCACGGTCGTCGCGACGAGGCAATCGATCAGCCCCGACCGGAACCGGCCCATCACGTGCGCACGGGTGTCGCGTTTGAGACGCCCGTGCACCGCCGCGATGCGGAGCCCCTCGAGCGGCCCCGACTCCAGATCCCGCATCACCTCGCGCAGGCTCGCGTCCTCGTTGGTGTCGTCGATCGTCGGCACGACGACGTACGCCCGCTCGCCCTTCTCCAGCTTCGTTCGCAGCCAGCCGTAGACGTCGCCCCGTTTCTCAAGCCCGACGAACTTCGTCGTGATCGGCGTCCTGCCGGGCGGGAGGGCGTCGATGGTTGAGACGTCGAGGTCGCCGAACAGCGTCATCGCGAGCGTGCGCGGGATGGGCGTTGCCGTCATCACGATCGTGTGGGGCGTGGGCAGCCGCCCGTCGTCCGCGGGATCGGATGACTTCTCTCGGATCACCGCCCGCTGCCGCACGCCGAAGCGGTGCTGCTCGTCGATCACCGCGACCGCGAGCGACTGAAACCGCACCGACTCGGTCAGCAGCGCGTGCGTGCCGATCACGAGATCGACCTCGCCCTCCTCGATCCGAGCCGCGAGCGACGCCCGCTCCGCCGGTGTGTTCGCGCCGGTGAGCAGCGCGATCCGCACGCTCGTGCCCCTGAGCATGTCCTCAATCGACGCCGCGTGCTGCTCGGCGAGCAGCGCGGTCGGCGCCATCATCGCCGCCTGGTGCCCGTGCGCGACCGCGAGGAGCATCGCGTGCAGCGCGACCACGGTCTTGCCGCTGCCGACGTCGCCCTGCACGAGCCGGTTCGCGGGCAGATCCTGAGCCAGATCCGCCGCGATCGCGCGGACGACGCGGTCCTGCGCCTCCGTCAGCTCGAACGGAAGCCTGCCGCGGATCCGCTCGTCGATGTCATCGGTGAGCTCGAGCCTCGGCGCGACCAGCTCCCGCCGCCGCTGCGCGCGCTTGAGGTGCACCGCGAGCTGCAGCATCAGCAGCTCGTCGTACGCCAGCCGCCGCCGCGCCTCGATGGGCTGATGTTCCGACTCCGGCGCGTGCATGTACCGGTACGCCGCAGCCAGCTCCGGAAGCTCGTGCTCGCGGCGGTAGTCCGCATCGAGATGATCCTCGATCTCCGCGAGCGCGGGCCCGAGCACGCGCTGCACGACCTCCTCGATCGATCGGCTGTCGAGCCGCTCCGACGCGGGATAGATCGGTCGCAGCCGATCGTCCGACTCGACGAGATCGCCCGGTGCTTCGTCCTCGACGATCTCCCAGCGCGCGTTCACGATCTGCAGCCCGCCCGACCGACGCTGGCTCTTGCCCTGCACCCGCAGCGTCATCCCCGCCCCGATCCGCTTCGCGAGATACGCCATGTTGAACCACACCAGATCGAGCCGGCCCGACCCGTCGTGCAGCACCGCCTCGAACCGCTTCTTGCGGCCGAACCCCGCGACACGCACGGCCGTGACCTCGCCCGACGCCGACACCACCGCGTTCTCCGCGAGCTCCGCGATGGGGGTTTCGGCGTGCTCCTTCTGGTGGCGGTGGGGCAGGTGCGCGACGAGTTGGCCCACGTTCCGAAGCCCGAGCGCCTCGAACGCCTCCGCGCGATCGCGCGTGACGCCCGGGACGTCGGCGAGCGGTGTTGTCAGCGTGATCCCGGCCACCCGACTGGTTTACAGCCCGAGCGGGTTGTCGTGCGCGGGGCCCTCGTCGCCCGGGGCCCGCTCCATGCCCTCGGGGACGTCCTCGGGCTGGTTCGCGGGGTCGATCTCGCGCAGGTACTCCCAGGTGTAGAGCCCGGTCGAGTGACCGTCGGAGAACGCGATCTTGATCGCGTAGTTGCCGACCAGCTCGGCGCTGGTCGCCGTGATCTCGCCCCCCGCCGGGGCCCCGGGGATCACGGTGAGCGGGTTCTGCATCATCGCGCGGCGCAACTCCCGCTGGTCGGCAGACGGCGACATCCGCCGCAGGTACGGGATCGTGTAGTACGACCCCGTCCCGTCGGACCACTGGATCGTCAGCCCCTTGTCCTTCTTCAGATCGAGATGGGCGGGCGGGTCGGTCGGCATCGTGTCACCTGCTTCACCTGCTCGGCGTGCACAAACACGATAGGGTCGCGGCATGGCAGAACGATTCAGCGACCGACTCTGCGCCGCCATCGACCGCGTGGGTGCCCCCCTCTGCGTCGGGCTCGACCCCGTGCTCGAGCGCATGCCCGAAGACCTCGACCGCAGCAACCCCGCGTCCGCTTTCGAGACGTTCTGCGCCGGGATCATCGACGCCGTCTCGGGCGTCGCGGCCGCGATCAAGCCCCAGTCCGCCTGCTTCGAGCGCTACGGCTCGGTGGGCGTTGCCGCGCTGGAGCGCGTCATCGCGAAGGCCCGCGACGCCGGGCTGGTCGTCGTCCTCGATGTCAAGCGGGGCGACATCGGGCTGACCGCGTCGCACTACGCCGCCGCGGCGAAGTCCATGGGCGCCGACGCCGTCACCGTGAGCCCCTACATGGGCACGCCCTCGATCGACGTCGCGGTCGCCGAGGGGCTGGGTGTGTTCGCGCTCGTCCGGACCAGCAACCCCGAGGGCGATGAACTGCAATCGGTGAAGGTCGTGGACGGCGCAACGGTCGCGGAAAAAACGGCCGAACTGGTCGCGCGGGCGGGCGGCAAGGCGATCGGCAACGCCGGCTTGAGCGATGTCGGCGCGGTCGTGGGGGCGACCAAGACAGACGAGTCCGCCGCGCTGCGGGCGATCATGCCGGATCAGATCTTTCTTGTGCCCGGCATCGGTGCCCAGGGCGGCACGGTCGATCAACTCCGCCCGATGCTCAGGCCGACCGCCACCGACGCCGCGACCGCGGGCGTTCTGGTAACCGCCAGTCGCAGCGTGATCTACGCCGAGCCCGTCCAAAACGAAAGCCGCCCGGACGCGGTGCGCCGGGCGGCTGAGTATGTCGCACTGGATTTGCGGGGTCTGCTGGGCGGTTCTTAGCGGCGGCGGCGGGCTATCAGACCCAGGCCGACCGCGGCGAAGCCAGCGGTGGTCGGCGCAGGGACCGTAAAGAACGTGCCCTGCACCAGCGAGAAGCCTTCGCCGCCCCCGAAGAACGAGGTCGTGATCTGCAGCGTGCCGATATCGGCGGGGTCGGCCGCGATCAGGTCGGCAGCGAAGAACGAGTTGCCGTCCGGCCCGTCGAACGTCAGGTCGTTGGTGCCGTCGCCCGAGGAGACGAAGTCGAAGCTGTCGAACGTCGCGTCGATGAGCGTCAGGTTCCCGGGGCCGAAGGGCAGGGTGCCCGTGAAGTCACCCGAGATCACGTCACCGTCGGCGTCCGCGATGAACAGCGTGCCGGTCACGACGCCGTTGTTGTCGATCGTGAGATCGAACGTCACGCCGGGACCGAGCGGGTCGAAGGCGGACGGACCGAACAGCAGCGGGTTGGACGTCGAGAGGAAGTCGCCGTTCGAGTCGAACAGCGTCTGCGTCACTGTGCCGACAGGCTGAAAGCCGAACGGCGACATCGCGTCGGTGCCGAGTTCCAGCCCGAGTTGGCCTTCCTGCAGCTCAACGGGAAGGCTGGTGAAGCCGAACCGGATCTGCGAGGTCTGACCAAAGGTCAAAGATGCGGCCGCAACCATCGCGGCGGCGCTGATGTGCGCACGGATACCCATCGGGGCTCACTCCCTTCTTGCGGCGGTCACGCGAGATCGCGTTCACGCACCGCTCGAAAGGTGCCACGGGGTTCCGGTTATGCCAGTGGATTTGGTGAGTCTGAGCAAAGTCTTGACAGAAGACCGCCCGACAGGGCCTTACATCGGCTTTTTGTCGATCGTCACGTCGTAGACGTTCAGCAGCTTGGCCTTGTCGAAGATCATCTCCTGACGGCTCAGCCCCACGATGTCGTACTCCGGGGTCAGCTCAATCGCGTCCACCGGGCAGGCTTCCTCGCACATCCCGCAGAAAATGCACCGCAGCTCGTCGATCTCGAACTTCTTGGGGTACTTCTCGCGGTCGTCCCAGGGCGACTCCTCCGCGACGATGTGGATGCAGTTCGCCGGGCAGATCGTCGGGCACATCATGCACGCGACGCACTTCACACGGCCTTCCTCGTCCCGGTTCAGCCGGTGCACGCCGCGGAAATTCGAGGCATTGAGGCCGCCGTCCACCACGTCGTAGTGCTCGCGGCGCTGCTCGGGGTACTGGATCGTTCGGCTGGTCTTGCCCTGCCCGAAGCTCGTGAAGAAGTGCCGCATCGTCGTGCCGAAACCCTTGAAGATCTCGGGGAGATACAGGCTCTCCGAGCGGTTCATGGGCGTGCGTTCGATGCGGATGATGTCGTCTTCGCGGATCGCCATGGGAGCACAGTGTAAGCAAGCCCGCTGGGGCGATCGACGCGGATCAGCCGATGAACCCAGCCGGCGATCCGCGCCGACACCGGTCAGGAAGGTAGGATTTGCACATGCCGAGGCGTGGTGGACCACCGCTGTTTGAACTGCTCGAGGGATCGCGGGGCGTCCCCCCGCCCGCGGCCCCGAAGCCCGCCAACCGGCCCCAGCGGCCGGCCTCGACGCCCCAGCCGGCACGGCCTGCCCGTCCCGCCGAGCCCGTCGCACCCGATCCGGTCGCCGAGGTCGCCTATTCTACGAGGAAATCGACCTTCACGATGCCCAAATCCACGGTCTATGCCGCCGCCGCGGCTTTCCTGGCCTTCGGCGTCGGGGGCTACGCGATCGGCTACGTCGTGGGAGAGTCCGATACCGAGCAGCGGTACGAATCCGAGGGCCTGATCCCGCAACAGCCGCCCACGCTCCGCCTCCCGGGCGACGACCCGCGGCAGCCCGAGACCGGCAACTCCGGGACCCAGAGGACCCAGACACCCACTGAGCAGCCCCACCTCCGCCAGCCCGGCACGCCCCGGCAGGAGACCACGCTGCTCCCGAGCGACCCCGTCTCCCCGGCGACGGGCCGCGTCTACGCCTCATCGAGCGGCTGGTCCGACGCGGACCCCCGCCAGCCGGGGACCAACTACCTTGCCCTCGCCACCCTGCCCCGCGATCAGGCGGTGGCGGCCGTGGGCTATCTCGCGGCCGCGGGCGTCGATGCCTTGGCCGTCAGGGTGGATTCCGGGCGCGCCGGCGGGGATAATTCTGCCCGGTTCGCGGTGCACTCGCTCGGCTTGGCTGTGCCCAGCGGGCAGTTCCGCACGATGGGCGTCGCTCGCAACGAGCATGTCCGCCGCATCCGGGAAATCGGCCGTCTGTGGGCGGCCGAGGGCGGTCAGTCGAGTTTCGACCAGCCGTTCTGGACGCGTTTCGACGGCTGAGTTGATGGCCCGCGTGCTCGCGGGGTGATTGGAGCGGAAGTCATGAGTCTCGATCCCTCGCTGAAGATCAAGGGCGGTCTGTCCGGCAAGCGGAGCGTCATGACCCGCGCGGAGCGCGTCGCGGCCCTCAAGCAGGACAAGAAGTTCAACCCGAAGAAGCACTCGGTGCTCGGTCTCCCGAAGACCAAGGTCCCCGAGTAAGTCTTCAGGCAACGCTTCTCCTCACGACACGCATCTTGACAACACTCGCGATCCGGCCCGGATCCGGCATAGCGTCTGCGCATGCCAATCGATGAATCGCTGCTGAGCTCGCGCGTCCTCGGGGTCGATCTCTCGGGTGTCCGCCGAGTCTTTGAGCTGGGCGGCAAGCTCGCCGACCCGATCAACCTCAGCATCGGCAAGCCCGATTTCCCCGTCGATGACCGCATCAAACGGGCCGCCATCGAGGCGATCGAGCACGACCGCAACGGGTACACCCTGACTACCGGCACCGAGCCGCTGCGGCAGAAGGTCCGCGCGTGGCTCGAGCGCGATATCGGCTGGGCCGCCGACGCCGAGGGCTGCTCGGCCTTCATCACCAGCGGCACATCGGGCGCGATCCTGCTCGCGTTCATGTCGCTGCTCGAGACGGGCGACGAAGTCGTCATCCCCGATCCGTATTTCGTGATGTACCCCCACGCCGCGAAGGCGGTGGGGGCGGTCCCCGTCTACTGCGACGTCTACCCCGACTTCCGCATGACCGCCGACCGCATCGAGCCGCTGATCACCGACCGCACGAAAATGGTCCTGCTCAACACGCCCTCGAACCCCGCGGGTGTCGCGCTGACCTCCCAGGAGTGCAAGGACCTCCGCGACCTCTGCCGCGACAGGGGCGTCGTGCTCGTCAGCGACGAGATCTACGACGAGTTCGCGTACACCGAGGCCCGCTCCGAGCCCGCGCCGGACACCTCGCTGGGCCTGCGCTGCCCGAGCCCCGCGCGCCAGCCCGGCTCGCACGAAGACGTCCTGCTCATCCGGGGCTTCGGCAAGACCTACGGCGTCACCGGCTGGCGCCTCGGCTACGCCGCCGGCCCGACCTGGCTCATCGAGCAGATGGCCAAGCTCCAGCAGTACACATTTGTGTGCCCGCCCGCGCCGCTCCAGGCGGGCGTCGAGCACGCCTTCGAGACCGACGTCAGCGGTTTCGTCGATGAGTACCAGAAGCGGCGTGATCTTGTCGTCGAGATCCTCGGCGGCGTCGCCGATGTCGTGACGCCCGAGGGCGCGTTCTACGTCTTCGTCGGGCTTCCAGAGAAATGCCAGCCCGCGGACGACTTCGCGATCCGCCTGATCGACGAGAACGTGCTCGTCATCCCGGGCTCGGTCTTCTCACGCCGAGGCACCCACATCCGCCTCGCGCTCACCGCGCCGCTCGACAAGATCGAACACGGGGCGCGGACCATCCGCGCGATGATCGAGTCTGCGTAACACAGATTTGAGTCGGGCCTGAATCGGGTCTGAGACGGAGACTCACCTCTTCTTCTCGGGCGGCATGACCGCCTTCGCCCCGGCGTGCGGCTCATCGAGCGCCGCGAGGCCCGCGTTGATCGCGATCCGCGCCAGCTCAACGCGGTTCGTCACGCCCAGCTTGTTGCCGAGCGAGACGCGGTGCCACTCGATCGTCTTGACCGAGCGGTGCAGTTCCTCGGCGATCGCGGCCGTCGAGCGACCGAGGCCGATCAAGCGCAGGACCTCAACCTCGCGGTTGGTGAGCTTGTCGAGCTCGCCGTGGTCGTCGAAGCGGGCGCGCATCACGCGCGGGCCGCCCCGGGTCGAGGCCGCTCGCAGCGACTGGCACGGGCGCGTCACGGCGATGATCTTGTCCTCAGCGCCCGGCACCTGGCGGTAGCTGGTGAGGCTGAACACGCCCCGCAGCATGCCCTGGATCTGGATCGGCCCGCCGTGATCGAGCGCGAGACGGATCATGTCGAGTTGCTCGTCGGCGACCCGCTCGGGCAGCACGTCGTGCAGACGACCCGCGGGTCCATCCGAATCGAGCCCGAACCGGTCGGCCGCGAGATCGTTCGAGTAGAGGATCTGACCCTCGGCATCGAGGATGAAGACGCCGCAGCCAGAATCCATCGTGAGCGCGCCCCACATCAGTGTGCACTGCTCAGTGGCGCCGCCACAGTCGAGATCAACACCGGCGGGTTTCAGGGCGTCAGCAAGAGTTGCGATGGCCACGGTATGGCTCCCCTCAGATCTGTGAATGCGATTCCGGTGGTGCCTGCACAGAACACCCACCGTTCGCAAGAGCTTCGCTATCCAACACTTCTAACGACCTTTGTTCGCCGCTGCAAGCGAGTGGGGCCAGAAAGTGTCAAGGTCGTGTAAAGGCATCAGGCCCCGACCCATAGAGGGCGTCGATTCTACACATGCAATCGATCGCCTGCTCCGTGAGTTTACCGGGCCCCGGTGTCGAATCGCAAAGGTTTCACACCGGGATGCACCGAACAAGTAAAAACCACGGTTTTCTCAGCCGCCCGGATTGCCGAACTTCTCCGTTACCCGGACCTTGCCCTTCGTCGCGACTTCCTCGGTCAGCGACGCGACGAACTCGTCGCGCGGCATCGAGCCGAGGTTCTTTGTGATCCCGCGGGCACGGACGGAGACCGCCCCGGCCTCGGCGTCGCGAGGGCCGACCACGAGCAGGTAGGGGATCTTCATCTCCGCGGCCTTCTTGATCTTGCCCTCGACGCGGTCGCCCGAGAGATCCGCGGTCACGCGGAGCCCGGCTTCTTTGAGCTGCTCGTAGACGCCGGTCGCGTAGCCGTCGGCTTTCTCGGAGATCGTCAGCACCCGCACCTGCTCCGGCGCGAGCCACGCCGGGAACGCGCCGGCGAAGTGCTCGATGAGCACGCCCACAAACCGCTCCATCGAGCCGAACGGGGCGCGGTGGATCATCACGGGTCGGTGGGCGGTGTTGTCCGAGCCGACGTAGGAGAGGTCGAAACGCTTGGGCAGGTTGTAGTCCACCTGCACGGTCCCGAGCTGCCACTCGCGGCCGATCACGTCGCGGACGACAAAGTCAATCTTGGGTCCGTAGAACGCGGCTTCACCCGGTTCTGTGGAGAACGGCACACCCAGTTTCTCGGCCGCCTCGATGCACGCCTGCTCGGCTTTGTCCCACACATCCGGGTCGCCGACGTACTTCGAGCTGTCCGGATCGCGGAGCCCCACGCGGACGCGGAAGTCTTCCAAGCCGAGTGTGTCGAAGGCGATCTTGACGAGCTCGATGCAGCCCGCGACTTCCTGACCGACCTGATCCTCGCGGCAGAAGATGTGCGCGTCGTCCACGGTGAAGCTGCGGACGCGGGTCATGCCCGAGAGCTCGCCCGACTGCTCCCAGCGGTAGACGGTGCCGAACTCCGCGAGCCGCACCGGCAGGTCGCGGTAAGAGTGGGGCTGTGAGTCGTAGATTTTGATGTGGTGCGGGCAGTTCATGGGCTTGAGCAGGTAGCCCTCGAGGTCGCCCTCGCCGATCATGTTGCTCAGCTCGCCGCAGGTGCAGCCCTCGTCCGAGACCTTCTGCAGGAAGTCGCGCTCGAGCACCGGGACGAACTGGCTCTCGGCGTAGTAGGGGAAATGGCCCGAGGTCTTGTAGAGATCGAGCTTGCCGATGTGCGGGCAGAAGACCTCGTGGTAGCCCATGCGGCGGAGCTCGCCCGAGATCCAGTCCTGCAGCTGCTTGCGGACGACCGACCCCGCGGGCGTCCAGAGGACAAGACCCTGGCCCACGGTCTCGTCGATGTGGAAGAGCTTCAGCTGCTTGCCGAGCACGCGGTGGTCGCGCTTCTTGGCTTCCTCGAGCTGCTCGAGGTGCTTGTTGAGGTCCTTCTTGCTGAAGAACGCCGTCCCGTAGACGCGGGTCAGGCGGTCGGAGTTCTCGTCGCCGTGCCAGTAGCTCGACGAAAGCGACATGACCTTGATCGCGCCGAGCCGGCCCGTCGAGGGCACGTGGGGGCCGCGGCAGAGGTCTTCCCAGTTCGTGCCCGGCTCGCCCGTGGCGTACCAGCTCAGCTCGTCCGAGCCCGCGGCGATCGCCCGCTCGGCGTTGTCGATCTTGTACTTGCTGCCCTCGTCCTTGAGCTTGGACATCCCGTCGGCGGCGGGCATCTCGTAGCGGGTGAAGGGCCGATCCTCGGCGACGATCGACGCCATCTCCTTCTCGATCGCCTCGAAGTCGCCCTCGCGGAGCGGGCGGTCCTCGGGGAAGGCGATGTCGTAGTAGAACCCGGTGTCGAGCGGCGGGCCGTAGACGAGCTGGGCCCCGGGCACGATCCGCTGGATGGCTTCTGCCATCACGTGGGCGGCCGAGTGGCGGCAGAGCATCAGGGCGTCGGGGTCATGCTGCTTGTCGCGGGTCTTCTCGGTGACGATCGCGAGCTCGCAGTCCGATTCGATGAGCGTAGAGAGATCGGAGAGCGCGCCGTCGATCTTGCAGCCGACGGCGGCCTTGGCGAGCCGCTCGCCGATCGACATCGCTACGTCGAAGGCGGTGAGCGGGGCGTCGAACTCTTTGACAGTGCCGTCCGGCAGGGTGATCGCGGGCATGGGGCAAATGTACTCAGCCGCCCTCGCCCGGGACCGGTTCAGACAGCCCCGCGCCGTCTAGATAGAGCCCTTCTAGCGCGCCGTAGACCGCGTCGGTCCACGGGGCGTGGTCTCGGAGCATCGCGCCGGCCGTGAACTCGTCGCCGCCGCGGAAGACCGAGGCGGTGATGGTCGTGCCGTCCTGGATGCCGACGGCGGGATCGACCGGCGGGATGTCGGTCGTCGCGATCTCGAGCAGGCGCTGGAACCTGGACGTCGGCACGGTGCCGTCGAGCAGGACGAGCGGCATGTCGTCGAGGCTCGGGTCGCGGAGCGGACGCCGGCCCAGCAACTGGGCGCGGGCCCAGCTCGTCGAGACCAGCTCGAACCGCCCGTCGCGGCGGACCCGCGCGATCGCGTCCTCCCGCGTCGGGAAGTAGTTCACGCGGAAGACGACCGCGTTGACGCCCCGGCACCAGTCGCCGACCTCGGCTTGCGAGAACGGTGCGAGTTCGGTGTGCAAGGCTTGCGGCGTGCTGGAGCAGGCGCCGAGCAGCAGGGCGGTGAGGAGTGCGAGGGCGATTCCGATCGGTCGGGGCATGATCGGAGGGTATTCAGAAGTGGTACCCGCGCTTCTCGGATTCGGTTGGGCCAGCCATCATGACGAGGGCGGCGGCGAGCATCCCCGGGAACGCCCAACCCCAGTGATGGACTGCCACACCGACTCCGCAGGCTGCCATGACGATGAGCCCAAGCAGATATTGAGCCCAGCGGGGCATCCCAAAGAACCAATCAAAGAGCCCGGGAAAGCTGAAGATCCACATGCCTCCCGCTTGTACGGAAAGGGTCTCGCGGAGTTGCACCCGAGAAATTCCGGATTTATCCGAATCAGATGTATCAGAAGTTGATATATTGATCCAACCAGGAGGCCCTGATGCCGCGATCGGATCTCAAATCGGACCAGACCGAGCTCGTCGTGCTCTCCGTGCTTGCGGCCGAGCCGCTGTACGGCTACGCGATCGGGAAGCGTGTGGCGGAGATGTCGGCGGGGGCGCTGAAGCTCGGGCCGAGCCGGCTGTATCCGCTTTTGAGCAAGCTCGAGCAGTCGAAGCTGGTGACGACATCGTGGGAGGAGGTCAAGGCGGCGAACGCCGACGCGGGCTCCGACGGCCGGCGGCGGAAGTGGTACCGGCTGACCGCGAAGGGCACGCAGCGGCTCGCGCAGCGGATCGAGCAGCACCGGCGGCAGATGTCGCTGATCGAGCGGTTCATCGAGACGGCCGGTCCGGATGCGGTCAGCGTCGAAGGAGCGGCGTCGTGATGCAGAAATCGACGCAGATTGTGCATTCATCGAACCGCGATCCGATCGCGGAATGGCTCAGGGTGTTCTCGATGACGCTCGGGCTGCCCGATGCGGAACGGCGGGCGATCGTGGACGACCTCGAGGACCACCTGCGTGCGCGGGTGGACGACCTGCTCATCCTGGGCGCGACGGAGCACGACGCGGTGCAGCGGGCGATCGCCGAGCTGGGCGAGACGGCCGAGTTGGCGGGCCGGTTCCGACAGGCGAAACACGGACAACGAAGGAGGCAGCTCATGAGCTGGACGGCAATCGGGATTGCGGGCATTGCGGTGGCGGTGAGCTCGGTGGGGGTGTTCGGGCCGAGGGGTGCGGGGCAGGCCGCGGCCGTGCAGGCGTCGGCCGTCACGGCCGAGGCATCGGTGGAGGGGGCTCAGCCGGATCACTATCCGGATCGACCGCCGATTGTGTTTAAGGGTGGCTTCAGTGTCACGCTCGGAGACAAGTCATTCGAGGACATCATGACGGCCGCGGCTGAGCGGGCGGGGTTGAGGTCGTCGCGACTGCCGGAGTGGCCGAATAAGGTGCGTTTCAATCGGGCGGTCGCGGAGCTCCCGTTAGCGGTGCGGACTCCCGAGGGAAGAGTGCACATGGTCTCGCAGACCCCGGGATTCGTGGAGGAAAGGCGTCAGCACGTCATCGAGGCGGGGACGATCGAGGATCTGCTCGGCAGCTTCGAGGAACTCGATGTCGGCCTGGGTGGGCTCGATTACCGCGTGAGGGATGGGGAGCTTGTCCTTGGATCGCAGCAAACGCTCGCCGCGGAAGAGTCGGTCTCCAAGGCGTACGACCTCACGACGCTGAGCCTGCCGGGCGGCGATCGGATGAGCGGTGGGCAGGTTCACAACCTGCTGAGCTCCCATCTGTCCTATCAGACGAGCCAGGAGCCGGGCGGGTACCTGACTTATACAGAGGCCGGCGACGTCGTGTTCATCCGCGCGACGCCGAACTATCACGAGGCGCTTGACGAGGTGCTCGAGCCGCTGCGCGAGCGGCGACAGGCCGCGCTTCAGGAGGAAGAGGCCAAGCGGCGGGAGCGGCTGGCGATGCTTGAAGCAGAGCTCGTGGATCTCCGCGCGAAGCACTCGGACCTGCGGCACCGACTCCGGGAGAATCAGATGCGCCTCGATTCCCCGGACGCCCACAAGGCGGCTTGGCGAGCGCAGATCATCGGCGAGGGTGAGCTGGCTGACCTTGAGGGCTTCATCGCCGCCATCCGCGAGCGGATCGTCGATACGAAGTTCGCGAACTAACGCGGAGCGGCGTCAGATCGGCCTCGCGACGAGCCCCAGCATGTTGGGGCTCTGCTTTTTCGGTACGCTCCCCCTTGCCGCCCGCGGAGGCTACCGGGCGAGGGGTCTTACGCCGGATGATCTGCCCGTACTGCAACGCGAACGACGACAAGGTCATCGACAGCCGATCGACCGAGGCGGGCAAGGTGATCCGACGGCGGCGGCACTGCCTCAACTGCGACAAGCGGTTCACGACCTATGAGCGCATCGAGACCGCGAACCGGTTGGTGGTCGTCAAGAAGGACGGCAGCCGTGATCCGTTTGATCTGGAGAAGGTCCTGCGGGGCGTCGTGGCGGCGTGCGGCAAGCGGAAGATCCCCGAGGAAGACAAGCAGCGGCTCGTCGATCTGGTGGACGAGGAGCTGCACGCCGAGTTTGAACGCGAGGTGCCGAGCACGGTCGTGGGCGAGCGGGTGATGGCGAAGCTGCGGCAGCTCGATCAGGTCGCCTACGTTCGGTACGCGACCGAGCACCTCAACATCGACAACCTGCCCGACCTCAAGCGGGAGCTCGACGACCTCATGGAGCGGCCCGTCGAGATGCGGGACCAGCAGGGTCTGTTCCTGGGCGAAGAGAAGTAAGACCAAGAGACGTCGGGCGAACGGACGGAAGCGAGAACGCGATGGCTTCGAAGATCGTGGATACAGCAGCGGCCGCCCTCGCGGACCTCAAGGACCGCGGGATCCTCTACGACGGCGCGACCGTGATGGTCGGCGG
>JBCDKU010000016.1:0-38143 GCA_038746265.1 Planctomycetota bacterium
CCAAGGTCTTCCTGACCGTTCTCGGGCTGATCTACATCGCCGAATCGCTCGAGGTCGAGATCCTCCCGCTGCTCACGGGCCTCGGCATCGGCGGCCTCGCGCTGGGTCTTGCCGCGAAGGACTCGATCGAGAACTTCTTCGGTTCCATTGCCGTGATCTTCGATTCGCCCTTCGAGGTCGGCGACTGGGTCGAGATCAACGGGCACGAGGGCACCGTCGAGGCGATCGGCCTCCGCTCGACGCGCATCCGCACGTTCTACAACTCGCTGATCTCGGTGCCGAACGCAACGCTCGTGCGGGCGGTCGTCGATAACTACGGGCGGCGGCAGTACCGGCGGTACACCACACGGCTCAACCTCACCTACGGCACGCCGCCCGACAAGATCGAGGCGTTCTGCGAGGCCGTCCGCGAGATCGTGCGGCTGCACCCGTATACCCGCAAGGACTCGTTCCACGTCTACATGAACGGCTTCGGCGCTCACAGCCTCGACGTGCTCGTGTACATCTTCTTCAAGTGCCCCGACTGGGCGACCGAGCTCCGCGAGCGGCAGCGGTTCATCCTCGACGTCATCCGCGCCGCCGACGCGGTCGGCGTCGACTTCGCCTTCCCGACGCAGACGATCGAGATGAAAAACGCGGGCGAGATCCGGCCGGCCGACCCGCTCGGCATCCCGGCACAGGACGCGTCGCAGCAGGCGGTCGCGCTGGGCCGCGAAGTGACACGGCGGATCACGTCGAACCAAGCATGGCGCGACACGACGCCCGCGGCGATCAAGCTCGAAGGCCCGCCGCGCCCCGACTCGGCGGGCGGCGATGGATAACCATCACACAAACAAGCCCTCGCCGTAAGGCGAGGGGCTCTCTTGTCCCGTTCCCTCGCCTCACGGCGAGGGCTTGTTCATCGAACAAGGGCCGTCTCACTCCCCCTCAAACATCGCCTCGATGAACCGCTCCGGATCGAACGGCTCGACATCCTCGGGCGTCTCGCCCGTGCCGATGAGCTTGACGGGGACGTCGAAGGTCTCGCGGATCGCGACGACGATGCCGCCGCGGGCGGTGCCGTCGAGCTTGCTCAGGAAGATGCCGGTCACGCCCGCCGCCTCGGCGAACGCCTCGGCTTGCCGCAGCGCGTTCTGACCGGCGGTGGCATCGAGGACCAAGAGCGTCTCGTGCGGCGCACCGTCGATCTGCTTCGCCGCGACCTTGCGGATCTTGGTGAGCTGATCCATCAAACCCGCCTGGGTCTGCAGGCGGCCCGCGGTATCGAGGATGAGCACGTCCACGCCCCGGGCTTTCGCGGCGGCGCACGCGTCGAATGCGACCGCCGCCGGGTCGCCCCCCTGCTGCCCCTTGACGACCTCAACACCGAGCCGCTCGGCCCAGATCTCGAGCTGCCGCACGGCCCCCGCGCGGAAGGTGTCGCACGCGCCGAGCAGCACCGACTTGTCCTGATCGCGCAGCGCCTTCGAGAGCTTCGCGATGCTCGTTGTCTTGCCCGCGCCGTTGACGCCCGTCACGAGGATCACTATCGGAGCCGTCTCGGCGGTGTTGAGCTCGCGGTCCGCCGGCGGCCACAGCGCCTTCAGCTCTCGTTTGAGGTAGTCGAGAACGTCCTCGCCCTTTTCGAGCTTGCCGGCCTTGAAGTCCGCGCGGATGCCCTCGATGAGCCTTGCCGTCGTCTTGACGCCCACGTCGGCCTGGATCAACCGCACCTCGAGCTCGTCGATCAGCTCGGCGTCGAGCTTGCGGCTGAGCAGCACCGAACGGATGCCCGAGGCAAACGTCTCCCGCGTCTTCGCGAGGCCCTTCTTGAGCGTCTTGGCGACCGACTTAAACAGACCCACGGCGGCTCAGGCCTCCGACGGGCTCGCGCCCGCCACGCGCTCGGCGACCTTCGCGAGCAAGCCGTTCACGAACGCCGGCGAGTTCTCAGTGCTGAACGTCTTCGCGAGCTCGACCGCCTCATCGATCGCCACGCCCGGAGGCACGAGCCCCGCGACGATCTCGTGCCGTGCGAGCCGCAGGATGGCGCGGTCCACCGCGGGCTGCCGCCGCGCGGGCCACTCCGGCGCGAGCGTCTCGAACTCCGCGTCGGCGTCGTCCCGGCTCGCGTGCGCGTCGAGCGCGATCCTTCCCGCCTTCTCCCGCTCGGCGGGGCGGAACTCGGGCGACTCCTCCGTGAAGGGCCAATCCTCGGCGTCCATCTCCTCCGCTGACTCGGTCACGTCCGCGATCACGTCGGCGGGATCGTCCTCCGCGCGTGCATCGAGCTGATACAGCACCAGCAACGCGAGCCGGCGAATGTCCGTTGGGTTTGCCATCAGGCGTTCGCCTCCGCCGCCTTGTCCGGGCGTGTGTGGATCAGCTCGTACTGCGCCGCCGACGGCTCGTCGTCGTCCACCGCCCGCGAGATCGCCCGGACCGCGCCGACCGCATCGAGCAACGCCTGCATCGCCTCGGCGCCCTTGTTGCCCTTGTCACCGCCCGAACGCGCGAGCGCCTGCTCGATGGTGTTCACGGTCAGCAGACCAAACGCGATCGGCACGCCCGTCTCCGCGCCGATCCGCGCGACCGTGTCCGCCACCGCGGCGTTGATGTACTTGTCGTGGTCGGTCTGGCCCTTGATCACGCACCCGAGCACCAGCACGCCCTCGTAGAGCCCCGAGCGGGCCGCCGCCGCCGAGAGCGGCGCCAATTCGAACGCTCCGGGTGCATCGAGCACCGCGAGCGACGCGGCATCGTGACCCGCCTCGGCGTAGGCCTCGATCGCGCCGGCCCGCATCGGCCCGGTCACGGCGTCGTTGTAGCGGCTCACGATGACCGCGAGCGCGGGCGGATGGATCTCGGAATCAGCCATGCGGAGGCAGCGTAGGCGGGCGATCGGGCGATCAGCCCTTCGCCGCGGCCGAGCCCTCGACCTGGCCCGCGCCGTCCGGGTCGGCTGCCGCGGCCTTCGCGGCGTCGTATGACCGCGCCTGCTCCTCGATCGCTCGCATCCGGGCGATCTTGGTCGAGTAGACCATCAGGAACGCGGTGAACACGAACGCCATCGAGTACACGACCCGGGCCCCGCTCATCGCGAGCAGGACGCCCAGGAACGCGAACCCGGCGCCGATGCCGTAGAGCGTCAGCACCGCGCCCTTGACGCCCAGCGCCCGCTTGAGCATGTGGTGCAGGTGGTCCGAATCGGCGTCCGACATCCGCTTGCCGGACATCTTCCGCCGCACGATCGCGAGCAGCGTGTCGATGATCGGGATTGCGTACACGACGAGCCCCGCAACCACGAAGTCCGTCCGCCCCTGATCGCCCAGCGTCAGCACGATCACGATCGTCGCGAAGCCGAGCAGGAGCGAGCCGCAGTCCCCGAGGAAGATCGTCGCGGGATTGAAATTGTGAGGCAGGAACCCGAGGCACGCACCGAGCACCGCCAGCGTGAGCACGATCCGCTGCGCATCGCGCGGCCCCGCGGCCCCCTCGGTGAAGATGATCATGATCCCGATGACCAGCAGCCCCGCCGTCGCGATCCCGGTGACACCCGAGAGCAGCCCGTCGAGCCCGTCGATCAGGTTGCTCGCGTTGCACGCACCGAGCACAAACACCGCGATCACCGCCGTCCCCGTCCAGTAGATCAAGTCGATCCCGATCGGCTCTGAGAGCAGCGGCACGTCGATCATGTAGACCAGATCGCGATTACCGAGCAGCTCGCCGATCGTCGGCGCGAGCAGCCCACGCGCGACGTTCACGCCGACGTTATCGAGCGCCAGCGCCGCGGCCGCGAAGATCTGGCCCGCGATCTTGTACCGCGGCGTGATGCCCGCGATGTCGTCGAGCAGGCCGATCAGCATGATCACCGAAAGCCCGATCACGATCGAGGGCGGCACCGCCTCGGGCTGGTTCGTTGCCGGGTCGAGAACCGCCCCGTCGTGCGGCGTGATCAGCCCCGGGATCGCCGCCGCGGCGTAGCTCACGATGATCCCGGCCATGATGCCGAGGTACACGCCGACGCCACCCAAGTACGCAATCGGGATCCGGTGGATCTTCCGCGGGTCGTTCGGCCGATCGATGATGCCGTAGGCGACCGCGAGCCGTCGCATCAGCGGCGTCGCGCAGAGCGTCACGAAGAACGCCGCGACGAGCACAGCCGAGTAGCCGTTGAAGACCCCGAGGTACGCGTCGAGCGTCTCGACCCAGGTCTCGGGATCCGGGATCGAGATCGGAGGCGGCGCGATCGCGCCGTCGATGACCGCCGACGGGTCTACCGGGAGCGCCCGCGGCAGGTCGATCGGGTCGAGTTGGTCGAAGTCCTGGGCGATCACGGCTTGGCCTCGGCGTTTTCGCTGCGGATCTGAGCGGCGATATCCCGGATTGTCTGCTCGAGCGGGATCTTCGGCTCAAACCCAATCGCCCCTCGGATCCGGCTCAGATCAGGGCGGCGGTGCTTGAGATCCTCGAACCCGCTCTGGTACACGTCACTGTACGGGATGAACTCGACGCCCGCCCCGGAACCCAGCGTCGCGACCACCGTCTCCGCGAGCCCCTTGATCGAGATCGGCTGATCTGAACCGATGTTGAACACGCGCCCGTAACTCTTTGGCTCGGCGAGCAGCCGCGGGAACCCCGAGACCACATCACGCACGTCGCAGAAGCACCGCGTCTGCGTGCCGTCGCCGCGGACCGTGAGCGGCTTGCCCTCGATCGCGGACGCGACAAATCGGGGCAGCACCATGCCGTACTCGCCGACTTGGCCCGGGCCCACCGTGTTGAACAGCCGCACGACAACGATCGGCATCCCGGACGCCTGCGCGTGCCCGAGCGCGAGGTACTCGTCGATCGCCTTCGCGCATCCGTACGACCAGCGCGCAACCGTGGTCGGCCCGTAGACCACGTCGTCGTCCTCACTGAAGACCTGCCGTGTGGGCTTGCCGTACACCTCGCTGCTCGAGGTCAGCAGCGTGCGCGGCGGTTTCCCGTTCGGGCCCAGCTTCGGCAGGTTGCGGAACAGGCCCGCCGTCTGCTCAACATTGGTCTCGATCGCCGCGACCGGCTCCCGCATCACGAGATCCACGCCGACCGCCGCCGCGAGGTGGTAGATCTCGTTGAACGGCCCGCGCTCAGGCAGACCCGGGAGGGCCGTGCGGAGGTCCGAATCGATGAACTCGATCGCATCAGAATCGAACTCGGAAGCGACACGCTCGATGTTCCGGCGTCGCCCCGTCGCGAGATTGTCCACGACCGTGACGTGATCGCCGCGCGCGGCCAAGAGACGGACAAGATGATGCCCGACGAAACCAGCGCCGCCCGTGACCAGCGACCGAACCCGGCTCATGTCAGTCGGTTCTCGCCTCGTCGCCCTCGGAAGAACCGGCGTTCTTCGCCTTCTTCTTGTTCTTCTTGGAGGACTCGGGCTTCTCGGCAGGCTCGGGCGTCCGCTCGATCTCGTCCTGGTACTCGTGCGCGGTCCGGATGTTCCGCTTCATGTACCCGCCGGCCGCTGCGCGGACACCGTTGATCACGATGCCGAGCAGGTCGGCATGGCTCTCGGACATCTCACGCTGCAGACGCGCGACCATGCCGCGCTTCTCCGAGTACGCACGGACGACCATCACCGAGGCATCGACCTGCGTCGAGAGCGACGCGGCGTCACCCGCGACCACCGCGGGCGCGACATCGAGGATGACGAGGTCGTAGTCCTGCTTCGCCTTCTCGAGCAGCGCCGCCATGGCGCGGGTCCCAAGCCGCTCAAATACGCGGTGCTCGCGCGAGCCCGCGCTCAGCACGTACAGGTTCGGCTCGTCCGTGGACTGCACGGCGTTCTCAAACTCCGTGGTGCCCGCGAGCACGTCCGAGACACCGGGCCCCTGCTCGAGCCCGAGCGAGCGGTGCACCGACGGACGCCGCAGGTTCGCGTCAATGATCAGCACCTTTTGCTCGACGCGGGCCGCCGCGAACGCGAAGTTCGTCACGAGCGAGCTCGCGCCCGATCGCGGCGCCGCCGCGAAGAACATGATCGACCGATGACCCGCACGCTGCATCGCGCGGAGCGTCGTCGTCCGGAACTGCCGGATGCTCTCGGCAAGCACGCCCCGCGGCTGGTCGCGGAAGATCGTCTCGAAGTGCTTCGGGTTCGTCGGATCCTCGGCCGCGAGCGGCACGTACCCGAGCACCTTCGCCCTCGGGATCAGCGAGATATCGCTCGGCCCTTTCACGCGCTGGTCGAGCACCTCGCGAAGGAAGACAAGACCCGCGGCCGCACCGACAACAAGGACAAAGACGCCGGCGACGGTGATCGGCAGCGACGGGGAATCGCGAAACTCAGGGAGACGCTCCGCCTGGATCACCACCACACGCTGGCTCGCCTGGTTCGACGCAATGAGAGTCTGGTACTGGCTCCGCGCACCCTGCAGCGTTGTGTCGAGACTCTCGATCCGCTGATTGAGCTGATCGAGCTCCTCAAAGTCGCTGGTCAGGACCGTCAGCTCTTCGCGTGTCGTCTGCCGCTGCTCATTCAGATCAGCGATCTGCGCCACGATCGTGTTCTCAGCCTTCTTGAGCCCGTCGATTGTCGCCTCAAGGAGCCGGATCGCCTCACTCTGCTTGAGCTGCGTCATCTTGCTCCGACGCGCCTCGAGATCAGCCTGGGTCAGCTTGTACTGCCGGTGCGACGGCTTCATGCCCTCGAGTCGCAGCGTCGCGAGTGATGTCTCGAGTGTCTCGATATCCGCACGGAGACGCGCGACCAGCGGCTGCGTATCGACCGTCGCCGCGAACTGGTCCGGGAACAACTCCGCCGGCAGGTTCACCGCGTCGGGGCGTGCAAGGTTCTCCTCGACCGTGACCTGGATCTGCTCAAGGCTCTTGAGCTCCTCGCGCGTCGCGATCAGCTCGCCTTGAAGCTCGTTGATCCGCGTCGTGATCTCGCGGAGCGCGAGCGACGCGTCGTCCTGCCCCTGCGTTTCAGACTCGATGCCCTTGCTGCGGATCAGCTGCGTCCGCCGCTGCGTGTACTCGTCTACCTCGCGCTCGTATGAGCGGATCTGCGCGAGCAACGCCTCTTCCTGACGGTCGCTCGCCTCGTTCTGGCGGCGGTCCACGTCGCGCATGTACAACTCGCGGATCAGACCCGCGAGCCCCTGCACATCTTCCTTCGACTTCCACGTCACAGACAGCGTGAACAGCGACGTGCCCTCGGCAACCCGGGCGCTCACCATGCTCTGCAGATCACGCAGCGCGTCCTGCTCGCTGAACAGACCGTTCGCGGCCTGGTACTGCCGCGCCCACGCCTGAGCGTCGGTCGCGAGCCGAGGATCACGAACAACACGCTCCAGCAACGCCTCGCTCTTCAAGAGCGCCGTCTGCGTGGCCATGAACCGCTGGAGCTCACGCTCGTCGGCCTGCTGCTCAATCGCCACACGTCCCACGTCCGCCGTCGGCGGGTTCGCCTGGAACGTCACGCGCGACGAGAACGCCGGTGACACACGGACCCAGACAAGGAACACCGCCACACCCAGAAACACACCGAACACGCCCGCGCCGATGAGCACCCAGATGTACTTCTTGAGCAGCTTGATCGGATCGACCGTCGGCGCCGCTCCGGCACCGCTCGCGCCGGCCGCTGCGGGCGCGGGACGCGCCTGCGGACGCCCCCCGGGGATCGATCGCTGGGTTGCCGGGACGCTGGTCATTCCATCGAATCCTTCGCGAGAACGCTGTCAGGCACAGACTTACACACGGTCCGGGCACCACGGCGAGACACCGACCGTACGCACCACGGCCCCTCGGCGTTCGTGCGATCGGTCCGGTGAACCCCCGAGAGCCAGTCGAGTATCGGCTCGACACCCCGAGAGTTCATCATCCCCCCTGAATCTGCGACCGCAGACCCTCGATTTCCTCGCGGAACGAATCGCCGTCACCCCGGATCTGGCCGACCGCGGTCTCCGCAACGGCCAGAAGCCGCTCTGCCTCGGTCATGTTGCCGCGGGCGATATTCAGGCGGACCTTGTGGAGCTGCGTGGTGATCCGGGCCCCAATATCGCCCGACATCGCTTCGCTCCGGTCCAGCATGTCCTCGGCGTCATCGAGCTGCCCGAGTTCGATGTACACCCGGGCGAGGCTGTTGGCGATGATCGCCGCTTCCGGGTTGAGCACCAGAGCACGGCGGACGTAGGGCAGGCCCTCCTCGGGACGCCCGAGATCGATCGCCAGTGCGTAACCCAGGTTGTTCGCGGTCTCCCACTCGTCACCGAACCGCTCGAGCAGCTTCTTCCACCGGTCCACCGCCTCTTCGATCCGCCCGCGGGCGTAGAGGTTGATCGCGAGGCTCCGAGCCGCGAGCAGCGCAACCTCCGGGAAGTCCTGCTGCTCGGCCGTCGCCGCCAGCAGCTCCTCGCCCTGGCTCGAGGTCGCGTCGTTCTCGATCAGCATGCCCGCCTTGACGATGTTGAGCCACGCCTGACGCTCCGGGCTCCGCACGCGCTCGAGCTGCGTATCGATGAACGCCGCCGCCGCTCCGGGCTGGCGGTCGCGGTGCAAACGGCCCACGTTGCCCGACCAGTTGAGCACCGTCTGCGTGCTGAGCTGGAGGTTGTCGAACGCCTGAGCAATCAGCGCCTCGGCACGCCGCGGGCGGTTCTGCGCGTTCTCGATCAGCGCCCGCGAGATCAGAATCTCGCTGATCTCATCGACCGCGATGCCCGTGTTCCGCATCTCCTCAATCACCACCTCGGCATCACCCGGACGCGCCGGCGTGACGTTGAGCAGCGCATCGATGTACCGAAGACCAACACCGATGTCCGACGTCTGCGCCCACGCACGCGAGTACAACTCCGCCGCACGGCCCCACAGGTTGCGGTCAACGAACACCTGAGCACTCGCAAGGATGAGCAGCGTGTCGCCCCGACGCTCCGCGAGCACGTTGTTGATCACCTCGAGCGCCTCGCCGTCACGGCCGTCCGTGATCAGCTCCGACATCAGCCCCACGACCGCGTCATTGAGCCGCGGGTTCAGACGCACGACCTCGCGCAGGCTGCGGATCGCCTCGTCGCGGCGATCGAGCCGCGTGAGGATCGCCGCACGCAGACGGTGCCCACGCCAATCCTCAGGATCAAGACGGATCGCCTCGTCCACGTCGTCCAGCACCTCGCGGGTGTACTGCGGGTCGGCCGCGAGAATCTCGGCGCGGCGCAGGAAGATCAGCGGGTTCTCGGGATCGAGAGTGAGCGCATCGCCGATCGCCCGCACCGCTTCCTCGCGTCGACCGAGCCCCATGAGCGAGTCGGCCCGCTGCGTGAGGCCGATCACGCCGAGGCCATCCTCGACGCCGGGCTTCGCGAGCTCGGCCAGCGCATCGTCATACCGGCGGCCGCGGTTGTAGGCGTCGATCAGGCGGCGCCGATAGGTCAGCTGCTCGTCATCCGCGCCGTTGTTGACCACCAGCTCGTACGCCTCGGCCGCCTCGTCGTGCCGCTGCAGCGCCGAGAAGATGTCGCCGGCGAGCCGGTCGGCCGGACGGGTCTCCTCGTCCTGGATCGCCCGTGCCTCCTCGATCGCGCGGAGGGCGATCTCGTTCTGGTTGCGGGCGTACATGAACCGCGCCATCGTCTGGTAGGCCTCGGAGATCTCCTCCTCGGTCTGCAGGCCGATGATGTAGTCGATGAATGCCCCACGCGCGAGGTCGATGCCGCGGCGCGGGCCCGCGGGCGTCTCGACGGTGCCCTGCACGGCAAAGATCGACGCCTGCAGCACCACCAGGCGGAGTGACTGCTCGTTCTCCTCGACCAGCGTCGCGAGGAGCTCCTCGGCCGCGTCGAGCTGACCATCACGCACATACAGCGACGCGAGGGCCACGGCGTTGTCCAGATCCTCGGGCGTCAGCTCGTACCGCCGGAAGCGGCGATCGATCGCGATCTTGAGCCCCTGCTCGCCGCCGATCTGCGTTTCGAGGTTGAGATACAGGTCACGGAACCGCGGATCGCGCTCGCCGTAGGGCAGCAAGCGCCGAGCCTCGACCAACGCTTCCTGGAGCTGCTCACCGAGCAGGAGCGCCTGGATGTACTCCAGGATCACGGCCGCGTTGTTCTCGCGGACCGCGAGCGCCTGCTTGAGGGATTCGATCGCGAGATCGTTCTGCCCGAGACGCTGCTGCGAGATCGCAAGAAGTCGCCACACGCTCGCGTCCACCGAGCTCGCCCGCGTCGCCGCCGAGAGCAGGTCCGCCGCCCGGGCCTCGTCGCCCTCGAAGCTCGCGAGACGCGCCTCGAAGGTCATGCCGTCCACGTTGTCCGCATCGATCTCCACGGCCTTGGCGGCAAGCTGCTGCGCCAGCTCCGCGTTCTCCTCGCGGAGCGCACCGAGGAACCGAAGCTCGAGCACTTCCGGTCGATCCGGGTAACTCTCAGTGAGATCCGCGAGAACCGCCTCCGCGTCCGCCTCGCGGCCGGACACCGTATAGATCTGATACTGCGTCAGAAGCTTCTGATACTCCTCGATCCCCGACTGCTCGAGCACGAGCACGACGGCGTCCGCGCGTTCCTCGGCTTCGAGCACCGGCGCAAGCCGCGCGATCGCTTCATCATCCGGACGCCGCGACTGAGCGGTGCCGATCAGCGACTTGATCCCCTCGAGCCCGTCCGGGCGCTGGATCAGCTTGTTCGCCAGCGCCACCACCGCACGCGGGTCGTAGCCGCTCGTCTCCACTGCATCTTGCAGAACACGGATCGCCCGGACGGGATCACCCACGCCGCCGGTCTCGCCCTCGCCCTCCGCGATTCGCTCCGCCTCGAAGATCGCCTCGAGCACCGGATCATCTGCCTGCACCTGCCCGAGACGCTCACGCAGACGGGTGATCTCCCGGTTGATCTCCGCCCGCGCCTCCGCGTCCGGCTCGACCTCCGCGGCCCGCGAGTACAGGTTCAACGCCTGCTGCAGGTTTACGGTCTCGCCGATGCGGACGTCAACCCGCGCGAGCGCCTTGAGCGTCTCCGCGTCGAACTGGTTTCGGCGGAGCAGCTGCTCAAACTTCGTCCGCGCCTGCGCGAACCGCCCGAGCTGCGCCGCCACGAGTGCCTCGCGGCGGACCGCCAGCACGTCCGAGTCCTGCGTCACCTCGTTGTACTTCGCGTAGTTGTCGAGGGCATCGCGGAAATCGCCCAGGACCTCCGCGACGATCGCGTCGATGAGGAGCAGCTGCTCGGACTCGTCGCCCGCGACACGCCGGAAGCGATCGCGCGCATCGGCGGTGATCTGCAGCGCCTTCTCACGAGCGTCCGCGTCATCGTCGAGCGTGGACGCCCAGATGCCTGCGATCCGCGCGGTCAGCGCCGGCGCGGTCTGCTGCGTGCCGAGCCTGATCCGTCCCTGCACGCTCAGCGGGAGGTAGTCGAGCGCCTCGAGCTCATCGAGGTACGCGATCGCCTTCTCAAACTCGCTCTGCCCCGCGAGCAGCTCCGCGCCGAGACGGTAGATCCGGCTCTGGAGCACACCCGCCTCGGGGTTCTGCTCGGCGATCTCGAGCTGCCTTGCGATGATCGCCGACGTCTGCGTGCCCTGCGAGATCGGATCGAGCGCCAGCTCCATCGCCCTCGCCCGCGCCACAAGATCAAACGGCAGCGGATCGTTCTCGCGCGACATCTCGCGAAGAAGCGACTTCAGGTTCGCGATCGGCTCCGCAGACAGCTCACGGATGCGCGCCGCCTGGGTCGGCCCCGGGAGCGCCCGGATCTGCGGATCAAGCCGCAGACGCCCGACCGGCACGATGATGTCGAACATCCGCGTGAAATAGTCATTCGGCGCTACCCGGCGGAGACGCGCGAGCACGTCGTCCGCCGCCTGCCACTGCTCGCCTGCCGTCCGGCTATCGCCGGCAAGGATCGCCGACCGCGCCTCGTTCTCGATGATCTGCACCAGCGCCGTCGCCGCCTCGGCGTCCTGCGGCGCAACCTCCAGCACCGCCCGAAGCTCCGCGATCGCCGTTTCGCGATCATCTTCCTGCAGCGGACGCCCCGCGTTCAGCAGACGGACGTACCCGAGACCCTTGTACCGCCGCAGCCGGTTCCACTCGCCGGACGGGTCCGACTGAAAGAACGCGAACAGCTGGTCCGCCTCATCCGCGAGGTTGTCAACGAGCTGCGGCGGCGCACCATAGAGCAGCCACAGCTGGTCGTGCAGCATCTTGAGGTACCGCTCCGACGCCTCGATATCACCGCGGTTCAGGCGCGCCAGGCTCTCGGCCGCGGCGACATACTCGGTGTACCGCTGGTCGTACTCGTTCGCGTCCTCGGGCACGACGTTGCCCAGAGCATCGAACCACGTCTGCATCCACACCGGATTCGTGCGATCCTTAAAGACCGCGCTGCCGTACAGCCGCTGCGCTTCCTTCCAGTTCCCCGCGGCCGCAGCCTCGTCGCCGAGCCGGATGTAGTCCTCGCCCGTCTTCTTCACGACGAGGACGAACGTGGTGATCGCCGCAGCGCCCACCGCGAGCAGACCCGCGACGAGGATGATCACAAACTTCGTATTCACGCGTGCTGCCATCGGTTCCATCTCCAGGGCCGTCCCGCGGCCGATTCATACCGGCGTCCCCACGCCCTTATGCGCCGCCTTCGGCCTCTCCACCCTCGGGGTCGTACGCCCCGGTCTGCACGTCCACCCAGTCCGGGAGGCACAGCATGATCTCGGCCATCAGCTCACTCAGGAGCTCGGCCGAGTACTTCTCGTGTTCGTCACTCGACGAGATCCCCGACACGCTGGTGATCTGCACCTTCGCGTAGTAGGCGTACTCGTCGCTCAGGTTGAAACTCAAACCACGCACCGCCTCAGCAGAGCCCACGGCCCCGCCGTTCGCGATGAAGAAATACCCCGCAAAGATCGACCCGCGCCCGCGGTTGCTGCGGAACTCGCTCAGCCGGAAGGGAAGCGGGCTTTCGGGCCCCACATCGCGCGGCAGCCGAACCTCCGCGAACCTGCTCCGGTACTGCGGGATCGTCCGCGTCTTGTAGATCACACCCTGGTTGCCGACGATCCGCTCGTCATCGGTCTCGATCGACGTGTCCTCACGCCAGCGGCTGGTATCGAGATCGAGCCGAACAACGCGGGACGCGTCCGACTGCTGCAGGCCGCCCCCGACGAAACACCGCTCCGGAACGTGCGGCACCGTGTCGATGTCATCGGTGTAGTACGCGCCGTGGAACTCGACCTGAACGATCTGCCCGTCGGGCCCGGGCTCCTTCCGCTGGTACACGCGCGAGACGTAGTTCTCTGTCCCGAGCGTCACCACGACGTCCTTGCTCATCAGGATGTCGCCGCCGACCCGCTCCCACGAGGGTGTCTCCGCCGGGATCGCAAGGAACGTCCGGCCGTCCGGCGGGTAGATCGGCTTCTTCTCGAGCTGCAGCGAGAGCGCATCGATCATCCGGCCCATCGCGATCGATCCGACGCCGAACACAGCGATCAGCGTGAGCAGCCCGGGATTCAGAAGCAGCTTCCAGTTCACGACGCCGCCTCCTGCTCGTCATCAAAGCTCACGAACTTGTTCAGCGCCCACACCACGCCGAAGAACAGCGCGATCGATGGAAAGAGCAGGATCGTCCCGATCACCATGTGCGCGTTACCAGCAGCAAGATCCGGGTTCACCAGCGAGACCAGCCCGAGCACCGCGACCCGCGCCATGTTCATCAGCACCGCGACCGGGGCCGCCAGGAGGATCAGGGTCGCCCGCTGCCACCACAACCGGCACGACCCGAGCGCGAACCCCGCCGCTAGCGCGTAGAACGCCACGACCATCCGCATCCCGCTGCACGCCTCGGCAACATTGAGCGGCAGCTCCCGGCCGTCAGCCGTCAGGATCTTCAGCGTGTTGCCGTTCAGCTCGGTCTCGAAGTCGAGCAGCAGCCCGCACACCGACAGCATCACCCACGCCCCCTGGCTCGCCAAGAACTGGAGCTGGAACGTGATCCGCAGCATGATCGATTCGGGCAGCGTGATCGCGAACGACAGATACGCCAGCGGCAGAAACAGATGCCGCATCGCCCGCGGCCCGAGCAGCAGCAGCGTCGAGCCGTAGAGCCCGAGCAGCATCGCCGCCCCCTGCGGGAAGTGGCTGCGGATCAGAACCACGCTCTGGAAGTAGATGATGATCGAGAGCAGCACGACCGGCAGCGCAGGCCAGAACGTCCGCATCTCGACCTTCGCGAGCTGATCACGCGACTTCCACACCAGGAAACCGCTGATAAACGGCACGATGAACGCGTGCCCCCAGTCCTCGAACTGCCCCGTCGAGATCTCCCGCTGACGATCCAGCACCTGCCAGAACATCAGCGCGAACGCCAAGACAAACACCACCGCCGCGGCGATCACCGGCGGCGTCATGAGGCGCGCGAGCGGGTCGCCGGCCTGCTGCGGCGACACCTTCAGCCGGCCTGTTGACACCGTGCTCATCCAAAGCCCCAAACGTCGATCGAACGATCCCGAGAAATCTCTCCGAAACGATACGCGGCGCGACCTCCGACGTTCGGAGTTCGCTCGAATTAGCCGCCCGGCGCAGCCAGCGGCGGCGGACCGAACACGTCGTTACCGAAGTTGCGATCGAGCAGGAACCCAAACCCGTACGACGCGCGGAACCCGCCACGGATTACCGCCAGCGGCAGCGCCCAGAAGTTGGTTCCGATATTGATGTGATCGTCAGGCTTCAGGTAGACGTCGGGCTGCGTCCCCTCCGCGATCGCGCGGAGATTCAGCATGATCGTCGCCTCCCGGTCCGGTCCGACCATCCGCGTCAGGTCACACCGCTCCGGGATCGCCACCCCGCTCAACCCGCCCGCAGCCGTGATCGCACGCCGCAGCGTCAGCCGACCGGCGAACGGAAGCTGGTAGACACCGGGCCGGTTCACGAACCCGCCGACGTACACATTCCCGACGTCCGGCGGCGGCACACGGATGATGTCGCCCGGCCGAACCACGATGTTGTACCGGGCATCGCCCGCGAGCAGGGGCTTCACCGGCACCTCGATAATCCGCTGGCTCACCAGCCCGTCACCGGGAGCACCGTCGTCGGACACCGGTGTGCCCCCCACGCCCCGCGGCCGATCCGCGCGAACCCACTGCCCATCGAGGAACACCCAGCCGCCCGGCCCGGATCCGCCGCGGTCCGCGGGCGATCTCGGCCGGTCACCCGGCACGACCGGGTCCACAAGCTCGATCACCGGCGCCTGACGATCGGGCTGAGCCACCGGCGCAGCCGGGACCGACTCCTCACCGATCAGATCGATCGGCGGACGGTCGCCCGTCGGCCGATTGGGCTGCACCCGCGCCGGCTGCGATCCCGCCCCGCGCGACGCAACCAGACCCGGGCTTCCGCCCGGAGGCGCACCGATGATGTCGTCGATCAGATCCAGCACGTCCTGCTGGTCATCGCCCTGCCTCTGGGGCGTCGTCGGCGGCGCGAGCCGATCTTGCGGCTGACGCTGCAGCCCGGAGCCGTCCACGCCCCGGACCCCCGCCTCAAGCCCGACCTGCCGGATCACAAGAAGCTTCGCCCCCTGCCGCTCCGCCACGCCCCCCGCGGCCACGACCGCCTCAAGCAGCCGGTAGTCCGACGACGGGATGAAGTACTGCCCGGGGTCCTGAACCGATCCCAGCACGCTGTACGTCTGACGCCGCCGCTGCGGGATCGTCACGGAAATCAGCGGATCCGCGATAAACCGGCGCATCTCGCCCCGGATCGTCTCGGTCACCTGCTCCTCGTCCTGCCCGCCCACATAAATACGCCCGAGCTGCGGGATCTCGATGAACCCGTTGATATCCACCGCCCGCTGGATCTGAAGCTCCTGTCCGCGGTTCACCAGATCGAACAGCGTCAGGTCCAAGACGTCGCCCGGCCCCACGATGTAGAGCTCGGGCTCCGGCAGCAGGTCCGTCTCCGTCACGGGCGTCGTCTCAAGCTCGTCCGTGACGCCCTCCTCGATCGCCGCGATGTTCTCGAGGATCGGCACGATCGTGGGCGTTTCCTCCCAGCGGCCAGTCACGCTCGGATCGATGAACGAGTCAAAGTTGCACCCGCCGAGCACCGCGCCGAGGGACGCGAGGCCCCCTGCCGCAGTCAAAAGCCGCATCGGTGAGCGTTCGTGGCGTCTGGTCTTGGGCACCGCTGCGGTCCTCATCTCGTCAAGATCCTGATCGGTCCCGCGGGATCGTCCAAACGGCGGGCTGACATTCACTGCGTTCTCAGACGCCGCCGTGTTCGCGCACGGGCCGCCCGATTCCGGTCACACCGGAGCCTCCCTTCTCGGCTGACGCGTCCGAGAGTGGTCAGAATTGACGCGCACGGGCCGCGCGTCAACGCCTTGGAGCCACCAAATTTCGGATTTCGGAGGGGCCCCCACCTACCATCACGCGATGCCCGACTCCCCCTCGACGTCAAGGACGGACGCCGACGGCCAGGCTCCCCCCTCCGCCGCCGTCGCCCGCACCCTCGCCCGGCACCCCAAGCCGCTGGGCGGCGACCCCGTCCGGAACTACCGGCCCAGCTTCAGCCTCTCTGAAATGGTCCTCAACAACGAGACCGAGGCCCCCGAGCAGCTCAGCGTGAAACGCAAGCCCCCGTGGCTCCGAGCCAAGGTCCCGGGCGGCGAGAGCTACCGCGCCCTCAAGAAAAACATCGACACCCACGGTCTCTACACCGTCTGCGAAGAAGCCGCCTGCCCCAACATGGGCGAGTGCTGGGGCCGCGGCGTCGCCACCATCATGATCTTGGGCGACACCTGCACCCGCTCCTGCGGCTTCTGCAACGTCAAGTCGGGACGCCCGCCCGTCTACGACAAGGACGAGCCACGCCGCGTCGCCGAGTCCCTCAAGCTCATGGGCCTCAAGCATGTCGTGATCACCTCGGTCAACCGCGACGAGCTCCCCGACGGCGGCGCCGGCATCTGGGCCGAGACCATCATCCGCTCGCGCGAAGCCTGCCCCGGCATGTCGATCGAGGTCCTCATCCCCGACTTCATGGGCAACTGGGGCGCGCTTCAGATGGTCATCGACGCCAAGCCCCACATCATCGCCCACAACCTCGAGACCGTCCGCCGCATGTACCCCGCGGTGCGACCGTCGGCCAAGTACGACCGCTCGCTCGAGATGCTCCGCCGCATCAAGGAGCAGGGCGTCGTCGCCAAAACCAGCTTTATGGTCGGCATCGGCGAGAACGACGACGAGCTCCTCGAAGCCATGGAAGAGATCGTCGAGGTCACCGGCAACCACGCCGGCCCGCGCGACCCCGCCGACGATTCGCGGGGTGACCCGACCGACATCGTCACCTTCGGCCAGTACCTCCAGCCGACCCGCAACCACCTCCCGATCGAGCGCTGGGTCCACCCCGACACCTTCGCCTGGTACGAGACCGAGGGACTCAAGCGTGGACTCAAGGTCGTCCAGTCGGGCCCGCTTGTCCGCTCGAGCTACCTCGCCGACGCCGCCGCCGACCGCCTGACCAACGTCATGGCCGAGCGCGAGAACGGACAGGCCCCGACGCCCCAGCAAGCGGCCGATGCGGCCCGCGATCGAGAAAAGCTGGCGGCCGTCTCCAAGCTCATCGACAAGTCCGCCGAGAACTGACATGGACCAGAGCCTCCTCGAGCCGATCCTGCGGCAGATCGAGGCCAAGGACATGTCCACCGCCGCCCACACCTGGCGCGTCGTCCTCTACGCCCGCGCCATGGTCGAGGCTTACAGCCGCGACCGCGACCTCCTCGAACTCGTCACCCACGGCGCCGCGCTGCACGATGTCGGCAAGCTCGACATCGCCAGCACCATCCTCCAGAAGCCCGGCAAGCTCACCGCCGACGAATTCGAGCAGATCAAAAAACACCCGGCAACGGGCCATGCCCGCGCGCTCGATCTGGGCGTCACCGCCGAGCCCATCCTCGAACTCGTCCGGCACCACCACGAACGCTGGGACGGCAAGGGCTACCCCGACGGCCTCCAGGGCGAGCAGATCGCCGTCCCCGCACGCTTCTTCGCGGTCATCGACGCCTTCGACGCGCTCACGAGCATCCGCCCCTACCGCGCCGAGATCGGCGAACGCGCCGCCGAGCACGCCATCAAACTGCTCGAAGCCGACCGCGGCACGCGGTACTGGCCCGACGCCGTGGACCTCTTCGTCGAGCTCTACCGGACGGGCCACCTCGGCTGGATCCTCGAGTACTTCAACGACACCGTCCCCGTCCCCGCCTTCGACAGCACGCACGCGAAACGATCATCGCCGCTCATCATCGAGCCGTGAGCGAGACGTCGAGCGTTACTTCTCGGGCAACCCCGACGCCTTCAGCATGATCTTCGCCAGCTTCGCCGGCACCTCCATCACGCTGAGCCGCGACTGCTTCACCAGCGCGAACTCCGCGAAGCGTTCGTCCGCCTTCACGTCCGCGAGCGTGTAGTCCTTCGTCGCCTCCGCGATCGGCGCGACATCCACAAGCACCCGCTTTGGCTCACCCGACGCCAGCTCGCCCAGGTGATCCGGATCCGGGTACGCCCCCTTCACAACCTTCGCAAGCCCCGCGATCCGCCGCTCGTTGCCGGTGTGGTAGATGAATGCGCGGTCGTCCTTCTTCATCGCCCGCATCGCCTTCTGCGCCGCCTGGTTCGAGACTCCGTCCCACGGCTCACGCTTGTCGCGCACCAGATCCGCGTAGCTGTACGCGTCGGGCTCGGTCTTCAGCAAGTAGATCGCCATCATCAGCCCCCCGAGCCCAAGCGCTCAATCACCAGCGTCACCGCCGCGACACCGCCTGCCGGCTCCACACTCACCGAGACATACGGAAGCCCCTCATCCGAAACCGACAACGCGCCCGTCGCCGCGCGAACCCCGAGCGACACGCCCGAGGCCGGCCATCGCAGCGCCACCGCTTTACCAGCATCCACCGAGGCTATCTCATCGCTCCGGAACGGCGCGGGCATTAGTCGCAGCTCCACGCCGCCCGCGCCCTCGGACTCGATGTGCAATTCACCCGGCTCGATCTCATACCGAACGACCGCCCCGTCCTCCGACACCAACCGGGCGGACAGCGGCGAGCGATCGAGCACGCGGAACGACTCGCCACGCTCTGCCGCTATCGGCCACAGCAGCGGCGCCACCGAACCCTCGCGCACGAGATCCAGCGAGACCAGCGATCCCGTCCGAGGATCAATCACCGCCGCGATATCGTCCTGTTCCAGTCGGATCACGCCGCGAGCCTAGCGGCATCCCACGATCGCAGCAGGTCCAAAACAACAGCACGCCCGGAGACCCGGGCGTGCCGATGAATGCAGATCAGAGCCGTCGGCTTACTCGCCGCCGTTGCTCGCGATGACCTCGGCCTTGGCCTCCTCGGTCTCGCACGACGAACCGCCGCAGCAGTCCGACGCCTCGGCGATCTCGGCCGCCGAGCACAGGTCGCACGCCTCGGTGCTCTCGCACGCGCCGCACGCCTCACCCTCGGCGTGAGCATCGGCATGACCGGCGACGTTGGTCGCGAGCACGATCTTGGCACCCGACGCGTCGCTCAGCATCTCGGCCGACGAGGTCGATGAGCAGCAGCGGCCGCCCTCCATGACCGAGGTCTCGACGACCGCGGCCGTCTCGCCCGAGCAGCCCATGCCCGTCACGCAGCCGGTCGTCATGTAGTTGTACGCCCCGAGCCCGCCGAGCCCGAAGCCAACGACGGCGGCAATACCCTTGGTCAGAATCGCAGCACTGATGCTCATGATCAAAGTCTCCAGTCGGTCGATCGCCGTGCAGCGGCGAGGGTTGGTTTCCGGTCAAGCATATCGGCACAAACACGAGGCAAGCACGCCCCGCGTCCGCGCGATCATCGGCCACAGCCCGATTATTCCGGCCTGGCGAGAAATTTTGAGATCAAGGACCGCGTTTCAGGCGTCCAGCGTGAAGAGCGGGTCATCGCCCTGGCCTTCCGGTGGCAGGATCGCCAGCCGCAGGCCCGCCGAGATCATCGGGACGGTCGCGCTCGAGAACGCCCCGTCCGCCTGCAGCTCGGCGAGCTGACGCTCGATCCGGCCGCGATCGTCGAGGGCCACGACCCGATAACCACCGTTCGAGGCCTTGAGGCCCGAGGCGATCACACGGCCCGATTCACCGTCCGCTGAACGCCACAGGACCGCCGTCGCGTCGCCAGCCGCCGCGGTCGGGGTGAGCGCGAGACGCTCGGTGTTCGGATCCATCAGAAAGTCGTAGACATGCTCCGGGCCGAGCTCGTCGATGATCACGCCGAACGCGGCGACGTCGCGGGCCCTGCTGATCTGCCGCGCCATGTAGGTCTGAAGCGTGCCGAGCCCCACCACCGCGACCGCCAGTCCGAGGGCCACCGCGCGCCACAGGTGGTGCACCCGCCGACCACGGAACAGCGACGACCCGGGCGCAGCCGTCCGGCCCGACACCGCTCGGCTGGCCTCACCGCTGCCGTGGGTCACGCTGCGGCGAGCCGCGCCGCCGCTGCGGGAGGCGCTCGCCTCTTCCATCGCCCGGCGGACCGACACCAGAACGCGCTCACGCAGCACTGCTGGCGGATCGACCTCAGGAAGCAGATCCTGGAGATCGGTCAGGAACGCCTGCTGGCGAACGAGCTGCCGCTTGAGCTCGACCGGCGCGTCACGCCAGGCCTGCTCGAACTCCTCGAGCTCGTCGTGCTCCAGAACGCCCATCGCGTCGAGCACCGCCTGCTCAAAGAGCTGGTCCACCGCGGGGGAGTCCGACGTCGTGTCCCGTGTCGTTTCCGGTTTCATGTCGTTCTCGTTGCTCGGCGTGTAATCCATCACAGGGTTTCCTCTCCGGCCCGTTCCCTCAGGCGGACAAGCGCTCGGCTTAACGCAGATTTCACCGTGCCGAGCGGGGTCTCAAGTTCGTCACCGATCTGACGCAGCGTCTGACCACCCAGATACGCACGGGTAACGACAGTCCGCTGGAGTTCCGGGAGCGCGGAAATTCGCTCCATCAAGGTACCGAATCGCTCTCGCTGATCAAGAGCCAAGGGGTTGGCGTCCGACTCCCCCGGATCAAGGCTGGCGGCCGCCTCGAGGCTCACCGCAGAGATCCGCGACTTGCCGCGGCGGAGCTTGTCCACCAGGTGCCGACGGGTCAGCAGCATCACCCAAGTCACGAGGGCCGCCCGGTCGCTGTCGTACCGGTCAGACGTCTTCCAGAGGCGCACGAAGATCTCCTGGACGGCGTCCTCGGCTTCGGGCCTGGTTGGAAGTGCTTGAACGGCCATGCGGTACACGAGCGATCCGAAACGGTCGTACAACTCCTCAACAGCGCCCTCTCGGCCGGACGCCACACCATCCATCAGCTTCTGGTCGGCCACCGCTCGTTCCGCGGCGGCCTGGGGATCCAGCTTCGAGGATCGTCCGGTCGTCCGACCCTGAGACCGGGAACTGGCGCTGCCCTTCGAAGCTCCAGATTGGCCCTGACTCACGGCCGACACCCCCTGTCAGCGTCCTTCTTCAACATCCGGGAAGCCCTGTGGTCCCCATTTTTACCGAATTTCGCAGTCTTCCGGCCTTCCCGATACGCCGTATTCGACGCACGGATGCCCAGAATCTGACGCCTTGGAGCGGTTTGTGCGGAATATCCGGCCATGACGTTCGTATTATGGTCAGGTAAATTTCGTCAAATTCACCTCTTGTGGGAGAACCGCGTAGTGGTTACGCTCTTTGGATCAAAGGTGAGGGGGACTTCCGGACGACGAAACCGGAAGCCTCATCAGCGAGGCGAGGGGTCGATCCGCTCGATGCATCACTTCGAGAGCCCAGCCCATTCTTGTGTGCCTGTTTCCACGGATATCCGTGCGAGGACACAGAGCGCCAACATCTACGGACGCGGCGGCTTCACGCTCGTCGAAGTGCTCGTCTCGATTGCCATCATGGCGATCCTGCTCACCATGATGATCCCCGCGGTCGGACTCGTCCGCGAATCAACCCGCCGCGTCGTCTGTGCTTCCAACCTCCGCCAGGTCGGTGTCAGCATCTCAGTCTACGCCGACGACTACCGGGGCAGGCTTCCCTTCAGTTTCTTCGCCGATGGTCCGCGGGAGTCCCGTCGCCCGCTCGACACGGTGGTCATCCTCTCCGATCAGATCGGCCTCGATGCCGCTCAGGCAGCGGCGTGGCGTCAGGACGAACCCGATTACACATGGGACGGCCTTGGGCTGCTCGTGCAGTCGGGCTACCTCGGCTCGGGCGGCGTCCTGTACTGCCCGTCGCACGAGGGCGAGCACACGTTCGATCGATACGCCAACGCTATCGGCCGCGGCGACGACTCGGTCATCGTCAACTACCAGTACCGCGGCAGCGCGGCCAACCCGTGGCTCCAGCGACTCACGCCGGATCAGGCCCTTGTGAGCGACGGCTTCCGTGATCTCGACGAGATCAACCACGCCGATGGCTTCAACATCCTGCGTGGCAGCCTGAATGTCACATGGTTTGGCGGAGAGGCTGCGGCGGTCGTTGCCCAGGCCCAGGCCAGCGTGAACTTCGTTGATCCCTCGATCCCCGCCGACCGCCGCCCGGCCGGGCCGCCCGATCCGTCGAGCTGGGGACTCTTCGACGATTCGCCGAGCAACGGTGCCCCGTCGGCCTTCGGCCACGCCGTGTCGCTCTTCAAGTAACACCGGCCCGCTCTCCGGTTACCTCCCCACTATCGCCCACCGCATAGCAGGACATCGCCGCGCCCGGCCCGCTACCCTCGGCTGAGGACGTCGCGCACCTGCCGGCACCTTCCACCAACCCGGAATCCATGACCGCCTGAGGAGATCCGCTCGTGTCCATCGCTCGCTGCCGCTCAACGCTCACAGCTGTCATCGCTCTTGTCGCGATCCTGACCGCCTTCACCCCCGCACGCGCCCAGCTCGCCCCCGCGAAGCTCTACAACGGCTCTGATCGCCCCTTCGAGCTTGTGGCAGACGTCCCGGCCGGGTCCGAAGCAACCGTCCGGATCTACGCCCCCGGCGACGTTGACGGCTCCTCGCTGATCGGTGACGTCCTCGCCGAGACCGCGGTGACCAACGGCTCCAACGACCTCGCTGAGGCGATCGAGGACTTCTGGATCCTCGTCAACCGCCCTTCCACGTATGCCCAGCTCGTCATCGATGGTGAGCCCACGGGCTCGCCCGTCGTCCTGCAGCCGATGCTGTCTCCGATCCAGGCTCAGCTCCAGCAGGACCGCGCCGTGTTCCGCCCGCGGGGCCGCCGAATCTTCTCGGGCATCCGCGCGTACGTTGAGAAGCTGGTCGCCGTGGACACCACGGCCGGCGAGATGCAGATCCGTCTCCGCCCCGAGTTCGCGCCCAACACCGTGTTCAACTTCCGCTCGCTCGTGGACGGCGGCTACTACACCGACATCATCTTCCACCGCATCCTCGGCCCCTCCGAACGCGGACCGGGCTTCGTGATCCAGGTGGGCGACCCGACCGGCGCCGGCAGCGGCGGCCCCGGCTACTTCGTTGATCTCGAGCAGACGCCGCTCCTGCACGACTTCGGCGTCGTCTCGATGGCCCGCACCGGCTTCCCCGACACCAACGGCTCGCAGATCTTCATCTGCCTGAGCCGCGAGCAGACCCAAGGCCTTGACACGCAGTACACCGCGTTCGCCGAGGTCGTGGCCGGCGCGCAGCCGATCATGGACATCGCGACGGTGGACGTGAACTCGAGCGGTCGCCCGCTGGGTCAGCCGCCGATGATCAACTCCGCACGGCTCATCGACGCCCCCCCCGTCACGCAGCGCCGCGCGCGTGTCGAGCGTCCTTCGTCCGAGCGATAACGCGGCTAGAACCGGATCTGGATCGAGAGCCCGCCGAAGATGGTGGATTCGAGATCCTGATCCGCGACCTCGCCGCCGCCCGCGTCGTTGAACTCGATCGACTGCAGCAGCATCGCGCCGACTCGTCCCGAGATGACGAACTGCTGTGTCGGCGCATAGGTCAGCGAGACACCGGCCGGGAAGCGGAACTCGTTGTACGAGCCGCCGGGGAGCGGTCCGTCACGGTCGAGGCCGTACTCGCGGTTCTCGAAGCCGAACTCGGCGGCGAGCTTGAAGTTGCCGAAGTGGTACCCCGCCTGCAGCCCGCCCTGCCCGGTGATCAGGCTGAACCGCTCGTTGGGCCTCCACTCGATCGTCGGGAAGGCGATGATCTGGACGCCTTCTTCGAGCAGCGTGCGCCCGGTGATGACGAAGCCGATCCGCAGCGTGTCGCTGATCCAGTAGCTCGCGCCGCCGAAGCCGCCGATGTAGAGCGTGTCCTCGAAGTCGGCCGACGTCTCGCCCGCGCTGACCAACGTCGCGCCGACGAGGTACGACCAGCCCTTGAACCGGTTCACGCGGTACACGGGACGAAGCGTGAGGCTGTAGACGTCGTCGAACGGTTCATCCTCTGATGGCGCGAAGGGCAGGATGCCCTCGGCGTCCTCGAAGTCATAGAACGAGAACTCGGGGACGACCTGAAAGATGAAGTCGCTGTCGTCGGTGAGCCGGTGCGAGAAGCCGATCTCCGCCCCGACGCGGCTGACCTGCACCGAGCCGCCGGTATCGTCAAGCCCGGCATCGCCCGTGAACTGCAGCGACGCGCCGGTCAGCACCGTGATCGGCGGACGGCGGTCCTGCCCCACGATCGAACGGTCGCGGCGCGTGAGCGAGAAGAACTCTTCACGGCTGCCGACTCGGGGCACCTCAACACCGCCGATGAAACGCGGAGCCGGCTCCTCTGTCGGCGGCGCGTCGAGCTCGAGCGTCGAGCGCTGCTGAGCGGTGGCAACTGCGCTGCCCGCAAGCGCGATCAGTGAAGTGAAGCGAATAGTCATTGATCTGGTCATGAGTCTCTCTCTGCCCACGCCGCCGCTCGCCGGGTCGCATCGCGCCACCGCCGCATCCGGGATTCGATGTCCGCGCTGTTCGCGGAAGGTTCGAATCGTGTCTCGCCCGTTCTGCCCCGCGCGAGTTCTGCAGGGCTGCCGATGAGGCCGCTCCCGATGCCCGCGATCGATGCCGCCCCGAGCGCGGTCGATTCGAGATCAGCGGGCCGAACGACGGGCACCCCGAGCAGGTCGGCCTGGATCTGCATCAGCAGATCATTGGACGCCGCTCCGCCATCGACGCGCAGTTCGGTGAGCGGCGTGCCCGCATCGCGGCCCATCGCCTCGACGAGCTCCGCCACTTGGAACGCCACGCCCTCGAGCGCCGCGCGGGCGATGTGGCCGGCCGTGGTGCCTCGCGTGATGCCGAGGATGGTACCGCGAGCGTGCGGGTCCCAGTGCGGCGCGCCGAGCCCCGAGAGGGCCGGGACGAACATCACACCGCCCGAGTCCGGCACGCTCGCCGCGAGCGGCTCGACGTCGGCAGAGCCCCGGATGACCCCGAGCCCGTCGCGGAGCCACTGCACGATCGCGCCGCCGACGAAGACGCTGCCTTCCAGCGCGTAGGAACGCGCGCCGTCGATCTCCCACGCGACCGTTGAGAGCAGCCGGTTCTGCGAGGGCACGGGCGACGCGCCGGTATTCATGAGTACGAAGCAGCCCGTGCCGTAGGTGCACTTGGCCATGCCCGGCTCGAGACACACCTGTCCGAGCGTCGCCGACTGCTGATCGCCGAGCACGCCCGCGATCGGCGCGCCCTCCATGGGCAAGCCATCGCGGACCGATCCGAATCCCCCGCCGCTTGATCGCACCTCGGGCAGCATCGAACGCGGCACACCGAACAGCTCGAGCAGCTCGTCGTCCCACACCCCGGCGTGGATGTCGTAGAGCAGCGTGCGCGAGGCGTTCGAGGGATCCGTCGCGTGCACCGCGCCGCCCGTGAGCTTCCAGATGAGCCATGTATCGACCGTGCCGAACGCCAACTCGCCGCGCTTCGCTCTCGCGCGGGCGCCCTCGACATGATCGAGCAGCCACGCGATCTTGGTGCCCGAGAAGTACCCATCGATCACCAGCCCGGTCTTGGCGCGGATCCGATCCTCGAGACCGTTCGCGACGAGCCGCCCGCACATCTCGGCTGTCCGCCGATCCTGCCAGACGATCGCGTTCGCGATGGGGGTCCCCGTCTTGCGGTCCCAGACGATCGTCGTCTCGCGCTGGTTCGCAATGCCGACGGCCCTGATGTCCGCGGCCCCGAGCCCCGCCCGCTCCAGGGCTTCTGCCGCGACACCGACCTGCGTGGACCAGATCTCCGACGGGTCGTGCTCAACCCAGCCGGGCTTGGGGTAGTGCTGCGTGAATTCCTTCTGGGCGGACGCGACCTGCCGCAGCGAGCCGTCGTAGACGATCGCGCGCGAGCTCGTGGTTCCCTGATCCAGTGCGAGGATGTGCGACAACCCGGGCTCCCGTGCGAAACGGGCAGCCTACCGCGATCGGCGAAGCGTGGTTGTTGCGTACTCGGTCAGCGGCTCAGCGCAGCACGTCGTCCGCGACCCAGAAGTTCAGAAGCCGACCCACGACTTCCGAGAGGCCCGCGAAATCGTCCGGCTTGCGGAGATACGCCGAGGCACCGGCCTCGAAGCAGGCCTCGATGTTCTCCTCGTCGTCGCTCCCGCTGAGCATGACCAGCGGCAGCCGCCGCGTGTCGCCCCGCGCCCGCAGCTTCTCCACAAGCTCGCACCCGGTGCCGCCGAGAAGATGGAAGTCGATCAGGATCAGCGAGGGCGGGTTGGGCTCGGTGACGAGCTGATCGAGCTTCTCGAGAGCCTGCTCAGGAGAAGACGCCCGCGTGATCTTGCCGACCGCGTGGAGCTCGAAGACGCTCTCGAGGATCGTGCAGAAGTCGTCATCGTCCTCAACCATGAGCACATGCAGCGCCTCGAACTGAGGGGCCGGCGCGTCGTCGCGGGGTGTGACCTCGTCGCGGAGCACCGGGACGTGCCGCGGGGCGTCGATCGCCAGCTTTACGCGGCCGTTGCCACGGAAACCGGTCACCCGCACCCGGGCGAGCCCGCCGATGCTGAAGCCTTCACCGTTTTTCCGTTCAAACAACAGCATGCACGCGCTCCACGGGCCTCGCCTTCGCAGGATAATCTCGGTCAGCCATCTATGTTCTCGCAAATACGCGGCACCGTTTCCAGTGAATCTCGATGCTGATCTCGGTCTTTTGCTCGAATCGACAACTTGCCTGCCCAGAACGGGTTGCGGCAAATAACCCCACAAGGACGTTTCCAGTGTACCACAAGTGCTTCTGCCGGCTCGGTTTCGTGTCAGCGACGCTCGCGCTCGTCCTCGGGCACACAGCAGCGAGGGCCCAGCAGACCACCGGCGATCCGTTCTCGGACCCGATCCAGTTCGGCACCCCTGAAGCCGGGGTCGAGCCCTTCGCGGTCATCCCGAGAAGCAACAACGCCCAGCCGCGGATGAACCTGCTCGCCCCCGCCTACGACGGCTCGGGCCGGGTCTTCGTCAACGACCCGCGCGGGCCGATGTCCGCGATCTCCGAGGACGGCTCCTCCGTCTCGCTCTACCTCGACATCCGCACCGTCGATCCCTCCATCTCGACCAACAACGAGGGCGGCTTCCAGGGCTTCGCCTTCCATCCCGACTTCGAGACCAACGGCAAGCTCTACACCCTCCACGGCACGACCAACACGGGCCCCGCGCTGACCTTCCCCGCGGGCTTCGTCAACCAGCACCAGATCCTCTTCGAGTGGACCGCCGACGACCCGGCCGCCAGCACCTTCAGCGGCCCCGCGCCCCGCCAGGTCATGCGCGTCCCCCAGCGCTTCAACAACCACCTCGGCGGCGCCCTCATGTTCGACTACAACGCCCAGCCCGGCGACGAAGACTTCGGCCTGCTCCTCGTCTCCTTCGGCGACGGCGGCGGCAGCGCCGACCCCCTCGGCGCGGGCCAGGACCCGGCCGTCCCCAACGGCAAGATCCTCCGCATCGACCCGCTGCAGGGACCGCAGGGCGAGACCTATACCGTCCCCGCGACCAACCCCTTCACCGACGACGCCGCCACGCTCGACGAGATCTACGCCCTCGGCTTCCGCAACACCCAACGCATCAGCTACGACCCGATCGGCATCCTCCCCGACCCGATCATGACCGACATCGGGCAGGGCGTCGTCGAGGAGGTCAACCGCCTCGTCGCCGAGGCCAACTACGGTTGGGTCGAGCGCGAGGGCAGCTTCGGGTTCGTCAACAACTTCACCGTCGCCCGCACGCCCACGCCCGCGGCGTTCACCGACCCGATCGCCGAGTACGACCACTCCGAGGGCCAGGCGATCACGGGCGGCTACGTCATCCGCGCCGACGCCCCCCGCGGCCTCTACGGCGGCTACATCTTCGGCGACCTCGCCAACGGCCGCCTCTTCTACGTCGAGAACGTCGGCACCCTCGAGAACGGCGGCTCCGACGCCGTCCGCGAACTCCGCCTCGTCAACCCTGACGGCTCCCCCACGACCATGGCCCAGCAGGTGAACTCCAGCCGCGTCGATCTCCGCTTCGGCATCGACGAATCCAACCGGATCTACGTCCTGAACAAGCGCGACGGCATCGTCCGCCGCCTCTTCCACGCCGGCTGCCCCGCCGACTTCGACGGCAACACCGTCGTCAACATCTCCGACCTGTTCGCCTTCATCAACGTCTTCACCGCATCCGGTATCGACCCGCGGCGCGACTACGACGGCAACGGGGTGGAGAACATCAGCGACCTGTTTGCGTTTATTGGGGCGTTTGGAGAGGTGTGTCCGTGAGAATCGAACGAAAGTAGCATTTGGCGAAATGCTCTGACGTGGTAGAAAGGGTCCTAATATTTTGCATGGCAAAGTGCACAGCGCCGGTATTGGGTCACCGCTCCGCAGCAGCAGCAGCTAGGTGCCCGGTATGCAGGTACCGGGCGAGCAGCTACGGCGGATATGGCGGATACACACCGTATTCACCTCCGTTGTACTCGCCTCCGCCGTATTCTGGGCCACCCAGAAGCAGGGGAAGCGGAACTCATGCCAGCACGGGCAGAACTAATGTGAAGCCGCGGTGGTCACGCTCCGGCTCATCTGTTTCTTACACACCGTCGGAAGTCCGTGCACTCACGCCTGTTCGACAGACGTTCGAGAAGCGTACCTCCCTGCCTGGGCTAAGGGACATCTTTCTTTGTCACGCATGGGACGATCGTGCAGGTGCGGCAAAGGAACTTCACGACCTTCTTGAAAGCAGCGGCATCTCTGTGTGGTTCAGCGAGAAAGATGTCGGCCTTGGCACTCCGTTGCTTCGCGCTATCGATAAAGGTCTCGCAAACTCGCGCATAGGCATCGTGCTAGTGACACCTGCACTGCTAAATCGCTTGCCTGAAGAAAGCATTGCCGACAAAGAGCTCTCGGCGCTACTTGCTCAGGACGTTCTCGTTCCGGTCGTACACAACACGACGTACGAGGATCTTCGCGAGGTGAGTCCGCTGTTGGCTTCTCGAAGTGGTTTGAGCACCGCGGAGGATTCCATGACGGTCGTCGCCACGAAGCTCGCTGAACTAGTAACCGTCTCGCGCGACGTGTGACATCGGCACTGCCCAATGGAGTCAAGTTGGTGTAACCCGGTAGTGCAGCTCGAGCGTGCGGTAGTCAACCAAGAGACTTCGTTACCGATGGACAGTCTGACCACCGCCTCATCAAAATCGGGGTGGGGAGATTCGAACTCCCGACCTCTTGACCCCCAGTCAAGCGCGCTAACCAAGCTGCGCTACACCCCGTGTAGACCGACAGTCTAGCCGGCATCACGCTCCCGAGCCCGGGCCAACCCACTCCCGACGCCCCCCCCGGCACGACCCGGTACCCTCGGCCCGATGCACGACGACGACTCTCCCCAGCCCGTCCTTATCACCGGCGGCCGCGTCATCGATCCCGAGTCCGGGCGCGACGAGACGGCCGACGTCCTGCTCATGGGCGGGACCGTCGAGGCGATCGGCTCGAAGCTCGACGCCCCCGCGGACGCCGAGCGGATCAACGCCGAGGGGTGCCTCGTCACGCCGGGCCTGATCGACCCGCACGTGCACCTCCGCGAGCCCGGGCAGGAGCACAAAGAGACGATCGCATCGGGCACGCTCGCGGCCGTCGCGGGCGGGTTCACGACCGTCTGCTGCATGCCCAACACGGCGCCGGCGATCGACACGCCCGAGATCGTTGAGTTCATCCGCGCGCGGGCCGCCGACACTGCGCACTGCCGCGTCTTCCCGGTCGCCTGCGGCACGGTCGGCCGCAAGGGCGAGCAGATCGCCGAGATCCAGCTCTGCGCGAACGCCGGGGCCGTCGGCATCTCCGACGACGGCGACGTCATCCAGTCCGCCGGCATGATGGCACGCGTCTTCGCCGCGACCGAGCAAGCCGGCCTGGCGTTCATGCAGCACTGCCAGGACACCACGCTCACACGGGGCTCGGCGATGCATGCCGGCACGGTCTCGGCCCGGCTCGGCCTCGGCGGATGGCCGCGCGTCGCAGAGGAGATCATCATCGAGCGCGACGTGCGTCTCGCGGCCGTGATGCCGAACCCCTGCCGCTACCACGTCCAGCACCTATCCTCGGGTGGCTCGATCCCGATCATCCGCCGCGCCCGCGACGCGGGCCAGCCCGTGACCGCCGAGGCGAGCCCGCACCACCTGCACCTCACGCACGAGGCGTGCCTCGCCGAGGACAGCCACGGGGGCGAGCCCAACGCAAAGATGAACCCGCCGCTCCGCGAGCGGTCGGACGTCGAGGCGCTGCGCGCCGCGGTCGCCGAGGGCGTGATCACGATCCTCGCGACCGACCACGCCCCCCACTCGCCGCACGAGAAAGACCAGCCCTTCGAGGTCGCGCCCTTCGGCATCGTCGGTCTCGAGACCGCGCTCGCGCTCTACGCCGAAGCGCTCGTCGAAACCGGCGCGATCGATTGGCCGCGACTCATCGCGCTCATGACGATCGAGCCCGCCAGGCTCTGCAACCTCGACCATCTCGGCCTCGGCTCGCTCGCAGAGGGCGGCCCGGCCGACGTGACGGTCATTGATCCGAACGCCGCGTGGAGCGTGACGCCCGACACCTTCGTCGGCAAGAGCCGCAACTCACCGTTTGTCGGCTGGGATCTCAAGGGCCGGCCGATCGCGACGATCGTGGGCGGGCGATCGGTGCACGAGGCCGCGATCGTTCGATAAACAACGGCTCATCTGCTCGCCGCTACCTCATCATCTCCGACACTGGAAAAACGACAAGCGGCCGCCGAGCCCAATGAAGGACCCGGCGGCCGCGTGTCTGAGATCTCGTTCAGTACGCGATGTTGCAGTTCGGATTCGCGAAGGTCGCGACCTGCGAGCCGGCGATGATGGGCCCCGCCGCGTTCCCGCCCGCGAGCGAGAAGCTGTTCGCGGTGTTGCCCCGCGCGCTGTTGCGGATGATCAGGTTCCCCGAACCCGTCGCGCGGATGCCGATCTTGTTGAGCGCCGTGTGGTTCCCCTCGACGCGCGAGCCCGACCCAAATAGAAAGATCCCGGCACCCGTCGAACTCGCATCGCCGTTCTCCAGCGCCGTGCAGGAGAGCACCACGCAGTCGTCATCGGCGCGGATCCCGTAGGACGCGTTGTCCACCGCGACGCACTCGATCGCCGTGCTCCCGCGGTCGAGGTGGATCCCATCGACACCGTTCGCACTGGCCGTGCATCCTCTCAATACGGAACCCCCGCGCGCCGAGAAGCCGTCGGACGCGCAGTTCTCGGCGGCGCAGCCCTCGAGCGTGGCACCGCGTACAGCGGAGAACCCCGAGTACAACATCGATTCCGCCGTGCAGCCCCGCGCCACCGCGCCGGGCAAGAGGTAGTAGCCGTAGGTGCTCCCGACCGCGACACACTCCTCGACGAGCCCGCCGTCGCCGATCAGCACGGCCGTGGAGCCCGACCCGGCCACGCGCACACCCGAGACGTGGCAGCCGCCGGACGAGAGCAGGTGCACCCCCGCCCCGTCCCAATCCGTGATTGACCCGTTTGAAACAGAAGCACCCGATGCGTGCGGCTCGGACCGGACCGCCGCGAGCGAACCGGGCACGCCGACGAGGCTGAAGCCGTTCAGGTCGATCGAGACACCGGGCGACGCGATCTCGATGCCCTTCTTCCCGTCCTCGCCGATGACATTCGCGGCGAGAACATACGAGCCGGGCTCGGTGATCCGGTAGACCGAGTCCGCATCGCCGGGCGTGGTCGCCGGGCCGATGACGGTCCGCGGTTCCATCTCCGAGAGCGGCGTGCCCGTTGAGGCGACCGGCCCCGCGGGCGGATGGAGAGGCCCCGCGACAGCGGCTGGCGCGAGCCCACAAAGAACGATCAGACCCAGGATTCGAGTGCGTGCATTCATGGACAAAGACTCCGTGTGGTTGAGGATGACGCCACGCCGTGCGGAAACCGCACCGCCGACCTGCCATGCGCAGCTCGAAATCCACCACCGGGCGTGACCTGTCCCCCCGGGATTCGCTGTGGACATCCGCGGACGCATCGATACGCTCCGGCCAGGAAAGAGGAGAGAAACCCCATGCCGCACCTGAATCCCCGCCGACTCATCACGCTCGCCGTCGCCATGCTCGTCCCCGGGGCCGCCGTGATGGCTCAGGAGGTCCCGCCTCAGGGCGAATTCTCACCGCCCGCCGGCGCGCCGAGTGACTCGGGCAAGAGCATCAACCAGGTCGAGCCCCGCACGCCGATCGGCGACGACGGCTTCGGCGACGGCACCGCGCTGATCCGCATCACCGAGCCCGGTTCCTACTACCTCGTGGGCGACATCCGGGACTTCGGCAACCTCCGCAACGCCATCCGCATCGAGTCAACCGCCACCGAGGTCACGATCGATCTCAACGGCTTCACCATCCAGAGCCCCGCGCCCAACCGCGCGCTCATCTAGGCCGTGGACGGTGTCACACAGCTGACAGTCCGAAACGGCGTGCTGGGCGGCGGGTCGAGCGGCATCGAGTCGCGCGCGGGCAACACCACCGTCGAGGACGTCTCGTTCATCGGCGGCAGCGGGGTCGGGGCCCGCCTGTTCCCGAACGCCGTTGTCCGCCGCAGCACGTTCCGCGACTACTTCGGCGGCGGCCTCATCGTCGTCCGCGCGTCCGATGATCCATTCAGCACCGTCATCGAAGACTGCACCTTCACCCGGATCGGCCCGACCGGCTCCACCGCCATCGCGGCATCCGATCTGACAACCATCCGCAATGTGACCGTCGAGGACTGCGGCTCAGGCATCAGCGTGGGTGACAACAGCTCCGTCACCGACGTCAGGATCGCCCAGATGCTCGGCCGAGCCGTCACGATGGGCAACAACTGCTCGCTCACCGGCTTCACGATCTCACGCGCTGTGACAGCCGCCGACTCCCGTGACGGCGTCCTCGGCGGCGACGAATGCCTCATCAAGGACGGCACGTTCACCAACTACCTCGGCACCGGGTCGATGATGACGCTTGCACGCAACGCCCACGTCAGCGACACCATCCTCCGCAACGCGACCGCCGCCGGCGCGAACGGTCTCAGAGTGAGCACCAGTTCCACGATCCTCGACTGCAGCATCGACGACGCAAACAACATCGGCCTCGCGGCCGGTTCCTACTGCACCATCCGCGGCAACAGCATCGAGAGCCGCTTCTTCGGCGGAACCGCGATCCAGGTCGACGGCCGATGCCTCATCGACGGCAACCGAACCTTCGGCGACATCGAGTACACCGGCGTCGAGAACGTCATCGTCCGCAACTCGATCGAATCGGGCGACATCGTCGAGAACGGCACCCCGAGCACCAACACCGTCGGCCCGCTCAACGACCTCACGAGCCCTTGGGCCAACTTCCGCCGCTGAGCCGCCCAAGAAGACACCGAACCACCGCTCCGCACGCAGCATCGTGCCATGACCGTCAAGAGGCAGCGTACTCATGTGACCACGTCCTCTCTCAAGACCGGGAATACCAGCCCCTTGCACGATAATCACTTCTGCATGGATGACCAAGGGTGGTGACCCGAATCGCCGGGCAGGTGCGGTCCTAGACTCGCGCCGTCCGGCACGCGGCCGGATCACCGAACGCAGACAGAACCCAGAAAGACCCACGGGGGATCACCCATGGCCATCAAGATCGGTATCAACGGTTTCGGACGCATCGGACGCCTCGTCTACCGCGCCGCGATGAACTCGGGCGACTTCGAGATCGTCTCCATCAACGACCTCGTCCAGGCAGACAACCTCGCCTACCTCCTCAAGTACGACACCATGCACGGCCGCTTCCTGATCGACGGCAAGCCGGCCGATGTCCACGCCGACGGCGAGGACGCCATCGTCGTCAACGGCAAGCGCACCAAGACCCTCGCGATGCGCGACCCCGCCGAGCTCGGCTGGGGCGACATGGGCGTGGACTACGTGCTCGAGTCCACAGGCCTGTTCACCAAGCACGAGGACGCGAGCAAGCACCTCGCCGCCGGCGCGAAGCGCGTCGTCATCTCCGCCCCGACCAAGACGCCCGACACGGTCCCGACCCTCGCCTACAAGGTCAACCACGAGAACTACGACCCGGCGCAGCACCAGATCATCTCCAACGCGAGCTGCACGACGAACTGCCTCGCGCCGATCACCAAGGTCATCGTGGACAACTTCGGCCTCGAAGAGGGCCTCATGACCACCATCCACGCCGCGACCGCGACGCAGCCCACCCAGGACGGCCCCTCCAAGAAGGACCTCCGCGGCGGCCGCAACGCCTACCAGAACATCATCCCCGCGAGCACCGGCGCCGCGAAGGCCGTCGGCCTCTGCCTCCCGGTCGTCAAGGGCAAGCTCACCGGCATGGCCTTCCGCGTCCCGACCGCCGACGTCAGCTGCGTGGACCTGACCTTCCGCACCGAGAAGGCGACCAGCCTCGCCGACATCAACGCCGCGATGAAGGCAGCCGCCGAGGGCCCGATGCAGGGCGTCCTCGGATACACCGAAGAGCCGGTCGTCTCGAGCGACTTCATCGGCGACCCCCACAGCTCGATCTACGACGCCACCGCCGGCATCGAGCTGAGCGACCGCTTCTTCAAGGTCGTCAGCTGGTACGACAACGAGGCGGGCTACGCCCACCGCTGCGTGGACATGCTCAAGCTGATGGCCCAGAAGGACAGCTAAACCGGACGGCGAAAGCCGAACCCAAAAACCAGATGATGCGCACAAAGCGGGCGGTCCACAGCGGACCGCCCGCTTCTGTGCGCTATCTGTGCGTCCTAGTGACGCCGTCCTTGGTGGCTCCCACGCCGATCGGTACGCTTCGAGCATGAAGCTGCTGATCACGACTGTCTGCCTTGCGCTGTTCGCGTTCCCCGCCGCCGCCCAGCGGGAGCTGTATGTCTCGAAGTACCCGATGACGCGCGAGCTCCCCGTGGACTGGGCCAAGGTCATCAACCGCGCGATCCAGGACGCCGAGCCGGGCGACACCGTCGTCCTCGACTGGCGCGAGCAGCCCTACGAGATCTATTCCGCGATCACCATCGACCGTGACGGCGTCACCCTCGACGGCCGAGGCAACACCGTCGTCTTCGCCCCGAACGGCATGCGGGGCGAGATCGTCGACTGCATCGAGGTCGTCGGCAGCGAGTCAAACCCAACCGACGGCGTCACCGTCAAAAACTTCATCCTCGACGCCAACTACTGGAACCAGCCCGGCAGCCACAACCCCCGGGGATTTGATTCCGATCACGCGACGGACCTCACCGTCGAGAACATGGTCATCATGAACGCTTTCGTCGGGCTGACCTTCGGGCTCGGCGTGGACGGCGCGGTCGCCCGGAACTGCTACATCCGCCAGTACTTCGACGATGCCTTCAACGCCTCGGGCGACGGTGTCACCGCCGGGGCGAACAACATCACCTTCGAGAACTGCCTCGCCGAGGACGCTCGGAACGAATCGAACGGCGGCCCGCCCGGCGTCCGCAACAACGCGTGGGAGATCGAGGACGGCGCGCAGAACATCACCGTCCGGAACTGCGCCGTCAAGAACATCGACGGCAGCGGCTTCGCCGTCCGCAACCACGGCGGCGACGTCTCGACGGGCCACGTCCGCTTCGAGAACTGCTCCGTCCGGAACGTTTCGGGGCTCGGCTGGCACGTCTTCTCGGGCGGTTACCCCAACCGCGTCGAGTACATCGGCCTCACCAACTGCTCGAGCGACTCGGTCGTCCGCCTGCACAAGGACATCCGGGGCCTCTGGATCGAAGGCTGCCGCTTCGATGCCGCCGTCACGCTGGGCCCCGCGAAGGATGCATTCATCAAGGACTCGACCTTCGACTGGCTCCGCATCTGGACCGCCCCACCGCCCGGCGACTCGCTGGGCTCGGAAAGCTACCAGCCGACCTACCGCTTCGAGAACTGCACGCTCAAACAGCGGCCGTGGATCCTGGGCGGCGACGACGCGGTGACGTTCGTCGAGACGTCGATCGGCGGCTGAGCGATCCCCCGGAAACCCCTGCGCCTTGGTGATTTGCGGGTTTGTATGTACGCTGCGGCGTTCACCGAGAGGAGCCGCCATGAATCGTGTGTCGTCGATCGTTCTCGCCGCTGTGTGCTCGATGGCCTCAGCCGGTCCGCTGACCCCGCCGCCCGGTCCTGTTGCTCCGGGCGGCAAGACCACCGCGCAGATCGAGCCGCGGACACCGATCGGGATCGACACAACGCCGGGCGATGCGGATTCGGTCTACCGGATCGACCGGCCCGGCTCGTACTACCTGACCGAGAACCTGTTCGGTGAGGACGGCAAGTCATGCATCGAGGTCGCGTCGGACGGCGTGCAGATCGACCTGATGGGCTTCGAGCTGTTCGGTGGCTTCGGCAGCACGCTCGACGGCATCGCGGTCAGCGGCAGCCGTCGGGGGCTGACGATTCTCAACGGACGCATCCGCTCGTTCGGCAGGTCGGCGATCGCGGCGAACACGATCGATACCGCCGTGTACCGCGATCTGCTGATCCAGGACTCGGGGTTTGTCGGCCTGTGGATGGGCGACAACGCGGTCGCGGATCGCGTCAGCGCCCGCAACAACTTCGCCGACGGCATTCTCGCCGGGACCGGCTGCACCATCGTGAACTGCAGCACGTTCGACAACAATGGCGAGGGGATCCAGACGGGTGTCGGCTGCGTCATCGAGAACTGCACGGCCGCGAATAACGGCAACATCGGGATCTCGCTTGCGTCGAACGGCACGATCCGGGGATCGAACGCGTACAACAACGGCTCGATCGGCATCTCCGTCAACATCAACAGCCGCGCGATCGGCTGCACGTCAACAAGCAACGGTTCGGACGGCTTTTCGCTCAACTTCAACGCGCAGATCATCGACTGCAGCGCCAACAGCAACATCGAGAACGGCATCGAAGGCAACGACTCGGCACTCATCGAAGGCTGCTCGGCGATCGATAACCGCATGAACGGCATTCGTGTGCGGAACGCCTCGACGGTGCGGGACAACAAGTGCGAGGGCAACGGCGTCGGCACCAACGACGGCGCGGGCGTCTTCGTCACCGGCGTCGAGAACCGCATCGATGGCAACGACGTCGCGAACAACGACCGCGGCATCGACGTAGACGGCACCCGGAATCTCGTCATCCGCAACTCGGCGTCGAGCAACGGGTCCAACTACACCATCGTCGGGAACAACAGCGTGGGCCTGCTGATCACGCTCAACCCCTCGGGCATCATCTCCGGCACGACCGGCGGCTCGGGCGTGGGCGGCAATCAGGCGTGGGCGAACATCAACTACTGACAGCGAACGGGCTGCGGCGGCGGCGGTAGCATCCGGCATGCCCACGACCTCCGTTGCGTCCCGACTCTCGCCCTTTGGCACCACGATCTTCGCCGAGATCTCGGGCAAGGCCCGCGCGACGGGGGCGGTAGATCTCGGGCAGGGGATGCCGGACTTTGATGGGCCCGAGTTCATCAAGCGGGCGGCGGCCGAGGCGCTCGCAAACGAATCGAATCAGTACGCGCCGCACCCGGGGGTGCCTGCTCTGCGTGAGGCGCTCGCGGGGAAGTGGCGGGCCTCGACCGGGATGGCAGTTGACGTCGATGCCGAGATCACGGTAACGGCCGGGTGCACGGAGGCGATCGGGGCGACCGCGATGGGGCTGCTCGAGCCGGGCGACAGGGTCGTGGTGTTCGAGCCCTACTACGACTGCTACCCGGCGGCGCTGGC
>JBCDKU010000017.1:0-37675 GCA_038746265.1 Planctomycetota bacterium
AAACATGATCGTCAAAAAGGGCTTATTCCCGCGACGCCTCGACCGCGACCTGTGACAAGAACACGCTGATGTCGTTCGCGTTGAACCCGCCCGAGAGGTCGTAGTCCGCGTCCGTTTCACCCGCGTCGAAGCCGCGGAGGAACTCGATCGCGTCGAACACGTCGAGCGACTGATCCCCGTTCGCGTCCGTCGCGAGCGGTGAGCGGGACACGTTCACGCGGTGGAAGAAATCCAGCGAGCCCGGGTCGCTGTCGGGCGAGACCTCGGTCGCGCGGCTGAACACGATCGTCGAGCCGTCGGCGTCACGCCGCACCGCCTCGCCCGCGGGATAGATCGGTCCCTCGCGGTCGCGCGCCAGCCCGAGGATGTTGGGGCGTCCGTACCGGGGCGTCGTGAAGGGCACGCGCAGGGCGAAGACCGCGATGTAGTTCCGCCCCGCCTCGATCGGCACCTGCAGGCCCCGGCTCGGGAAATCGAACTCGTCCCACGTCCAGTTGGTGAACTGCGTCACGTGGTCCGGGATCTCCTCGTGCGGCAGGTCGATGAACGCGAGCTCGTCACCGATCGTGCCGTTCTCCCAGGTGTAGAACCGGATCTCGACATCCGTCTTCGCTTCCTCGGGCACGAAGCCCGAGATGTCCGAGAGCACAAACTCAAGACTCTGCAGACGCCCGCCCTCTGCGGCGTAGAACAGCATCCCGGTCGTGGACTCGGTCTCGAAATCGCCGAACCCGTTGGCCTGACTGCCCGTGGGCGCGGAGAACTCCGACGCGACAAGCGACACGGGCTGGGCGCTGGCGGCCGAGAGGGCGAGCGCGGAAAGAACAGGTGCAAAGCGGCTGGCGACGGGCATGGCGATCCCTTTCTCGTGGTGGACACGTCACCTCGCCGGGCGAGGGTGATGTCCAGTCACGCGGAGATCGGGGCGGGCGCGCCCGAAAGAGTTCTGAATGTTTGTTTGATTTTTGAGGTGCCTCGCTGGCTTACGCCAGCGGCTCGTTCGTGCGAGTTCCGACTAGAACGCCCGGCGGAGCGGGTTCGTGGCGAGGTTGTCGCGTCCGAGGATCAGCAGGTCGGCGATCTCGACCGCCTCGCGGAAGCTCGCCTGGGCCTGATCCGTGTCGGCGCAGTTGGGCAGCACCTTGCCCTCGTCGAGGTGCTCCGACGTCGGGATCGCGTCGCCGCAGACGAGCACCGTCTCGCGGCCCGCGAGCAGGAGGCCGCAGCATCCGGGCGTGACGCCGCCGAGCGGGAAGAGGTCCACGCCCACGCCGAGGCGGTCGGGGGCGGGCTGGCAGCGCTGCAGCAGCGCGATGTCTGCTCGGAGGACCGCCTCGGTGTCGTTGTCGGGATCATCGAAGTTGGTGACGAGCCGCTTGAGCCCCTCGGCCAGCGGCACGCCGACCGCCTCGCGCTCGTCGTTCGAGATCAACCAGTTCGCCCGCTCGAACGCCGCCAGCGAGCGGCGGCACTCGGGCTGGAACGTCGTCAGGAAGACATCAGTGATGTCCTCGGGCCCGAGGTTCGCCCGCTCGCGCAGCCGCGCCAGCAGGACGGGCTCGGGCAGGCCCGGGTCGATGAGCAGGTTGATTGGGCGACGCTCATCGTCGTCCGAGACCGTGCGCACAAGGGTGGTTGTTGCGTGTCCCGTGCGCACGGCCTCGCGCTCCTTCCAGAGCGGATGAGCCGCGAGCGAGCCGATGCTGATGACGCGATAGTCCAAGTCTGCGAACCCGCTGCGATCAGATCGAGGGCGCGGCCGGGAAGTCCACGTCCGTCTGGTTCACATGGTTGAAGTAGTTCGTGAACGTCGCGAGCGAGTACACCGCGATCGCGTCCACGACCGCAGCGTCGTCGTAGCCCGCGCTCTTGAAGGCGGCAAGGTCGTCGTCGGAGACGAAGCCCTTCTTCTCGTGGAGCGCGCCCGCGAACTTCGCGATGGCGGTGAGCTTCGCGTCACCCAGGTCGGCCTGCTGGCGGGCGGCGACGGTCTGGTCGTCCGAGCGGCCCGCGCCCTTGCCGATCATCGTGTGGGCGGCGAGGCAGTAGTCGCAGCTGTTGGCCTGCCCGACCGCGAGCTGGATCGTCTCCTGCTCCTTCGCGGAGAGCGTCGAGCTCTTCAGGCCCTGCGAGATCGCGAGGTAAACATCGAGGGCGGCGGGGCTGTTGGCCATGCCCTTGAAGATGTTGATCTTCATCTGCGCAAGCGGGCCGTCGAACAGCTCCTTCGCGCGGCCCTCGGCGTTAGCGGGGTCGATCGTGTTGAGGCGGGGCATGGGGCTCTCCTTCTTCAAGGGCACAGGGCCAGATGAGAATGCACGCGTCGCGACCGACGCCGCTCGGGATCCTATCGGGCCTTGAGGGGCTCGTCGGCGTGAAATGGGCGTGAGAAACCTGTGAACGGGGGCCCCGGCGGACCCGCAGGTCCGCGATGGAGGCGGGCGACGGGTTACCATGATGGTCACGGGCGGTCTGTGGATGCCGCCGCTGGAGTCGAGGCGTGACCGCCGGGCGGCGGGCCGAGCCACGGGAGCGAGCCGATGGCGTTCGGATCGAGAGCGGGTCGCGGCAGGGTTGGCGTGTTGCTGGCTTCCCCGGGACCTGTTCCGGGTGCGGCGCAGGCGGCCGAGCCCAAGCCGGCGTCGAATTTGCCGACGGGCCTGCCGGGTGGGCTGACGCGGATCGACGCGCACTGCCACACGAAAGCCTCCGACGGCGCGGCGGTCGCGGCCCTCGGGCTGATCAACTGCCCCGAGTGCTACTCCGAGCCCGAGGCGGTCTACGACCAGGCGATGGCGCGGGGCATGGACCTCGTCACGATCACCGACCACGACACCATCCGCGGCGCGATGACGCTCGTCGAGCGCGGCTTCGAGCGGTTCATCGTCGGGCAGGAGGTCTCGGTCAAGTTCCCTGAGGACCGCTGCATGCTGCATGTGCTCGTCTGGGGGCTTACGCCCGACCTCGACGAGCAGATCACGCGGCTCAACCTCCGCAGCGACATCTACGACTTCGCGGGCTGGCTCCGCGACAAGGGCCTCGCGCACGCGGTCGCCCACCCGCTCTACATCCAGAACGGCAGGCTGCAGCGCTGGCACGTCGAGCGGGCGGCGCTGTTGTTCCGGTCGTTCGAGTGTCTGAACGGTGCGCACGCGGCGCAGGTTTCCGACGCGGTCGTCCGCTACCTCGACCGCCTCACGCCCGAGCACATCGACGCGCTCGCGGCAGAGCACCAGATCGAGCCCTACTACGACAACGCGTGGCGCAAGGGCCGCACGGGCGGGTCGGACGACCACGGGCTGCTGAATATTGGGCGGACGTGGACGGAGCTCGAGACGCCCGAGGGCAAGATTACCGACCCGGTCGAGTTCTTCCGCCGCGCGATGAACGGCGAGACGCGGCAGGGCGGGATCGGCGGCCACCCGGCGCTGCTCGCGCACCAGTTCGCGACCGTGGGGGCGCACTACTACGCCGACAAGCTCTACAAGAACCGCACGCCGACCGGGAAGTACATCGCGGCCAAGCTGCTGCGGTTCGCGGGCGTGCAGGTCAAGTCGCCCAGCAAAAAGAAGGTCGCGGCGTACAAGGCGGCGAGAAAGATCTGGTTCGGCGGGAAACGCAAGCCCCGCAGCCTCCCGATTGTCCGGGCGCTGCGCAAGGAGCTGGCGCCGGTGCTCGACAAGTACCCGGAGTTGCGCACAAAGCTTGACCCCGAGACGTGGACCGCGGGCGCGGCGGTCAGCGAGCACGAGCGGATGGCGGAGTTCGTGCAGGACCTGACGGCGGCGCTGAGCCGCTCGATGAAGCCCTCGGCGATGAAGGCGCTGCGGAAGCGCGACCCGAGCCGTCTGCTCGAGCACCTGATCAGCTACATGATGCTGCACGTGGCGCAGCTGCCGTACCTGATCAGCCTCTTCTACCAGAACAAGGAACGGAACTTCCTCGATCGTTTCGAGCACGAGACGTCCGAGCATGGAACGGGGGTCAGAGTGCTCGATCGCTCGATGCGGGTCAGTCTCTTCACGGACACCATCGCGGACGTCAACGGCGTCTGCCGCTTCATCCAGAACGTCGCCCAGCGCGCGCACGAATCGGGTCGCGATCTCGAGGTCATCACCTCGACGCGCAAGGCGGCGCCCTCGATGCCGAACGTCTACAACTTCGACCCGGTGTTCTCGACGAACATTCCGAAGTATGAGTCGCTCGATATCTCGCTGCCGCCCCTGATGAAGATCCTGCGGCATGTCGACCAGCACCAGCCCGACGTGATCCACATCTCCACGCCCGGCCCGGTCGGGCTCTGCGGCTTCCTCGCGGCGAAGATCCACAAGATCCCCGTGCTGGGCGTCTATCACACCGATTTCCCGGCGTACATCGATCGGCTGTTCGACGATCACGGGCTGACCGCGATGTGCCGCAGCTTCATGAAGGGCTTCTACCGCCCGTTCAGCGCGATCTTCACGCGGTCGGATGATTACGTCGATGCCCTCGCGGGACTTGGCCTCCCGCGCGAGAAGATGGTGAGCTTGATGCCGGGGTTTGAGGCCGAGCGGTTCCACACACGGTTCCGGGACGAGTCGATCTGGCCCATCTACGGCGCGAAGACGGACTCGGTGAAGGTGATGTACGTCGGGCGTGTGAGCGTCGAGAAGAACATGCCCTTCCTGACCGAGGCGTGGAAGAAGCTGTGGCCGCGGCTCAAGGAGCGGGGCGTCGAGGCGGAGTTCATCGTCATCGGCGACGGCCCGTACCGCGAGCAGATGGAGAAGGAGCTCAAGGGCAAGGGCGCGCACTTCCTGGGCTTCCGGCACGGCGATGAGCTGAGCCGTCTGTACGCCTCGGGTGATCTGTTCGCGTTCGCCTCGACCACCGACACGCTCGGTCAGGTCGTGATGGAGTCGCAGGGCTCGGGTCTACCGGTGATCGTGAGCGATCAGGGCGGGCCCAAGGAGGTCGTGCAGGAAGGACGCACCGGCTTCGTGCTTTCGGTCAATTCCGATCAGCCGTGGGTGGAGTCGCTTGAGAAGCTGATCTGCGACCACGATTTGCGGAAAGAGATGGGCGCCGCAGCGCACGAATCGATGCAGCCCTACAGCCTCGAGCACTCGTTCGAGCACTTCTGGGAGGTGCATACCGACGCGTGGCACGACCACTTGGGCGAGATGGGCGTGACGTCGAAGACACGCGCGAACGCGGTGACGCGGGCCTCGGAGAACGGGCACGCCGGTACCGGTGAGACGCCGGGCGAGCAGACCGGCGAGCGGGTGCAGGTCGGTATCGGTGCCGAGGACTGATTGAAGACTGGCCGGAGACTGACTGAAGACCTTCAAGATCATGCAAGCAAGAACGGCGTGTTCTGCGCCGCAGGGGATGAGTCGTGACACCTGATTGGACACCGGAGAGCTGGAGCGAGAAGCTCCAGGCGCAGCAGGTCCGCTACCGCGACCGCGACGAGGTTGCGCGCGTGCGTGCGAAGCTCGGGAGCCTGCCGCCGCTCGTGACGAGCTACGAGGTCCTCAAGCTCCGCGAGGAGATCGCGCAGGCCCAGCGGGGCGAGCGGCTGATCCTCCAGGGCGGCGACTGCGCCGAGACGCTCGCGGACTGCACGTCGGACGTCATCACGGCCAAGCTCAAGATCCTGCTGCAGATGAGCGTGGTGCTGGTGCACGGGCTCAAGAAGCCCGTGACGCGCGTGGGCCGGTTCGCGGGACAGTACGCCAAGCCCCGGTCGAGCCCCGAGGAGACGCGCGTCGTTGACGGGACCGAGATCAAGCTGCCCAGCTACTTCGGGGATCTGGTCAACGAGGCGGAGTTCAGCGAGGAGGCCCGCGAGCCGCGGCCGCACCTGATGCTGCGGGGCTACGCGCACGCGGCGATGACGCTCAACTTCATCCGCTCGCTGCTCGACGGCGGCTTTGCCGATTTCCACCACCCGGACCACTGGGACCTTGAGTGGATGAGCCACGCGCGGCTCTCGGACGAGCGGCGGGCGCAGTACGAGCAGCTCCGCGGCACGCTGCTCGACGGCCTGCGGTTCATGGAGGCGATGAGCGAGAAGAAGCTCACCGACCTGAGCCGCGTGGAATTCTTCACGAGCCACGAGGGGCTCAACCTGCTGTACGAATCGGCGCAGACGCGGCTCGTGCCGCACGTCCCGGGCTACTTCGATCTGACGACCCACTTGCCGTGGATCGGCGAGCGGACGCGGCAGCTCGACGGCGCGCACGTCGAGTTCTTCCGCGGCATCGAGAACCCGGTGGGCGTCAAGCTCGGGCCCAAGGCGACCGCGGACGACGTGCGGACGATGCTGGAGATCCTCAACCCGAAGGACACGCCCGGCAAGATCGTCCTCATCACGCGGATGGGGATCGACCACGCGGCCGACAACATGCCCGCGCTGGTCGAGGGTGTCGCGGCGCTCAGGAAGAACGTGCTGTGGATGTCCGACCCGATGCACGGCAACGGCATCCAGACCTCGCACGGCATCAAGACCCGCAGCTTCGACGACATCCTAGGCGAGCTCGAGGCGGTCGCCGACGTGCACAAGAAGGCGGGCACGGTCCTGGGCGGCGTCCACTTCGAGCTGACCGGCGAGGACGTGACCGAGTGCGTCGGCGGGGCGTCGGGTCTGGATGAGGACGGTCTGAGCGAGAACTACGCGAGCCCGTGCGATCCTCGGCTGAATTATCAGCAAAGTCTGGAGCTGGCGTTTTTGCTGGCGCAGAAGCTCAGCTGAATTCGGTCAGATTCGCCGAGGGGCATCACTGGTTGATGTTTGCGATTGCGCTGGTGGACGCGGTCACCGAGCTGCCGGTCACGAGCGGGGCCACGTTGCCGCTCACGACGGCGAAATTCAGCAGGGCGGCGGTGTTGTTCAATCGGTTGTCAACCCCGCGGTTGCCGCGGAGGAAGTTGCCGACAGAGTTGACGTCGAAACCGATGTCGTTCTCGCTCGCGACGCAATCGATCAGCGTGTGCCTCCCGGTGTTGCCGGTGTTCGCGGCGTTGACGAGGAAGCCGGCAACGGTGGTCGCGAGGTTTCCGTCATTCTGATAAGCGCTGCAGGCGATGAGGACGCAGTCATCAACACTGAGGTTGAACCCGCTCGTCTCGTTGCTCTGGGCGTAGCAGTTGGTGAGCCGATTTGCGCGGCCGACCTGGAAGCCGTCGCCGGCGTTGAAGACCGCGTGGCAGCGGTCGAGGCGGTTGATGAAGTTCACGGCGAAGCCGTCGCTCCCGTTTCCGCGTGCGATGCAGTCCACGAGGATGCAGTCGCGGTTGACGACGAAGCCGATTCTGCCGTTGTTCCGGGCGACGCAGTTCTCGATCACGAAGCTGTCCTCGACCGCGATCCCGTTCTGACCGTTGTCGGCGGCAGTAATGTCGGTGATCGTGCCCCCGGCCGCCCTGACGTTCCCGGAGATGCCGTTGTCGGTGAACCCGCTGATGTGACCGTTGCGGATGTGGAACTGCTGGAAGCGTCCGAAGCTCGGATCGACGAACTCGATCCCGTTCGGTGAAGTCGAGGTGCCGGTGATGGAGAAGCCGTTGAGATCGAGTGTGACGCCGCTCGTCGAGATCTTGATGCCCGACCGCCCGGCGGGGGCCTGGATGTTGCCCTCGAGGTAGTAAGAGCCCGGTTGCGTGATCACGAAGAGGGCATCGGCATCGCCCGGCGTATTGGCCTGACTCAGGAATGTCCTGGGTTCGATCTGGTTGGTGGTCTTGCCCGTGGACTGGACGCCGCCCGGCGGCGGGGTCAGCGGGCCGGCGAGGGCGATGGATGACAGCATGAGTGCGGCGGCGATGGTGCGCATGGCTTGATTCCTCTCTACATGGTGATCCTTCACGCTACCGAAGGAAGCGCCGCCGACCAAGAAATCCTCACGCGAATCGCGGCAAGTTGCGCACAAGCCCGTGCGGTGGGGTGAGATCGGGCGAACAATGGGCGTGACCCCGAACGCGCCTGAAGCCCCTGACCACACACCCGCCCGCTTCCTGCTCGAGCTGGCGCGGGATCTGCATGAAGCCGGGACGCCCGGGCATCGGCTCGAGGAGGCGATGGGGGCGATCGCGGGGCGGCTCGGGATGGAGGCGGAGATCTTCTCGACGCCGACCTCGATCTTCGCGGCGATCGGGCCGCTCGGGGAGCAGCGGACGTACATGCTGCGGGTCGAGCCCGGGGAGCCCGACCTTGAGCGGCTCACGCGGGTGCAGGACGTCATCTCACGCGTCGCGAGCGGAACATTGACGCCCGCTCAAGGCCTCTCGGCGCTCGACGAGATCCCGTCGCCCAGCAACCGCTACGGAAGGACCGCGACGCTCGCGGCGTTCGGCGTCGTCTCGGCGGGGTCGGCCGTGTTCTTCGGCGGTTCGCTCGGGGATCTGTTTGCCGCGCTGATCACCGGGCTGATCGTCGGGGCGGCGACGATCTTCGCCTCGGCGAACCGCGAGCTGCGGCGGGTGATCGAGACCATCGCGGCCGCCCTCGCGGCGGTCGCGGCGCTGGTGCTTGAGCGGTATGCCGCGCCGGCGCTGATCGAGATGGGCGCGGAGTGGGCGAGCGTGGACGCGTTCCGGGTGACGCTCAGCGGGCTGATCGGGCTCTTGCCCGGGCTCACGCTCACGCTGGCGATGAACGAGCTCGCGAACGGCCAGCTCGTGAGCGGCACGGGCCGGCTCACGCACGCGTTGATGGTGCTGCTCAGCGTCGGATTCGGGGTCGCGCTCGGGCGGTCGCTCGCGCCGGCGCTGCCCGAGGTGATATTCGAAGCGTCGGCGCTGCCGCTGTGGGCGCTGCCGATCGGATTGGCGTTGACGCCCATCGCGGTGACGGTGTTCTTCCGCGGTCGCCCGCGGGACCTGCCCTTGATCGTCGTGACGTCGGTCGCGGGGTTCTACGCGGCGCGGGCCGGGGCGGCGTGGATCGGGCCCGCGCTCGGCGCGAGCGTGGGGGCGTTCGTGGTCGGCGCGATCGCGAACGTGTCGAGCCGCGTGCTGCGGCAGCCCTCCGCCATCGCGGCGATCCCGGCGCTGCTGCTGCTGGTGCCCGGCTCGCTCGGCTACCGCTCGGTCGAGGCCCTGCTCGGCGAGGACGCGACCGCGGGCGTGCAGGGGCTGTTCACGACGCTGCTGGTCGGTGCGAGCCTGGTCGCGGGGTTGTTGCTTTCGAACATCGCGGTGCCGTTGGATCGGGTGGTGCCGGAGGATGTAAAGACGGGCTGAATGCAGCGTCAGGCGATTTTTGACTGCAGTCACATGGTTGAGTACTTGACCAAAGTTCAGAAGTCCTAGGGTTGCTCATTCAAGCATGTCCGAGTTCCCGCATTCCGGGCACTGCTTCATTTCATCGCTTGCGGGGTAACCGCATCGGGGACAAAGACCTTGTGCAAGCCGTTTCGTACGGATCGCATTTGCTATCGCTTGGCGTCCGAACCACCAGCACACCCCACAGCAACCCGGCAATTGACCCGATCATTGCGGCAAACTTGGTCCACAGAACTCGGTGCCATCGCTCCTGTCTTGCGTTTACCGACGGGCGAAATCCATTGCGCGGGAACCAGGATCTGCGATCAAGCGGAACACCGAGGCCGAGTCGGCTGTGGGTCTCGTTGATAATCGATGTCACCGTGTCAAGCAACGATAGATCGGACAGCAATTCATCACGAGGGTCCGAAACAATCGTTCGCGCGGACCACACTTCTATCGGAAGCACGCCGTACTTGAATCGCAGCTCAGGAGAGAGGTAAAAGTTGATCGCGAAGTCGTACTCGTCGTCCTCGATCCACGTCGATGGATCCTGAGTGAGCTGAGTATGAACCGCGACCGGCGGCGCGCCGTCGCGGAACCGGACGCTCCCGCTGAGTTGCTGTCCTTGGCTCAGAGCAGTGCTTCGGCTGACTATCGCATAGATCAGGAAGATCGGCAGCAAGACAAGCACGATGCGCGTGATCGCCGCTCCGTGATCAGCGTCTCGGTCATGCATTCACGACCCAGCCGACCCCACCAGTTTCGCGTTCGTCTCGAACCGCGCCATCGCCGCGAGCAGCTGCTCGACCTGAGTGGGCGGGGGCATCTGGAGCATGCGGCGGCGGAGGGCGGAGATCGTTTTGAACTCCTGGTCCTCCATCAGCAGCTCCTCCTTGCGGGTGCCGCTGGCGGCGAGGTTGATCGCGGGGAACAGGCGCTTCTCGGCGACCTTGCGATCGAGGATCAGCTCCATGTTGCCCGAGCCCTTGAACTCCTCGAAGATGACCTGGTCGCCCGCGCTCCCGGTATCGACGAGGCAGGTCGCCATGATCGTGAGGCTGCCGCCCTCCTCGGTGTTGCGGGCGGCGCCGAAGATCTGACGCGGGACCTCCATCGCCTTGGAGTCGATGCCGCCCGTGAGGGTGCGGCCGCTCGAGGCGTGGTGCTTGGAGCGGTTGAACGCGCGGCCGAGCCGCGTGAGCGAGTCGAGCATGACGACGACGTGACGGCCCGCCTCGACCATGCGTTTGCAGCGTTCGAGCGTGTGCAGCGCGATCGCGACGTGGCGGTCGGTGTCGTGGTCGTTGGAGCTCGCGAGGATCTTCACGCGGTCCTTCGACCACGGGTGCGGCCATTCGTCGTCGGGGCGCGTGGTCGCGAAGGTGCGTTTGAAGTCGGTGACCTCTTCGGGCCGCTCATCGATGAGCAGCAGCACGACCTCAACATCCTCGTGATTGGTGAGGATCGCCTTAGTGATGTTCTTGAGCAGCGTGGTCTTGCCGGCCTTGGGCGGCGAAACGATCAGCCCGCGCTGGCCCCGGCCGATCGGGCAGAACAGGTCGATCAGGCGGCAGGCGTCCGGGCAGCCCGGGTACTCGAGCGTGAGCCGCGGCGCGGGGTCGATCGAGGTGAGATCCTCGAACTTGGTGCGGCTCGCGAACTCCGAGGGCTCGAGGCCCTCGATCGCGAGGAAGGTTTCGACGACGGGCCGCGGCTTGCGCGGGCCCTTGCCGCGGCGGCGGCGGGGGAGCTTGTCGCCCACCTCGACCGTGACCTCGAGGCCCGAGCGCAGCGGGAGTTCGTCGGCGAACGACTGGGGGACGAAGGGGTCGTCCTGGCTCTCGACGACGAGGGCTGTCTCAGAGACTTGTCTGACGCGGCCCTCGGCGCGCTGCGGCCATTCGAGGATGCCGGTGAGCGTCCTGGTGGTCATGCGGATTGTCCGTCGCGGCGTGAACGGGCAGAAACGGGCCCGGTCCGCCAAGGTCTCTCCACGCCGACACGCCCGACGCCGGCCGTGTCGCTCTGCGAAGCGGAAGGTTGTTCGGACGGTGGGGCGGCCGATATCGGCCTCGTCCCACGTGAGTAATCAGAGCAGGTCAGGTTCCCCGAGTCAAGCCCCGGAGTTCAACACGCCGGGGCCCATGCCGAGAGCACGGTCTGGCATCCGATTCGTCCCGAGGCTGGTGTGGGTTCCACCGAGCGGGCGGATCGTGTAGTCTCTATCGCCGCGTCGGCGTGTGCTGCTTGCCTTTCTGGTGCGCTGTCCGGCGTGGACCTCGCGGCATGCCGGGCGTGACGGCAGCCGCGTGCGACACGGGCGTTGGGATCGATTTGCAGAACCTTCGTGGCATCGGGGTGTCACCCGGCATCGTGGTCGGCCGGGCGTATGTGGTTGAGGACCGCAGCAGGGCGTACGTGCGCCGCCGCTCGATCCAGCGCTCGCGTGCAGAGCGCGAGGCAGAGCGGTTCGAGCGCGCACGGGAGGCGTCGATCACCGAGCTGAACGCGGTTTATGCGCGGGCCTCTTCCGAAATGGGGGAGGACGCCGCCAAGATCTTCCTGTTCCACGTCGCCGCCCTGAGCGACAAGGTGCTCATCAAGCAGATCGCGGACAAGATCACCGAGGAGCTCGTCACCGCGGATTACGCGGTGTGGTACGTCTTCCGCGATCTCGGCCAGCGGCTCGCGTCGCAGGGCGGTGAGGCGATGTCGGCGAAGGTCACCGATCTCAACGACCTCTCTGCGCGGCTGCTCGACGTGCTCGCGGGCGCGAAGCAGACTGAGATGGCATCGCTCGACCAGCCGACGATCATCGTCGCGCGCGATCTCACGCCGAGCCAGGCGGCGGGGTTCGACCGCGAGATGGTGCTCGGTTTCGCGATCGATCTGGGCGGCCCAACGAGCCACACGGCGATCGTCGCGCGGGCGCTGGGTCTGCCGGCGGTCGTGGGATGCCGGCAGCTCACCGAGGCGGTCTCCGACGGCGACCTGATCGCGATCGACGGGCGCGCGGGCACGGTAATCGTTGATCCAGATGAAGCCATGCTCGATGATTTCCGCGTGCGGCTCGAGGCCGACCGGGCTCGGCGTTCGGCGCTCGCGGAGATCACGGCGCTCCCGGCCGAGACCGAGGACGGCGAGGCGGTCGAGATCGTCGGCAACATCGAGTTCCCCGATGAGGTCGGGCAGGTGCTCGAGCTGGGCGGGACGGGCGTGGGGCTCTACCGCACCGAGTTCCTGTTCCTCACGAGCGACCACGACCCCTCGGAAGAGGAGCAGTTCGAGGCCTACTCACGCTGCGTGGAGTTGCTCGACGGCCGCGAGCTGACCATCCGCACGATGGACCTCGGGGCGGACAAGCAGACGCAGGCGAAGTCTGACGAGCCCGAGCGGAACCCGTTCCTGGGGCTGCGGTCGATCCGGTACTGCCTGCAGAACGAGCCGATGTTCAAGACGCAGCTGCGGGCGATCCTGCGGGCGTCGGCGCTGGGGCCCGTCAAGGTGATGTTCCCGCTGATCACGTCGGTGCCCGAGTTCCGGCACGCCAAGACGATCCTGCTCGACGTGATGGAGGATCTCGCCGATGAGGGCGTGGAGTTCGACCGCGAGATCAGGGTCGGGATGATGGTCGAGGTGCCCTCGGCCGCGATGATGGCGGGGGCGTTTGCCCGCGAGGTGGATTTTTTCTCGATCGGCACGAACGACCTCGTCCAGTACACGCTGGCGGTGGATCGGACCAACGAGCGGGTCGCGAATCTGTATCAGCCGTGCCACCCGGCGGTTGTGAAGCTGGTCCGGGACGTGGTCAGGGCCGCCAAGCGGGCGGGGATCCCGGTCTCCTGCTGCGGCGAGGCGGCCGCGGAGCCCGGTTTCGCGACCGTGTTAATGGGCCTCGGCGTGCGTACCCTTTCGGCATCGCCGACCAGCCTGCCGGGACTCAAGCGGCTGGTACGGGGTGTGTCGATGGCACAATGCGAGCGGATCGCCAAGCGGGTGGTCCAGTTCGATTCGGAGCACGAGGCGGCGTCGTTTGTCCGCGATCGTGTGAGGAACTTGGTCCCCGAGGCGTTCGAGGGCCGGGACGGGCTCGACTGATACCAGCCGGCAGGATGCGTGAGCGTCCGCCGCCTGACACGGTCGGCCTGGTCCTCGGCGGCACGGGGTGGACAGAACAACACCGCTCGCGCGGAACACCCGGCCCACCGGCCGGCGCCGCGAGCGGATGACAACCTCAGGCGATCGCGACCGCGGATTTGACGCGGGCGCGGCACGCGGGCGGCCCGGCTCGCGTGCGACATTGCCGGATTCCCGCGCCGAACGACCAGAGCGCGCGGTGAGAGACCCAGGGCCCACGATGACCAATCAGAGCGGAGACTCGCTGGCAGGCCAGTTCCTGGCGGACGCCTCGAACGACGGCGGCGGCGCGGCCAAGAAGACCACCAAGAAAGCAGCCAAGAAGAAGACCGCGAAAAAGACGGCCAAGAAGACCGCGAAGAAGAAGGTCGCCAAGAAGAAGACGGCCAAGAAGGCAGCGAAGAAAAAAGCCGCCAAAAAGAAGGTCGCGAAGAAGGCGGCCACAAAGAAGACCGCCAAGAAAGCCGCGAAGAAGAAGGTCAGCAAGAAGACGACCAAGAAGGTCACCTCGGCCGCTGACGAGGACGACGCAGAGGACTCGCAGACCGACGCGGTCGTCGAGGAACTCGAGCCGCAGGACACCGAGCTCGACACCGAGGCTGAGATCGAGGACGTGGACGAGGTCGAGGCGGACGACGCCGACCAGGACGACGATTCGGCCGAGACGACCGCGAAGAAGACCAAGAAGAAGGCGTCGAAGAAGAAGACCAGCCGCCGCTCGTCGAAGAAGTCGGCGGGCGCGGACGACGACGACCCCGAGGCACCCGAGCCGGGCCACGGCGCGAAGGTCGAGATGGTCGTCAACTACTATCCGGGCGAGGACTGCCGCATCGCGATCCTCGAGGACGGCAAGCTCGAGGAGTACTTCTCCGAGCCGACGACGAACGTGAGCCGCGTGGGCAACATCTACGTCGGCAAGGTTGTCAACGTCGAGTCGAGCATCCAGGCGGCGTTCGTGGACTTCGGTCTCGACGAGGCCGGCTTCCTGCACGTTTCCGACCTGCACCCGCGGTACTTCCCGGGCGCCGATAAGGACGAGACGGAGCGGGTCGGCTTCAAGACGCCGCGGCGTCAGCGCCCGATGATCCAGGACGCGCTCAAGCGGGGCCAGGAGATCATGGTGCAGGTCCTCAAGGAGGGCGTGGGCACCAAGGGCCCGAGCCTCACGAGCTACCTGTCCGTGCCGGGCCGCTACCTCGTGATGATGCCGGGCATGGACAAGGTGGGCGTCTCGCGCAAGGTCGAGGACGAGGATCAGCGCCGCGACATGCGGAAGATCCTCGACCAGCTCGACCTGCCCGAGGGGTTCGGCTTCATCCTCCGCACCGCGGGCTTCGACCGGTCGATCACCGAGGTGAAGCGCGACCTGTCCTACCTCAAGCGGCTCTGGTCCGACATGGAGCGCCGCCGCAAGCGGGGTGGCGGGCCGCGCCTTCTCTACAGCGAGTCGGACCTGCTCCTGCGCACGATCCGCGACGAGCTCACGAGCGACGTCGCGCGCGTCGTGATCGATCACGAGTCGGCGCTGAAGCGTGTGTCGGCGTTCCTCTCGATCGCCGCCCCGAAGACCGACGCCAAGCTCGAGCACTACGCGGGCGGCTCGCCCATCTTCCACGCGTTCGGCGTCGAGGAACAGCTCGATCTCATGCACGCGACCGAGGTGCCGCTGCCCTCGGGCGGGCGGCTTGTCATCGAGCAGACCGAGGCGCTCGTCGCGATCGACGTGAACTCGGGCAAGAGCCGCTCTGCACGCGATGCCGAGACCAACGCGTACAAGACCAACGTCGAGGCGGTCGATGAGATCTGCCGCCAGCTGCGGCTGCGCGATCTGGGCGGGCTGGTGATCTGCGACCTGATCGATATGCGGCAGTCGTCGCACCGCAGGAAGATCGAGGAACGCTTCGAGCGGCGACTCAGCTACGACAAGGCCAAGTCCACGATCCTGCCGATCAGCCGCTTCGGCATCCTCGAGATGACCCGCCAGCGCATGCGAGGCAGCTTCGAGCAGCAGCACTTCGCGACCTGCCCGCGCTGCGACGGCCGCGGCCTGGTCCAGCGGCCCGCGTCGGTCGCGGGCCAGGGCCTGCGCGACCTCGCGTCGCTGCTCGAGCTCGACAAGGTCCAGTCCGTCGAGCTCGTCGTGAGCCCGTGGGTCGCCGGCGCGCTGCTGAGCCAGGGCCGCCAGACGCTCGGACGCATCGAGCGCGAGTCAGGCAAAGGGGTCGAGGTGCGGATCTCGGATTCCGTGCCGCCGGGCCGCGTGGTGCTGTACGCCTACGACGCGAACGGCTCGCCCATCGACACCGAGAAGCTGAACAAGAAGAAGCCCGCGCCCAAGACCGAGCGGTGGAAGATCGAGCCCGCCGAATCGGGCGACGAGTCCTTCGCGGCCGACGTCAAGGCTGAGGTCGAGGAGCAAGCCAAGGCCGACGCCGAGGCCGCGACCGCCCGCGAGGAAGCCGAGGCAGAAAAGGACGCCGAGCTTGATCTGCCGCCCGAGGAGGGCGAGGGTGGCGGCAAGAAGAAGCGCCGCCGTCGCCGCCGCCGCGGGAAGAAGTCGGGCGACGATCAGGCGGACCAGCAGGATCAGCAGCAGCCCGACGAGAAGCCCGAAACGGCCAAGAAGGACGACGCCGAGCCCGAGGCGAAGAAGGAAGCGACATCTGACGAAGCCGAGTCCTCGGACGATTCATCGTCTGATGACGGCGACGGTGACTTCGGCGGCAAGAAGAAGCGTCGCCGCCGCAGGCGCGGCCGCCGAGGCCGCGGCAAGGGTGACGGCGAGGGCGAGAGCGATTCGGCCAGCGACGAGAAGGCCGAGAGCAAGCCCAGGGACGACGCCCCGGCACCCTCGGCCAACGGCAAGCCCAACGCGGAGCAGTCCAAGCCCGCCGACAAGCAGACCGAGCCCAAGCCGAAGCGCAAGCGCCGGGCCCTCTACGGCTCGCAACGCCGCGCGCTCTCGGCAAGCGAAGTCGATCGCATCGATAAGGACTAACACGCCACGAGCCCCCAGCGCGAGCTGGGGGTTCCGATCGTCGTCGTCGCTCAACTCAGCGCCGAGATGCCACGCTCGACATGCTCGCGCGCGAGCCGCGCCGCATCGAGCACATCACCGAGCTCGTTCACTGGCCGCGCGGGCGCCGCGTCCATCGCGTCCGCCGTGAGCCGCACGATCTCGCGGAACCGGATCCGCTTCCCGAGGAACGCCTCGACCGCGAGTTCGTTCGCCGCGTTGAGCGTCGCGCCGGCCGTCCCGCCCTCGTCGATCGCGCGCTTCGCGAGCCCGAGCGCGGGGTAGAGCCCGGGGTCTGCGCGCTCGAACCGCAGCTCGCCGAGCTCGACGAGATCGAGCCGCGCGGGCCTCTCGACGATCGAGCCGCGCATCAGCGCGAGCTGGATGGGCGTCCGCATGTCCGGCGCGGACATCTGCGCGATCGTCGAGCCGTCGGCCATCTCGATCATCGCGTGCACGACCGAGGTCGGCTGCACGATCGCGTCGAGCCGATCGTTGCCGACGCCGAAGAGCCACCGCGCCTCGATCAGCTCGAGACCCTTGTTCATGAGCGTCGCGCTGTCGATCGTGTTCTTCGCGCCCATCGACCAGTTCGGGTGCGCGAGCGCCTGCTCGACCGTCGCCTCGGCGACCTCGTCGGGCCGCTTGCCCCGGAAAGGCCCGCCCGACGCCGTCAGCACGACCCGCTCAACCGACGCGGGCAGCGTTCTGACGGGGTACGCCGCGTCGGGGCCGACAACGCCCATCAATGCCTGCCACACGCCCGCGTGCTCCGAGTCCACGGGGTAAAGCCGCGAACCCGACGCGAAGCACGCCCCGGTCACGAGCTTGCCGGCCGCGACGAGCGATTCCTTGTTCGCGATCGCGATGTCCCGCCCGAGCTCCGCGGCCGCGAGCGTGGACTGAAGCCCCGCCGACCCACTGATCGCCGCCACGACCATGTCGCACTCGACCTCGCGGACAAGCCGCTCCGCGCAGCCCGCGTCATCGCACGCCGCGAAAGCGTTCTCGACACCGAACTCCGCGGCTTGCTCTTGAAGCAGCTCGGTATTGCGCCCCGCGGCGAGACCGACGATCTCGAATCGCTTCGCGCTCACACCCCGATCGCGCAGCGCGTTGAGGTGGCGCACGACGTCGAGCGTCTGCGTGCCGATGGAGCCGGTGGAGCCGAGGATGAGGATGCGTCGCGTGCTCACAGATCACTCCATGCGAATGCGTGGGGAAAAATTCAAAATCGATGTAAACTCATGGAGACGAAACACTAAGGAAATCTACTGGGAATAAGCCCTAATAATCTCATTTTTTGGGTTGGAATCAGGTGTTTCTGGCGTCATAGTCTGGATTGGATGCATCGCGTGATGCTTGTGTTTTTCCAAAGAAGGGATTTTTATGCGCAATCATTCTGTTTCGCTGCTCTCTCTCGTTGCAACGGCCGGCCTGGCAACGAATTCTGCTTCCGCTCAACTCAGCACGTGTGCCGGCGGCTCAACGCTCGCTACCGGCTTCAAGTCAACGGTCGAGATCGATTTCGATTTCACGCTCACCGTACAGGGTACTGGGCTGCAGTACGGCTCAGCCACAGCCCTGGCAGGCGGCACGGCGACGGCCGCAGCGACTTCGAGTCGAACGACAATGGAGATCTCCGCGGGCTCGTGCAGTGCACTCAATTGCGGTGACGCTTCGGACTTCGATACCGATTCGAAGCCGAGCCCGCTCACAACGAATCCGGTCATAAACAGCGCGCCCGGCCCATTTCCGACAAGTAGTGTCATGGTCAGTGCATCGCAAAGCTCGGGGACCGCGAGTGCATTTGGCGGACTGAGTGAGGCGAGCGCGTCGGGGTCTGCCAGTTTCACAGGAACATCGACGGGCTACACGATCATGACATCAAGTAGTGTAAAGAGCGTCACCGAATTCGAGGTGCTCGAAGAAGAGTTCGAAGACTGCGTATCGAGCGTAACAAATGCGGGGATCACGGGCACCGCGACACCGATCGCGGATGTCGCGTTCAGCGTCACCAGCGGGACGATCAGCAGCGCGACCTACGAAGGGGTGATCGATCCACCGACAATGACGATCGAGGACCTCACGCCGGCCACGTCTGATCCCGAAGTCGGCCTCGTCGAACGACAGCTCATTGTTGTGGTAGCGCCGACATCGACCGGACTTGACGTCGTGGCCACCGGTGTCATCACTGCGAACGGCATGGACCTTGATAATCTCACACCGGTTATCGATCCGGGCACGATGGAGATCACGGGCTACCGCGTGTCGGGTACTGCATCGACATCACTCGATGCAGACGCCATCGCGGCTGCCGGTGTATACGTGTTCACAGATCGCCAACTGGATACGAACAACGACCTGCGATTTAACTCCATCGACCTTGGCAATCTCGTCGATGTAAACGTTCCCCCGAACAACCTCGATTGGGACAACGATGGCGACGTGGACGCCAACGATTTCTTCGATCTGTCCGAGGAACTCCAGATCCCGGAGGCGTACTTTGAGGTCGCAGCGGTCCTTGATCTGAACGGTGATCTTGGCTTCGGTGATTTTGAGGAGGCGGAACAGAACGCGCCGGATCCCGATTGGCCGAACAGTTTCCCGCAGAGTGGAACGACCTTCAATGAGCGGGATCTGCTCGACTTGCTCACCGGCACACCGGTCGATGCCGGCATCTTCGGCGACACAGATGGCGACGGCGTCGTTCGCAAGACCGATTTCTGCGACTCGCCCGCTGACGCGACGATCGAAGATGCAAGCTACGTCGTCCAGCAGGACGCCGATCTCGACGGCGATATCGACCAGGAAGATCGTGATGCTCTCAATGATTTGGCGATGTCCATCGAGAACGCGGACTGGGACGGCGACGGTGACGTTGACATGGATGACATGAACAGCTTCATCGCCGATCAGACGAGCGGTCTCGCTCGTGCGGATTACAACTGCAACGGCGTTACAAACATCTCTGACCTCTTCGCTTACACGGCCGACTTTAACGCCGCAACCGGGCCCTAATTCGGTCAGCGCTGGTTATTAAGTCCCGTAGCTGCACCACCGCACCGCAATGCCCCCAAACCGCCGCCCGAATTCTTCCGCAGTCCTGCGGTCGGATTCGGGCGGCGTTTCATCGGGGGGGCCGTTCTCCGAGTGCGCGATCGGGCCGAAGGAGCCGCCGAGGCGGTTGAGGTCCTTCTCGCCGGACAGGCCCAGCGGCACCCAGAGCATCGAGTGCTGGGCGGCGAAGGTCGCCATCGCGATCTGGGCGCCGTACTTGTCGCCCGCGGGGGCGCCGGAGTTCGTGAAGCCGCCCGCGAGCTTGTCGCGCCAGCCCTGCCTGAACCAGACCGCGCCCGACGTGTCCATGAACGTCTTGAAGGGCCCGGTCACCGAGCCCATGTAGGTCGGGCAGCCGAAGACGATGCCGTCCGCCGCGTCGAGCTCGGCCCAGCGCCCGCCGAGCGATTTGGTCTCAGGGTCCGCCGGCGGCAGCTCCGAGACCTCGATCAGCGGCGCCGAGCACCCCTCAACGGACTCCACGCCGATCTTGATCCGCTCGGCGAGGACCTTGGTGTGGCCGAAGGGGGAGTGGTAGACGATGGGGGTGGTGGGCATATTGCCGATAGGAGACTACTGCTTCTTCTTCTTTCCAACGACCGCTCGGACAGTGTGGGAAACGATCGCCGACGCGCTGGTCTTTGAGTGTGCAGACGCCTTAAGCCGCTTCAAGGAGGAGGACTGACACGCCTTGGTTGGCTTCGGTACTGACTTCGTCTTCGTGTGCAGCTTGGTCATAGGCTTCTAGCTCCACTTTGATCGTATCTGTCGGCGTTACCAAGAGTCGAACTTGAACGGCCAGAAAGATACAAACAGCAACTTGAACCGATGCTGCGCTCAGCGAACTCTGTGCCGTTCGGACTTGTTGCCGGAGCTCGTGATTTCGAGCTAGCAAGCTGGCGGCTGCCTCGTACTGCCGGAAGAACAGAGAAAGTTGACTCTCAGACAGCACGTCAAATGCTGCTAGGGCACGCCTTTGCGAGAGTAAGAACCACCCTGATGCGGTCCAGTCTGCCTCGGGTGGAAGGTCATAGATAGTCCAGGTCGCCGTTTCCTCGCCGTCGTCTCGTTGCCGTGAGCCAAGCAAGTAGTGTCCTGCTGTAGCGAGCCAGATGAGAGCAGTCAGAGCACAACCCAACAAGCACCCGAACGAGATGGCGTGGGCCATACCTCGCTGCTCCACGGAGCTAAACGCCCCAAGGACGAGTAGGAGCTCGCTAAGCGCTAGTCCCGCGACTGATAGCATCAACAACCGACGATTGTTCTGATACCAAAGCGGGAACGCATACGAGTATGACGCCGAGACGATCACCGAAAGACCTACAACGAACTGCTCGGCCGGGCGATCTAGTACGGGGAGGACCACTGATGCCGCCGCTCCCAGCACGCCAATAGCTGAGAGTGTGAAGCCCACCAGCAGTTGGCGTCGTCGATGAATTCGATCTGCATTTGCTTGCTCGGCGTCCCAGAAGGACTGAGCATGCTTGAGGAATGCCTCGGCATCCTCCGCATGTCGACTTTCTGAGGGATAGTTGGCGGCACGATATCTTGGTCTGCGATTCACCTACAGCCCCATCGCCTCCACCATCGCCTTCCCCATCTCCGAGGGCGTCGCCGCGACCACCGCTCCCGCGGCCTCCAGCGCCTCGACCTTCGAGTCGGCCGTGCCCGTCGCGACGCCGCCGGCGCCGGCCGAGATGATCGCGCCGGCGTGGCCCATCCGCTTGCCGGGGGGCGCGGTCTTGCCCGCGATGAAGCCCGCGACGGGCTTGGTCACGTGCTCCTTGATGAACGCGGCGCACGCCTCCTCGTCGGAGCCGCCGATTTCGCCGATGACGAGGATGCCGTCGGTGTCGGGGTCGTCCTGGAACATCTTCACGCAGTCGATGTGGTCCATGCCGCGGACGGGGTCGCCGCCGATGCCGACGCAGGTGGACTGCGCGAGCCCGAGCTGGCTGGTCTGGAAGACCGCCTCGTAGGTCAGCGTGCCCGAGCGGCTGACGATGCCGACGGTCTTGCCGGTCTTCGCCTCGCTGCGGTGCGTGTGGATGTAGCCCGGCATGATGCCGATCTTGCAGCCCGCGTTGGTGTACTTGCTCTCGGCGGTGTCCTCGCCCGTCTTCGGGCCCGGCGTGATCACGCCCGGGCAGTTCGGGCCGATCAGCGTGTAGCGGGCACCGGCCATGCCGATACGACCATTGGCGTCGGGCTTGAGTCCCGCCTCGATGTTCATCTGGTCGATCTTCGCGCGGACGGTCACCATGTCGTTGACCGGCACGCCCTCGGTGATGCACGCGATGAGCTTGAGCCCCGCGTCGGCGGCCTCAAGGACGGCATCACCCGCGAACGGCGGCGGGACGAAAATCATCGTCGCCTCGGCCCCGGTCGCCTCCGCGGCCTGCTGGACGGTGTCGAAGATCGGCAGCCCGTTGGCGTCCTTGGTGCCGCCCTTGCCGGGGGTCACGCCGCCGACGATCTGGGTGCCGTAGTTGAAGCAGCCCTTGGTGTGCACCGCGCCGAACGCGCCGGTGATGCCCTGGCAGATGACCTTGGTGTTCGCGTCAACGAGGATCGACATGCTGGGCCCCCAATTTCCCTGGTGCGTGCGTGAGACCGAGGGTAGTCTGGCTTGACGCCAAACGCGGTCGTCGAGGGGCCAGCAGCCGACCAGCAGGAGCCGACGCCTTGCCCGAAAGAAGATCCACAGGCCCGCGCACCGCCCTGATCGGGCTGACGCTGCTGGCCGCGTCCCTCGCCGGCTGCCGGCCCGCGGCCGAGATCCTCGCCGAGTCGAGCTGGCCCGCGTCGTGGGAGTCGCTCAACCTCTACGCGGGCGACGAGCCCACGAACCGCGCCCTCGCCTCGGGCGACGTCAACGCTGGCCGCGCGATCGCCCTCGCGATCGACGCCCAGCGCAAGGCCGACCGCGCCGTCCAGCGCGCCGACGAGCCCAAGCCCCGAGAGGACGTCGAGCCCATCGAGGGCGGCGTGCGGCTGGTCGTTGTGGTGGGGGCCGACGACCCCACGCCCGCTCCGCTCAAGGAGGTCATCGACCGCGAGGTCGTGACCATCAAGAAGAAGATCGCCGAGGAGCTCGACGAGGACAGCCTCGATCGGGTGCAGGCGACGTCGGGCGGCGGGTCGGAGGAGCCGACGATCTACGTGGACGGCGAGAAGTACAAGCTCTCCGAGTACATCGAGGCCGTGGACACGCAGCGGCGCGAGGACGCCGCCCGCCGCCGCTTCGGCAAGTCGTACTCCGAGCTCACCGCAGAGGAAGCGGCCGAGATCGAATCGGCGCTCCAGGCCGCCAAGGCAGAGTGGGCCGCGAAGTTCGAGGCCGCCCAAGCCGAAAGCGCCGAGGAGCGGCGCCGTCTGCGGGATGCGCTGCTCGAGATCATGACGCCCGAGCTGCTCGAACGCCTGATGCCGCTCGCGCTGACGCGCGAGCAGGCGCCCGAGCTGTTCCCCGAGTCAGTCGCGAAGGACGTCCGCTGGGTGATGATCCGCCCGAGCCCCGAGCGGGCGTGGTCGGGCCTCGAGCCCGCGAGCCACAAGGTCATCGACCAGTACATCACCAATCCCCTGCTCCGCCCGCTCGCGCACGCCTTCGTGCCCGTCGCGCGGGGGTTTGTGCTCGACAAGTACGACGAGGTCATCGCCGACGCCGCGACGGTCCTCGAGCTCCGCGCCCGCGGAATCGACCACAACTCGGTCGGCATCGAGGACCCCTTCGAGGACTGGGTCGAAGCGGCGGGCAAGGAAGACGGGGGCAAGGTCTTCAGCGATGAATCGAGCGATCCAGCCGGAGCCGCTTCCGACCCCTCGGGAGACCAAGCCGGACGGGGTTCCAGCTCGTCTTCGCAGGAACCGCGCTAACCCAGGACGAGCAGCATGCCCGTCCCACCGTGACCGACCGAATCATTTCCGCGTCGCCACCGCCTCAACCACGAGGAACGGGTCGCCATACAGAATCTCGTAGTGTCGGTAGACGTAGCGGTCCGGTCCGTCCATCGACCACTTCGCCATGAAGTACTTCCCGACCTCGCCCGTGAGCGGCTCATCCATCTCGCCGACAAACGAGATCGTCGTCCCATCGATGCTCATGTTGCCCTTGAGCAGCCTGGGAGAGGGCGAAACCGCGTCGAACATCGTCAGCGTGAACAGGCCGCGCAGCTTGTCGTGACCCATGACCAGCAGCGACTCCGCGGGCTTGCCGAACATCTCGCCCTCGCCCCGCATCTCGAGGTAGAGCCCGTTGAACCCCATCCGGTTCTCGCTCTCGTATGAGCCCATGGGCGATTCGTTCGGCTGCCCGGGGTAGGAGGTCATCCTGACGCTCCAGTCGCCCTCGAACTGCCGGATGACATCGTGCCCGAGCCCGGGCGTGAGCGAGTCCTGCCACGCCTCCATGCCGGCCCCGCCCATGCCGCCCATAAAGGCCGTCGCGTACGCCTCGCCCGGATTCGTGTCGGCTTTCTTGGCCGGCTGCACCGCCCACGCCGTCAGCACGCTCCCCGCCACGATCACGCCCGTCGCCGCACCCGCTTTCCGGTTCATGCCAAGCTCCCTTCGCTTTCCACGAGACTACCGCGCGGCCGCTCCCAACTACCATCGGGCATGATCCGATCCTCGTTGCTCGTGCTTCTCGCCCTCATGCTGACCGGCTGCGGACCGCGCGTCATGCTGCTCGAGCAGAGCTCCTGGCCGCCGATGTGGGAGTCGCTCAACCTGTACGCCGGCGAGATGGAACACATCCGCGCATACGCGGCCTCCGAGCGCAACGCCGGACGTGCCGTCAACCTTGCCGAGACCGCCGCGGAGCGTGCGCAGCGCGCGGTCGATCGTGCCGGCGCTCGAGCTATACCCCGAGATGATGCCGAGCCCATCGAGGGCGGCATTACTCTCGCAATCGTTCTCGGGAAGGATGATCCAACGCCGGCACCCCTGCAGCGGGTGATCGAGGAGGAAGTCGTCTCTGCGCGAGAACAGATCTCGCAGCGGCTCGATCCCGACGCCGTGCTTGAGGTCGTCGAGACTGTCGTACAGAGCGAGGAAGGTGTCGAACGCTCGTTCATCTCTGTGGAGTACCGAAGTGTTGAGAGCGACGCGCAGCGCGAGCAAGTCCGTCAGGACAGTGCCGAGCGCGTCGGGCGGGCAAAGTTCAACCTTCAGTGGGACGAGCTCAGCGAGGCCCAGCAGGCGGAGATTTTTGACTGGATGGACGAGGTCCAGCAGTCAGGCTCGAAGGGCAGACGAGGGTTCCGCGACATCCTGTTCGAGCTCATCACGCCCGAGCTCTTGCAAGATGTTCTCCCGCTGGGCCTCACCCGCGAGCAGGCCGCCGAAATCCTCCCCACCCCGATCAGCCGTGACGTCCGTTGGGTCATGATCCGGCCGAGCCCCGAGAGGGCATGGCGCGGTCTGGAGCCCACGGCCCACGCGATGCTCGACGGGCTCGTCGAGAATCCCGTCCTCCGCGCGCTCGCCAAGACGCTCGTTCCTGTCGTCAAGGGCATCATCCTCGATCAGTACGGCCGCATTGTCTCCGAGGCTGCGCAATCGCTCGAGCTCCGCGCGCGGGGAATCGACAACAACTCCGTCGGCATCCGCGATCCGTTCCGCAAGTGGGTCGATGCAGCCGGAAAGCGGGACGGCGGCAGCATCTTCAGCTCGTCCCAGCCGAGCAACCAGACGGCACCGGGCGGCGCGGTATCTTCCGACCCATGAGCAAGATCACAACTACGCTCGGGCTCCTCTCGGTCGCTGCGCTCGCGTCCCGGCTTTCAGGGTGCGGCGCGTCCCCGTCCTCCTCCGGCCTCGAGCTCTTCGCGACCGACGCCCGCCACCGTTGGACGGGTGTCGCCGCGCTCGCGTCGCCCGCGCGCGAGCGGGTGTTCGTGAACTACCCCGATTGGAACGAGCGAGCCCCGATCCAGGTCGCCGAACTGATCGACGGCTCGCCCCGTCCCTATCCCGACGCGACCTGGCAGGATTGGTCCGAGGGCCGCGACCCGTCGAGCCGGTGGGTCTGCGTGCAGTCCGTGCACGCCGATCGGTTGGGTCGGCTCTGGGTGCTCGACCCCGCCGCGCCGGGCTTCAACGGCCCCGTCGCGGGCGGGCCCAAGCTCGTCCGCATCGACCCGAGCCGCGACCTTGTCGAGCGCGTCTACAGCTTCGACGACACCATCACCCCGCCCGGCAGCTACCTCAACGACGTCCGCATCGACATCGACACCGAGCACGCCTTCATCACCGACTCGGGCCTCGGCGCGATCATCGTCGTCAACCTTGTCACGGGCGACGCGCGCCGTCTGCTCTCCGAGCACCCGCTCACGACGACCGACCCGGGTTTCGTCCCGCAGATCGGCGGCGAGGCGTGGCTCACGCCAGCGGGCGACGTCCCGCAGATCCACTCCGACGGCATCGCCCTCGACCACGACCGCCGCGACCTCTACTGGCAGGCGATCACGGGCAGGACCCTCTACCGCGCGAGTCTCAGCGACCTGCTCAGCCCGGGCCTCACCGACGAGCAGCTCGCGTCCCGCGTCGAGCGCGTCCGCGAGACCGTCATGACCGACGGCATGCTCTATCACGGGCGCACGATCTATTTCTCCGCGCTCGCGCGCGACGCCGTGACCGCGCTCGACGTCACACGCCCCGGCGCCGACCTCGTGGACGTCGCGGGCTCGGCCGACCTCGCCTGGCCCGATAGCTTCGCGATCGCCGCCGACGGCACGGGCCTCGTCACCAGCGCCCAGATCCACATCGAGAGCCCCTTCCTGCCCGGCGGCGCACCGCCCGCGAACGCCTACAAGCTCTTCCGCTTCAAGCTGATCGGGCGCTGACGCCGCTACGATCGACTCTCAGGAGGCAGCCCCATGCGCGCAATCGTCACCGGCCAGGTCGGGATGGACAAGAAGCCCTACCTCAAGCAAGTCGTGGACTTCGCGGGTCAGCAGGGCGAGACCGTCGAGCTCTTCAACGTCGGCGACATCATGTACGAGGAAGCCCCGGACGTGAAGAAGGGGACCATCCTCAACCTCCCGCTCTCGCGCCTCAACTCGCTCCGCCGCGCCGCGTTCAAGGACGTCATCGCCGACGGCCGCGACGCCGAGCACATGATCGTCAACACGCACGCCACCTTCCGCTGGCGGCACGGCCTCTTCAGCGCCTTCGACTTCGATCAGGTCCAGAAGCTCCAGCCCGACCTGCTCATCTGCCTCGTGGACAACATCGAGATGGTCCACCACCGCCTCCACGCCGAGCACGACATCGACGCGACCCTCAAGGACTGCATGGTCTGGCGCGAGGAAGAGCTGCTCGCGACGGAACTGCTGAGCCAGGCGATCCCGGGCTCGCAGTTCTACATCATGGCGCGGGGCCGCCACTCTGACACCGTGCAGACGACCTTCCGACTCATCTGCCGCCCCGACATGCGGAAGGTCTACCCGAGCTTCCCGATGAGCCACGTCGTGGACATGCCCGACGTGCTCGCCGAGATCGATACCTTCCGGGCCGCGCTCGCCGAGCACTTCATTACCTTCGACCCGGGCGACGTCGATGAGAAGCTCCTGCTCGACCGCGCCCTCGAGGCCGCCCGCGAGGGCAACATCGACCAGTACCTCGACGTCACCCCGCACCTCTTCGGAGGCAGCACCAACACCACCGAACGCCTCCGCGTCTCCGTCCGCGAGGTGCTCGATATCGCGGGCGACGTGGACGGCCAGATCTACATGCGGGACTTCAAGCTCATCGACCAGGCAGACATGATCGTCAGCTACATCCCCGAGCTCCCGGGCCAGGACGGCAAGGCCATCCCGGGCCTGTCCTCGGGCGTCGAGCGCGAGCTCCAGCACGCCTTCGAGCACACCAAAGAGGTCTACGTCGTCTGGAAGCCCACCAAGCCCCCGAGCCCCTTCATCACCGAGACCTCGACCGCGATCTTCAAAACCACCGAGGAAGCCCTGGCCTACTTCGAGGGCAAGGGCATGTTCGCGCAGCGGAACCTTTTCGGGCAGTAGGCCATACCCAACCAGATGATCCCATTGGTCCATCAGGTCGTTGCGGTGCGATTCTGGGCCTCGGCCGTGTTCCGTGTCGCCGGCCTTGTGCTTCTGCTTGTGCTTGCCTGGGTGATCACCACCCGTTTGAACTACGTCGTGCTCCTCCCGCTGACGGGCAACTTGGTCGGCACGCTCGATCTCATTCTTGCCTGGTCCGACGCGGCGATCGCAGCGCCGGCCTCGGCCTTTCTCTGTTTCCCCGACCGGATCGCCTCGTGGATCTTGCCGCTACGGCGAGGCGCGGTGCGGTGCGCGAGGTGCAAGCACGACCTCGCCGGCGCTGTCGGACACCGCTGCAGCGAATGCGGGCTTGCTCATCCTGCGGCATACTTCGATGAAGACGCCGCGAAACCAAAGCCCCCCGATCCCGACTAACCACCCCACGCCATGGTCCCCGACGCCTCCGAGATGCTCCGACGCCGCATGACCATCACTGCGGTCGTGCGCATGCTCGCGTTCATCCCGTTCCTGCCGACGATCGTCTTCCTCGGGATCGTCGCGGTGTTCGCGGTGCTCGACATCATCGGAGAGGGCCAGAACGACGTCGAGCCCTACGTCATCTTCCCGGTGCTCACGATCTTCCTGTGGGCGGGCAGCCTCGGCATCTTCGCGGCCGCCCCGCTCGTCGCCCGCTGGTTCGTCCCCGCCAATCCCAAGATCCGCTGCCCCGCCTGCAATTACCGCATCGAGGGTCTCACCGAGCCCCGCTGCCCCGAGTGCGGCGTCCCGCTCCCGCCCGAGTTCATGGGTGAGGCCCCGGGCGGCATCGAATCACGCCCCCTCGAAGAACGCCTGATCTTCGCCACCGTCCGCCAGAAGCAGATCCTGACCGCCGTGGTCCGCGTGCTGGGGTTCCTCGGGGCCGTCGCCTTCGCGATCCCGACGCTCGGGATGATCGCCGCGATGTTCGAAGAGGGCTTCGACGTCCCCGAGGTCTACATCTTCTCGACGTTCGCGCTGGGCTTCATCACGCTCGGTGGCCTGTTCTTCGCGTGCGCCGTCTTCGCCCCAACCGTGGCTTACCTGCTCACGCCCAAGCTCCCCGCCTCGCTACGCGCTCGCCGGGACGCGCCCGATCCCGAGCCGCGGCAGGACGCCTGACGGCCGCAGCCGAGCCACGACCGATCCCAAAAACAGCGTCACACCGACAAGCTCGGCGATCTCCTCGAACGCCTGCAGGGGCTCCCGCGGCAGCATCCCTCGCAGCAGATCGTCCGCGACGGACCCCGCCCCGAGCAGCCCGATGCTCCCCACGAGCAGCCACGCCGAGAGATCGCCCTCACGCAGCGCCCGCACCGGGTTGGGGCCCGTCCGCGCAAAGAGCCACAGCTGCAGCAGAGCGATCCCGATGAACACCGCCGCCCACGCGACCCGAGGCAGCACCGGCGCCTCGGCGCTCAGCCACCAGTCGATCCGGTAGTGCACGCCCCAGTCCCCGAGCACGTCGGGATTCGCCATCTCGTGCAGGTCGAGCTCACGGACGATCGCCAGCGCCGCCAAGAACGCCAGCCAGCGGGCCAGCAGCCGCGCCCGCGGCACCTCGCTCCGCGGGATCGCGAACGCGCCGACGAGGAACGCGAGTGACCACACGACGATCTGCAGCGTCTCGATCACACCCCCCTCGGCGTGCGTCTCGATCGAGAACCCGGATCCGACGTACCCGACGCCGACGATCACGAGCGACAACCCGAGCACACCGGCAACCACCCACACCGCGAGCAGATCGCCGCGTTTGCGCTCAGAATCCATAAAAGAGGGTAGCAAGCCGGTCGACCCGCCGAACAGGTAACGACCCGAGATCCGGTGAAACTGGTTCTCGCGACGGACGTATCTTCATCGCATGATCCCCGATGCCTCTGAGATCGTCCGCAGAAGGTGGGCCGTCGCAATCGCCCTTCGTGTCTGCGCGATAGTCCCGCTCTCAGTGGGGACAGGAATGCTGGTCTGGTGGCTGAGCGAAGGAATCATGGACGGCGATCTTCTCTGGATGGGCTACTACGGCGCGAGGATTATCGCCGGAGGTGTTCAGGTTGGGTTCGCCCTGCTCTTCTTGGCGTTCGCAGCCCCGCTCTCGCGGCTGTTCGTTCCGATTGTCAAGTCGTTGCGTTGCCCCAATTGTCGCTATGAGATTGCCGGGCTCGTGCAACCAGGTTGTCCGGAATGCGGGCTCGAGCTCACAGAAGAGTTTCTTGGAGGCCATCGTTCGCCAAAGCCCTCTTACAGTCCTGAGGAACGTCGTGTGATGCTCGTTCAGACCTTCGTGCCGATACTTCGAATCGCGGCTGCTCCGCTGCTTCTTTGGTTTCTATTGGCATCGGTGAGTCTTTGGATCGCTGCGATCAATTCTGTGTTGGCCGGTCCTTCGAATCGGCCGCTGCTCGCGGACGAACTCGATTGGCTCTCGCTCTTCTTCGCGGTCATACTTTCCCTTTGCAGCGTGGTGCTGCTCGTGTCGCTGACGAGAACGACGCGTGTCGCCACCTGGTTGGTCGGATCCACCCCGCCCGACCGCGATCACGCAGACACCCCCGGCCCCGCGTAAACTCTCCAGATGCCCCTCCTCGAGGCCCGAAACCTCAAGAAGTCCTACACCGGACGCACCGTCGTTAACGGTGTCTCCCTCCGCGTCAACGAGGCCGAGATCGTCGGCCTGCTCGGACGCAACGGCGCCGGCAAGACCACCAGCTTCCGCATGACCATCGGCATGATCGAGGCCGAGGCGGGCCAGGTCTTCTTCGACGGACAGGAAGTCACGGGCCTGCCCATGTACCGCCACGCACGGCTCGGCATGGGCTACCTCTCTCAGGAACCGTCCGCCTTCCAGCGGATGACCTGCGAGCAGAACCTGCTCGCGATTCTCGAGACCACCGGGCTCGGCCGCGCCGCACGCAAGAAGAAAGCCGACGACCTGCTCAAGCAGTTCGGCCTCACTCACAAACGCCGCGACCCCGCCCGCACCTGCTCGGGCGGCGAACGCCGCAAGCTCGAGATCGCCCGCGCCCTCGTCACCGATCCCAAGCTGATCCTCATCGACGAGCCCGTCTCGGGCGTGGACCCGATCGCCGTCGAAGACCTGCAGCGCGAGATCCGGGCCCTCACCGAGCGCGGCATCGCCTGCCTCATCACCGACCACAACGTCCAGCAGACCCTCCGCGTCTGCGACCGGGCCTACATCATCGACTCCGGCCGCGTCCTCGCCGAGGGCACGCCCAAAGAGCTCATCAACGACGACCTCGTCAAGCGGACGTACCTCGGCAATCTGTTCCGCGGCGACGAATTCGACGACCTGCCGGGCAACGCGTCGGCCGACACCCCCGAAGAACTCGTCAGCACCGGAGACCGTCGATGACCACGCGCTGTGGGGCGAAGCGGTGGGCGTCACTGGGGCTCTTGCCGCCAGTGCTTCTGGCCCTCAGCCTCCTTGCCGCCTGCTCCCAGCCCAACCAGCGCATCATCCGAGTCACCTCCGAGCCCCCGGGCGCCCGCGTCTGGCTCAACGATTCCGAGATCGGCGTCACGCCCGCCGAAGCCACCTTCGAGTACTACGGCGTCTACGACGTCCGCCTCCGCCTCGACGGCTACGAGCCCATCCGCACCGGCAAGAAGGCCTACGCCCCCATCCGCGAATACCCGGGCATCGATCTGATCGCCGACCTCTCGCCGATCAGCTTCGAGCACGTCACCGAGTGGCACTTCGACCTCGAGCCCATGCGCGAACGCACCCAGCCCCTCGAACGCCTCGAGCGCGAACTCCTCGTCAACGCCCTGGGCCTCCGCGAGCGGACCCAGAACGAGTCCGCGGACGACGGCAACAACAACTAAAACGAGCCCCCAGCGTAAGCTGGGGAAAAAGCAAGCTCACCCAACACACAACCACCGCGACGCACCCAACACCACAACCACCCCAAAACGCAACAAGGCGACCCGAAAGGTCGCCCTGGCGTTCCCACGTCCACTCGACGACTGTGTCGGAGACGCTCATTTCTTGAATCGACGCCGAGCCTTGGAGGACCCGACGCCGGGTGGGTAGGACCGTTGAAGTCCGTCTTTCGAGGTGTGAGCCTGAAACGCCCCTGAACCCGTGCGAGCCGAGGCCCGCTGAATTCGAGGGGTGGCGTGCGTCGCAAGCCCCGCTCGGGAGTGGGGACAACCGTGGTTGCCCGTCAACCGTGAACATACGGATAAGCCGGTCGACGACCAGCGAAGTGCATGCACAATCTGAAAAAACCGCATCGGCGGCCTCAGATCACCCAGATTGCCGCCCCGAAGTCGAGAAACCCGCTAGAAATCCCCATGGACTCCACCCGCGTCGCCTCGGTCTCGTTCCTCAACGCCGCCCCGCTCAACGAGGGGCTGGCGGGTGTCCAAGGGCTTGCCCTTGACACTGTCGTCCCCTCCCGCATCGGCGGCATGCTCGAGCGGGGTGAGGCCGACATCGGGCTCGTCTCGATGATCGATGTCCTCCGCGCGACCGAGCCCCTGACGCTGATCCCGGCGGGCGGGATCGGCTGCGACGGACCGACGCTCACCGTGCGCCTCTACACCGCGGTCGAGCCCTCGAAGATCACGACGCTCCACGCCGACACCGACAGCCACACGTCGGTCGCGCTCGCACAGGTCCTGCTCAACGAGCTGCACGGGGTGACGCCCAAGGTCATCGACTTCGACGCCCGCGAGCGGACGCCGTCCGCGGAGAACGCCGATCCGGCCGAGGCGTGGCCCGAGTCGGTTCTGCTGATCGGCGACAAGGTCGTGACCGACTCGCCCCCGGCTGTCCGCTACCCGCACCAGATCGACCTGGGCGAGCTGTGGCACGAGCACACCGGGCTGCCCTTCCTCTACGCCTGCTGGGCCTGCCGGACGGCGGACCGCGAGTCGCCCGCGGTGCGCACGGCCGCGGTGCTTCTGGACCGCACGCGTCGTCGCAACACGATGCGGCTGGACTGGCTCGTCGCGCGGTACGCCGAGCAGCGGGGCTGGCCGGGCGATCTTGCTCGCAGGTATGTGGGCGAGCTGCTTCGCTACGAGGTCGATGACCGTGCCCGGCAGGGCGCGGAGCTGTACGCCGAGAAGGTCGCGGCGCTGGGGCTCGCGCCGGCGAAGCCGCTCGACTGGCTCGCGCCCGCGGCGGCCGCGAGCTTCTGAGGCGCGGTCGCGTGGCGCCGCTCCCGAAGATCCGATCCGAGCCGATCGCGGCCCTCGCGGCCGACCTGCGGTTCAGCGCGCGGGCGGCGACGATCCGCGAGATCGAGCGGGCCGCGGCGCTGGCGGGCGAGATCGAGCCCGACGCGGGCTACCCGCTCGAGTGGGTCGTGTTCCGGGTCACCGGCTACCGCCCGGACGCGGTGAGCGACGACGTCGTCGAGGGCGCGGAGCTGCTGCAGGACCTGTCGGCGTTGGTTGAGCGGCTCTCGGAATCCGCGAAGCTACGGCTCGACGAGTGCCCCGAGGGTTCGCGCACGCTCGACGAACTCGCGGATGATCTGGGTGTCAGCCGCAAGACCGTCGATCGCTGGCGGCGTGGCGGTCTTGTCGCCCGGCGTGTGCGCGCGGAGACGAAGCACCCCCGGCTCGTTGTGACGCCCGGCGCGCGCGCTTCCTTCGCGGCCCGCAGCGGTGAATCGATCGAGCGAGCGGTTGAAACGACGCGGATCTCGGACGCCGAGAGCGCGAAGATCATCCGGCGGGCGCGGCGGTACGCGGATCGGTTCCGCTGCAACCGCAACCAGGCGGCGAAACGGCTCGCGGAGCGGTTCGGGCGGAGCCACGAGGGCGTGCGGCTTCTTCTTGAGCGGCACGACGCGGCGGAGCGCGAGCGGGAGGGCGGGCGACCGATCTTTGATCCGCCGAGGCGATCGACGGGCCGCGCGCGCACGGCGGCGCTGCGGGCGTTCTGCCGGGGCGAGGACTGGGACGGGATCGCCGAGGCGATGGGCGAGCCGAACGCGGCGAAGGCGCGGGTGAAGCGGATTGTGCTCGGCGCGCGCACGCGGCTGGTTCGGCGGATTGATTTGGATGGGCCGGCATCGGCGGATTTCGAATCGGACGGTTTTGTGCGCGCGCTGCTGGATGAACCGGTCGTCCGGGCGGTGTCGGAGCGGGTGACGGCGCACGCGTCGCTCGCGGCGCAGCTCGAAGCGGCCCGGGCGGCGCCGTCGATCGATGCCGGGTCGGAGCGGTCGCTGGCGACGGCGATGCACCTGCTGCGGTGGCGTGCGGCGCGGGCGATCGCGTCGATCGACGGGCCGGTCGGCAGGGCGACGGATCTCGATCGGGTCGAGACCGACCTGCGATGGGCGGGGTTGCTGCGATCGGCGCTGATCGAGTCGCAGCGGGGGACCGTCATCAAGGCGCTCGATTCGGCGTGCGGCGAGGTCGAGTCGCTTGGGCCCGGCGAGGCGCTGTCCGCCTGGCGCGACGCGCTCACGCTCGTCGGGCGCGTGATCGATCGGGCGTCGCCCTTCCGCGGCGCGAAGCTCGCGGCGGCGGTCTCGGTCGCGATGGGGCCGGTCGCGGCGAAGCTGCAAGCCGATCGCGCGTCGCAGGCGCGGCAGCTGCTGAGTGCGCAGCCCTCGGTCGATGTGCTGCGGCTTCGGCCCTCGGTGTTCTGGCGGCCCACGCTCACGCCGCCCGCTCGTGTCGGGGCGAGCGAGGTGCTCGCGATGCGGTGGGGCCTCGATGGATCGCCGCCGTGCACGCTCGATGAGCTCGCGACACGGCTCGGCGTGACGCGGATCCGGGCGGCGGTGATCGAGCGGGAGGAGCTGCGGCGCTGGTCAGGTCTTGACCGACGAGATCGCCGTGACAGCCACGGGCGCGAGGATCGCGACGGGCAGGAAGACCGAGAGCGCGGGCGGGAGTCCCGGGATCGCGGCGGATGAGCCGAGGACGCCGCCCATCAGCGCGAGCATGGCGATGGGCGTGCCTCGGAGCGTGCGCTGGAGCAGCCCGTCGGGCTGGCGGTTCAGGAAGAAGGGCGAGACGATGATGATCGCGAGCAGGTTCGCGAGCATGACCGTGAAGCGGCCGAACCGGACGCGGGTGAGCTCGGCTTCGGTGCGCGGGTCGAGCAGGTCGCCGTGCTCGAGGATCTCGCCCGCCTGCGTGAAGCTCAGCGCCTGGCGGAAGGTCGCGTCGCGCTGCGTGCGCAGACGCACGGGGTCGAGCGGGGTGTCGAGGAAGGTCAGGTCGGTCGGTGCGCCGGGCTGACGCGGCTCGGTGACGGGATTCTCGAGCCGCCAGCCGCCACCCTCCCAAGTCGCGCCCGAAGCGCGGACGATCGCCTCGGCCCTGCCGGTTTCGTCCACGATCATCGCGAAGACGCCCGTGAGTGTGCCGCGGTCGGCGTCGAACTCGTCGGCGCGGAGGCGGAGACGGTCGCCGTCGGAGACAAGCTCGACGGCATCGACCGAGACGATGGGCTGGCCGATATCGCCGTGGTCACGTCCGAGCAGCGGGGCGACCTTGGGGACGAGCAGTTCCTGGTTGACCGCCTGCACGACGGTGAGCCCGCACGCGACGATCAGGACGGGCCGGATGAGGCGGTGCAGGCTCTGGCCGGCGGCGAGGATCGCGAGCAGCTCGCGGTTGCGGGAGAGCTGGGCGGTGGTGAAGCCCATCGCGCCGACGAGCACGACGCCCAGCATGAAGCCGAAGAGCTGGACGAGCCGCGGCCACCACAGGTCGTAGACCATGAAGATCGTGAGGTAGGTGTGCTTGAAGAAGTTCGGGTCCTCGTCGCCCCGCGCGATGGAGTAGTCAAGCCCGGCGTCGGCGAAGCGGTCGAAGTTGACCGACAGATCGATCATCACGACGAAGCTGAAAAGGATCGCGAACAGCGCGATCACGTTGATGAGGTACTGCCGCGCGATGTAGCGGTCGAGCAGGTTCACCGGTCGCGCTCCAGCTTGTCGGCGGCGCGGCGGAGCCGGGCGGCCATCGCGTCGAGCGAGCTCGGGACGACGCGGATGCCGCCCGTGGTGGTCATGAAGTTCACGTCGCCGCCCCAGCGCGGGACGAGGTGGACGTGCAGGTGGCTCGGCACGCCCGCACCCGCGGCGCGTCCCTGGTTGACGCCCACATTGACGCCCTGCGGCTCGATGGCTTCGAGCAGCAGCGCCATCGCATGATCGACGAGCGACCAGAGCGCGGCGCGCTGGGTAGCGTTGTAGTCGAGCAGCGAGGGCCGGGCGTCGCCCAACGCGACGAGCAGGTGGCCGTTGGAGTAGGGGTAGCGGTTGAGCAGGATCATGCCGTGCTCGTCGCGGTAGAAGACGTGGTTGGTCTCGTCGCGTGCGGGGTTCTGCCAGTATTCGCTGAGGAAGGAACCGCCGGCCGGCTTGGGCGTCGGGTTGGTTTCGGCTGCTGCAGGTGCTGCGGACGGCTTGGCGTCGTCCTCGTCGAGCGATTCGAGGTAGTCCAGCCGCCAGGGCGCCCAGATGGCGTCGGGGCCTGGCGGGTCGGGTTCGTGCGCCGATGGGAGGCGGCGGGAAGTCATCGCGCGATGGTACACGCCCGGGCGTGGTAGGCTCGCTGCCCGCCGCGGCCGATGTGGCTGCTCAGTGTCGGGATCAGGGGAAACGGGCATGTTTGAATCGATCAGCGTGGGCGTTCGCGGCAAGCCGCAGGCGGCGGTGGTGGGGCAGTTCGAGGGCCAGAAGCTCGACGACGCGAGCAGCGCGGTCGATCCGGGCGGCTGGGCGTACTGGCTGTCGTCGCAGAAGGAGTCCACGGGCGAATTGGGCGCGGTGAACACCGCGACGCCCGAGGAGGGCCCCGGGCGTGTGATCATCGTGGGGCTGGGGCCGCGGAAGGACTTCACACCCGGCAAGCTGCGCGTCGCGGGCGGCGCGGTGCTCAAGGAAGCGGATCGGCTCAAGGTCACGTCGCTGGATCTCCAGATCGATGCGGCGATGAACGCGATGGACGATCCGCCCAGCAAGGTCGAGTGCGGGCGGGCGCTCGCGGAGGGGCTGGGGCTGCAGTCGTGGTCGTACGAGACGCTGCGCGGTTCCGCGACCAACGCGAAGGAGACGCGGGCGCTGTCGATCAAGTCGTCGGACGAGGCGTTTGCGCGAGGGCTGAGCGAGGGCCTGCTGCTGGCGGAGTCCTCGAACATCGCGCGGACGCTGAGCCAGACGCCGCCCAACATCGCGACGCCGGCGTGGATGGCGGGCGAGGCGGGGAAGGTCGCCGAGGCGTGCGGGCTGGGGTTCCGCGTGATCCAGGGCGACGAGCTCGAGAAGGAGAAGATGACGGGCCTGATCAACGTCGGCAAGGCGAGCGAGAACGGGCCCTGCCTGATCCGGATGGAATACACGCCCGACGGCAAGCCGACCAGCGACAAGCCGATCGTGCTGATCGGCAAGACCATGACCTACGACTCGGGCGGCCTGAGCATCAAGACCGGCGGCTCGATGCGCGGCATGAAGCGCGACAAGGACGGCGGCTGCGGCGTCATCGGCGCGATGCACGCGATCGCGACCGTCATCAAGCCGAGCCGCCGTGTGATCGCGCTGCTCGCGTCGGCGGAGAACTCGATCTCGGACGAGGCGTACCGGCCCGACGACGTGATCACGTTCCGCAATGGAGTCACGGTCGAGGTGACCAACACGGACGCCGAGGGGCGGCTCGTGATGGCCGACGCCTTCTGCTGGGCGTGCGAGTTGGAGGACCCGGGGGCGATTATCAATATGGCGACGCTTACGGGCGGCGTGGTCGTGGCGCTCGGGTCGGTGTTCGCGGGCATGTGGTGCGACGACGACGAGCTGCGCGCGGCGGTCGAGGGCGCGGGCGAGGCGACGGGAGAGCGCGTGTGGCGTCTGCCGCATGACCCGGCGTACAACGAGATGATGAAGTCGCCCATCGCCGACATCCATAACTCCGCGCCGGTCCGTGAGGCGCACCCGATCCAGGGCGCGGCGTTCGTGGGCTTCTTCTGTGACGACGGGATCCCGTGGGCCCACCTCGATATCGCGGGCGTCCACGAGACGGACAAGGCGAAGCCGCCGTTCAGCCCCGGGCCCACGGGCTACGGCGCGCGGCTGCTGGCGGAGACCATCGCGCGGTACGCCTAGAAATACGCTGAGACCGCAGAAGTGGGGGGGGCGGGGGCCCCGGGGGGGGGGGGGGGTGGGCCCGGGGGCGG
>JBCDKU010000018.1:0-36266 GCA_038746265.1 Planctomycetota bacterium
GACCGGGGACCGGGCACCAGGCCTCAGTTGTCGATGCTTCTGATCAGGCCGGCGAGCACGCGTCCCGTCTCGGCGAGCTTGTCTCTCAACCCGCGGTGCTCCGACTCTCCGAGATAACCCAGCTTCTCGTCGCGGTGCGGCTGGGGTATCTCGGAGAGTCGGAGCACCGCGGGTTGAGAGACAAGCTCGCCGAGACGGGACGCGTGCTCGCCGGCCTGATCAGAAGCATCGACAACTGAGGCCTGGTGCCCGGTCCCCGGTCCCTGGTCCCTGAGCTCCAAAGGAGCGCCACATGGCACAGAAACAGATCATGTTCGACAACTCGGCCCTCCTCGAGATGAAGAAGGGCGTTGACCGGCTTGCCGACGCGGTGAAGTGCACGATGGGGCCCTCGGGGCGTCATGTCGTGATCGAGAAGTCGTACGGCGGGCCGCACGTGACCAAGGACGGCGTGACCGTCGCGAAGGAAGTCGAGCTTCCCTAGCCCTTCGAGTCGATGGGCGCGAAGATGGTCCACCAGGTCGCCAAGAAGACCGCCGACAAGGCGGGCGACGGCACGACGACCGCGACGGTGCTCGCGCAGGCTATCTTCTCTGAAGGTCTGAAGCACGTGTCGGCCGGCGCGAACCCGGTGTTCCTGCAGCGCGGGATCAACAACGCTGCTGAGGCGGCCTCGAAGGCGATCGACGAGCTCGCGACGCCCTGCAAGGGCAAGGCGGACTACAAGAAGGTCGCAACGGTCTCGTCGAACCACGACGCGAACATCGGCGAGCTGATCGCCGAGGCGATCGCGAAGGTAGGCGCGGACGGCGTGGTCGAGGTCGAGGACGGCAAGACCTCGGAGACGACGCTCGATTACGTCGAGGGCATGCAGTTCGACAAGGGCTACCTCTCGCCCTACTTCATGACCGACCCGAAGACGGGCGAGGCGGTGCTCGAGGACTGCTACATCCTCATCCACGAGAAGAAGATCTCGAACCTGCCCGACCTGCTGCCGCTGCTCAACAAGACCGCGGGCTCGGGCAAGCCGCTGCTGCTGATCGCCGAGGACGTCGAGAACGAGGCGCTCGCGGCGCTGGTCGTGAACCGTCTGCGTGGCGTCTTGAACGTCGCCGCGGTCAAGGCGCCGGGCTTCGGCGATCGCCGCAAGGCGATGCTCGAGGACATCGCGATCCTCACGGACGGGACGTACCTCTCGGAGGATCTGGGCCGCTCGCTCGAGTCGGTCGAGATCGCCGAGCTGGGCCGCGCGAAAAGGGTCGTGATCACCAAGGACGACACGACGATTATCGAGGGCGCCGGCAAGAAGAAGGACATCAACGCCCGCGCCGACATGATCAAGGCGCAGCACGACAAGTCCACGAGCGACTACGACCGCGAGAAGCTGATGGAGCGTCACGCCAAGCTCACGGGCGGCGTGGCGATCGTCTCTGTCGGTGGCGCGACCGAGCAGGAGCAGAAGGCGACCAAGGACCTCGTCGATGACGCCCTGCACGCGACCCGTGCCGCGGCACAGGAGGGCTACGTCCCGGGCGGCGGCGTCGCGCTGATCCGCGCGATCGACGCGGTCGAGGCGGGCATGAAGAAGGCCAAGGGCGACGAGAAGCTGGGCTTCCAGATCGTCGCGGCCGCCCTCGAGTACCCGGCCAAGCAGATCGCCCTCAACGCCGGCTTCGACGGCGATCTTGCGGTCGAGCACGTCCGCGAGGCCGAGGGCAACGTGGGCCTGAACGCCGCGACGGGCGACTACGTCGATCTCGTCAAGGCGGGGATCATCGACCCGGCGCTGGTCGCGAAGAGCGCGGTGACGAACGCCGCCTCGGTCGCGGGCCTGATGCTCACCACCGACGTGATGGTGACGGAGCTGAAGGACGAGACCGAGCCGGTGGTGGGGGCGACGGCGTAAGCCGGGCCTCACGAAACGGAACAACCACCCGAGCTCGTATCCGAAGGGGTGCGGGCTCGTTTCGCAGGAGGGGCATTCGGCATTGGGCATTCGGCATTCGGAGCCGAGCCCGCGTCTGGTCGAATGCCGAGTGCCGAAAGCCGAGTGCCTGACTGCATGACAGCGACCCGCGACTACTACGAGATCCTCGGCATCGAGAAGTCCGCCGACGCTGATGAGATCAAGCGCGCGTACCGCCGTTTGGCGATGAAGCACCACCCCGATCGCAACCCGGGGGACGCGGAGGCGGAGAAGGCGTTCAAGGAGGCGGCCGAGGCGTACGAGGTGCTCTCGGACGACCAGAAGCGCCAGCGGTACGACCAGTTCGGGCACGCGGGCGTCAAGGGGCAGGGCGCGGCCGGGCATGACTTCAGCCGGATGAACGTTGATGACATCTTCTCGATGTTCAACGACATCTTCGGTGGTCAGGGCGGCGGCGGCGGGTTCGGCGGCCAGCGCGGGGGACGCCAGCGGGTCGCGCGGGGCTACGACCTCGAGACCGAGGTGATGGTCACGCTCGATGACGTGCTGACCGGCTGCGAGCGAGACGTGGAGTTCACGCGGCTCGATGTCTGCGGCACGTGTGCGGGCTCGGGCGCGAAGCCCGGGACGACGCCCGAGACGTGCACGACGTGCGGCGGGCAGGGCAAGGTCCAGCAGGCGGGGCTCGGCGGGATGTTCCGCATGGTCACCGCGTGCCCGGCGTGCTCGGGCTCGGGCAAGATCGTCAAGGACAAGTGCGAGACCTGCCGCGGCAAGGGCCGCGAGCCCAAGAAGCGGAGCCTGACGGTGAAGATCCCGCCGGGCATCCAGCGTGGGCAGGTCGTGCGGGTGCAGGGCGAGGGCGAGCCGCCGCCGCGGGAGGCGAGCCCGTCGGGCGAGGGCGTGCGGGGCGACCTGCACGTGGTCGTCGATGTCGAGGAGCACGATCTCTTCGACCGCGAGGGCGATCACCTGCTGATGGAGATGCCGATCTCGTTCACGCAGGCGGCGCTGGGCTCGGAGGTCGAGGTCCCGACGCTGACGGACCCGCATACGGTCACGATCCCGAAGGCGTCGCAGCACGGGGCGATGTTCCGCGTGCCGGGGGCGGGGCTTCCGAACCTGCGGACGGGGCGGCGGGGTGATCTGGTGATCGTCTCGCGGATCGAGATCCCGAAGAAGCTCAGCTCGCGGCAGGAAGAGCTGCTGCGTGAGTTCGCGGAGACCGAGGACCATTCGGTGATGCCCGAGAGCCAGGGCTTCTTCAAGAAGATCAAGGACATGCTGGGCGGGAACGGTTCATGAGTGACGAACAGGGCGGACACGAGGATCAGATCGAGCAGGGCCACGAAGCCGTGCAGGACGAGGGCATGACCATCGAGGAGGCCGAGGCGATCGGCTCGCTCGCGCGGTCGGGCGATCTCGAGGTGCCCGTCGGCGGCGACGATCTCGCCGAGGCGCTGATGGTCCTCGCCGCGGACCGCGACGAGCTCAAGGACAAGCTCACGCGGTCGGCCGCGGACTTCCAGAACTTCCAACGCCGGGCCCGGCTCAACGAGGACGAGGCGCGTCGGCAGGGGATGACGGGCGTCGTGCAGTCGGTGATCACGGTGATGGATCACTTCGATCTGGCGCTCACGCAGAACCCGGATACCGCGACGGCCGAGTCGATCCTGGGCGGCGTGCGTGTGATCAAGCAGGAGATGGTCCGCGTGCTCTCGGGGCACGGCGTGACCGTGATCGAGCCCGAGGCCGGGACGGAGTTCGACCCGAACCGCCACGAGGCGATCATGCGGCAGCCCAACGACGAGCACGAGTCGGGCACGGTCGTGATGACGATGCAGGCGGGCTATGCGCTGGGTGATCGCGTGATCCGCCCGGCGAAGGTCGCGGTGTCCGAGGGCGCCGCTGAAGGCGAGGAGTAGGTCGATGCCGACGTACGACTACCGCTGCAACAACTGCGGGCACGAGTTCGAGAAGTTCCAGTCGATCAGCGCGAGCCGCCTGCGGAAGTGCCCATCGTGCAAGAAGAATTCGCTGGAACGCCTGATCGGCATGGGCGGCGCGGTGCTCTTCAAGGGTGGCGGGTTCTACGAGACCGACTACCGCTCCGAGAGCTACAAGAAGGGCGCGGAGAAGGACAAGCCGTCGGAGTCCAAGACGGAAGGCAAGTCGGACAGCAAAGCCGGCAGCAAGTCTGAGTCCAAGCCGGACAAGAAGCCCTCTTCGAAGACCGAGAGCAAGCCCGACAAGAAGTCCTCTGCGGCGTCGGCAGCGTCGAAGTGAACGGCGAGCCGGTCATCCTGATCGGGCACGGCGTGGACGCCTGCGAGGTGTCGCGTATCGCGGACCTGATGCAGCGGCATGGGCGACGCTTCGTCGAGCGCGTCTACAAGCCCGCGGAGCTCGCGTACGCCGAGGGTGGGCGGAACACCGAGCAGCGGCTCGCGGCGCGGTTCGCCGCGAAAGAAGCGATCTTCAAGGCGCTCGGCACGGGCTGGGCTCAGGGGATCGGGTGGACCGATGCCGAGGTCACGCGGACCGACGCCGGGCAGCCGGGCGTGAGCCTGACGGGTCGGGCGCTGGAGGTCGCGACCCGGCGCGGCATCTCGGGCTGGTCGCTGAGCCTGACGCACACCTCGGAGCTGGCGATCGCGTCCGCGATCGCGTTCGGCCCGGCGGGCGGTCTCGGTCGGTAGGCTGTTCCGCGTGAGCGTCCACTGGCCCATCCTGCGCAATCTGCTCCTGCACCCCACCAAGGAATTCGTCGCCGACGACTTCCGGCGGTACAAGGGCTACGAACTCCTGATCGCGTCGCTGAACGCGAGAGCCCACATCGAGAAGGCGACCAGCGCCAAGCACGTCGGCATCATGCTGCCGACGAGCGGGCTGTTCCCGATCGCGGCGCTCGGCGCGTGGTCGGCGGGGCGTGTTGTCGTGCCGCTGAACTACCTGCTGATGAAGGACGAGCTGGCGTACGTAATCGCCGACTCGGAGATCGACACGATCATCACCGCGGGCCCGATGCTCGATCACCTAGGCTACGAGCCCGAGGGTGTGAAGCTCGTGAAGATGGACGAGCTGAACTTCAAGAAGCTCCCGCCGGTCTCGATCCCGAAGAAAGCCAAGCCCGAGGATCTCGCGACGATTGTGTACACGTCGGGCACGAGCGGGAAACCCAAGGGCGTGATGCTCTCGCACGGCGCGGTGGCCGCCAACGCCCGGCAGGGCGGCGAGCACATGGGCGTCAAGAAGACCGACCGCTTCCTGGGCGTGCTGCCGCAGTTCCATTGCTACGGGCTGACGCAGCTCACGATCACGCCGCTGACATTCGGCGTGCCGGTGACGTACGTCGCGCGGTTCATGCCCAAGCGGCTCGTCGATCGGATCCACGAGGAGAAGGCGACCGTGATGGTCGCGATCCCCTCGATGCTCAACGCGATCGCGGCGCTCAAGTCGGGCAAGCCCGAGCAGCTCGCGTCGCTTCGGCTGATCGTCTCGGGGTCGGAGAAGCTGCCGCGGGCGGTCTTCGACAAGTTCCGCGAGAAGTTCGACAAGCCGATCCGCGAGGGGTACGGCATGACCGAGATGTCGCCCGCGACGCACTGCTGCATCGAGGGCGACGAGCGGCTCGGCTCGGTCGGCCACCCGCTGCCGGGCGTCGAGCAGTACATCGCCGTCCCGGGCTCCGACGAGAAGGCCCCGCCCGGCGAGCCGGGCGAGATCCGGCTCAAGGGCCCGAACCTGATGACCGGTTACTTCAAGCTGCCCGAGGAGACCGACGCGGTCTTCTGCCCGGGCGGCTACTACAAGACGGGCGATCAGGGCGTCATCGACGAGGACGGCTACCTCTCCATCACCGGCCGCATCAAGGAGATGATGATCGTCGGCGGCGAGAACGTCTTCCCGCGCGAGATCGAGGAAGTCGTCGATGCCCACCCCGACGTCCACGCATCGGGCGTGATCGGCATGGAAGACAAAACCCGCGGCGAGGTGCCGGTCGTGTTTGTCGAGCTCGAGGAGGGTCACGAGCTCGACGAGCGGTCGATCATCGCGCTGTGCCGCGAGAAGCTCGCGGGTTACAAGGTGCCCAAGAAGGTCATCCGCCTCGACGAGCTGCCCCGCAACCCCACCGGCAAGATCATGCGGCGGAAGCTCAAGCCCTATCTCGAGCGCGACGAGGCCCTAGAGTCGCCGGCTTCATAAACCGCCGCTCTGGAAGGACCCCGCGCCATGATGCTCTTCGTTGACACCGCCAACCTCGACGAGATCAAGCAAGCCAACGACATGGGCGTCCTCGACGGCGTCACCACCAACCCCTCGCTCATCGCGAAGGAGGGCGTGGACTACACCAAGCGGCTCACCGAGATCTGCGAGGTCGTCAAGGGGCCGGTGTCGGCCGAGGTGATCGCGACCGACTACGAGGGCATGATCGCCGAGGGGCGCACGAACGCGAAGATCGCGGGCAACATCGTCGTGAAGCTTCCGAGCACGGTGGACGGCGTCCGTGCGTGCAAGACGCTCGCCGACGAGGGCACCGACACCAACATGACGCTGTGCTTCCAGCCGATCCAGGCGCTGATGGTCGCCAAGGCCGGGGCGTACTGCGTGAGCCCCTTCATCGGGCGCGTCGATGACATCGGGGCCGACGGCATGGAGCTGATCAGCCAGATCCGGACCATCTACGACAACTACGGCATGCCGACCAAGATCCTCGCCGCGTCGATCCGCCACATGAAGCACATGCTCGACTGCGCCCTGATCGGGGCCGACATCGCGACGGTGCCGTTCGGCGTGATCAAGCAGTTCATGAACCACCCGCTGACCGATTCGGGCCTCGAGAAGTTCGTGCAGGACTACAAGAAGGCTTTCGGCTAAATCAATTCCAGACAGCGAGATACTGCTCGCTGCGTTCTGGTTCCGTTCCGGATTGGGTTCTGATTCACGCCACCTTCACCGGCGTTTTATCCATCATTTATCTTCGCGTAAATCGAGCTTCCATCGCTCCTTGCGCGGTGTGACCGGCTTGCCGTAACCCGCGCGATCGCGTTCGCTGCGCGCTCTCATGGAACCATGCGACCACGTGGGCTGCACAAGCCCGGAGAGATCGCACGCAACGTCATGCTTTGTCAGGAGTAAGAGATGCGCACCACCATCGGTATGCTCGCGGCCGTCGGCCTCGCCGCCTCGGCGTCGGCCCAGGTCGATTTCACCCTCACCGTTCTCCACAACAACGACGGCGAGAGCCAGCTCATCAACGCCGGCAGCGGCCGCGAGGAGTTCGGCGGCGTCGCCCGCTTCGCGACGCTCGTGGGCCAGCTCCGCGCCGAGGCCGAGAACGCCGGCGCAAGCCCGGCTGATTCCGGTTCGATCGTGATCTCCGCGGGCGACAACATCCTCGCCGGCCCGGAGTTCAACGCCAGCCTCGAGCTCCCCGCGGGCCAGCCTTTCTTTGACGCGATCGCGCTCGTCGGCATCGGCTACGACGTGCTCGGGATCGGCAACCACGAGCTCGACTTCGGTCCCGACGTCTTCCAGCGCCTCGTCGAGGATGTCGCGGTGACCCCGTTCGTCTCGGCGAACCTCGATTTCTCGAACGAGGCCGGCCTCGCCGCCCTCCCCTCGTCGCAGCTCGCGTCGAGCACCATTGTGACCGTGGACGGTCGTCAGGTCGGCGTCATCGGCGCGACCACCGAGAATCTGCCGTTCATCTCGTCGCCCCGCGACATCATCATCAACAACGTCGCGACGGCCGTCCAGGCCGAGATCGATGCGCTCACGAGCCAGGGCGTCAACATCATCGGTCTCACCAGCCACCTCCAGTCGGTCGATGAGGAGCTCGCGCTGGTCCCGATGCTCTCGGGCATCGACTTCGTCATCGCGGGCGGCGGCGACGACATCATCGCCGACGCCGGCACCCTGCTCATCCCGGGCGATCAGGCCGACCGCGTCGGCTACCCGCTCACCGCGACCAGCATGAGCGGCTCGACCGTGCCGGTCGTCTCGACCGCGGGCGACTACAGCTACGTCGGTCGCCTCGTCCTCGAGTTCGATGCCGCGGGCAACGTGGTGAACTTCGACAACAACTCGAACATCGTCCGCGTCGCGTCGATCACGGCCGACCCGCTCAACGGCGTCGCGTCGGACATTGTCCTGCAGACGCAGGTCGTCGATCCGGTCGCCGCCTCGGTCGCGGCGCTCGCGTCCGAGATCATCGGCACCTCCGAGGTCGGCCTTGACGGCGTCACCAACAACGTCCGCAGCCGTGAGACCAACCTCGGCAACCTCATCACCGACAGCTACGTGGACCTCGCCGCGTCCTTCGGAATCAGCGGCAACAACGTGGTCGCGATCGCCAACGGCGGCGGCATCCGCAACGGCACCGTCCTCCCCGCGGGCGATCTCACCGCGCTGGATACGTTCGACATCCTGCCCTTCAGCAACTTCATCGTCTCGACCGAGCCGATCCCGGCCGCCCAGTTCGTCGAGATTCTCGAGAACGCCGTCAGCCGCATCGAGGCCGGCACCGGCAACCGCGTGGGCGGCGGCACCGGCCGCTTCGCTCAGGTCTCGGGCGTCAGCTACAGCTACGACGCGCGTCGCCCCGCGATCGACTACGGCCCGAGCACCGAGACCGAGATCCTCCCGATCACCGAGGTCGGCTCGCGTCTCCGTGAGGTCGTCCTTGCCGACGGCACGGTGATCTTCGCCAACGGCGTCCTGCAGGCCGGCGCGCCCGACATCATCGTGCTGACCGCCGACTTCACCGCGCGCGGCGGCGACGAGTACGCCTTCCGCGGCGCGTCCTTCTCGCGTGTCGGCGACTTCAGCTACCAGCAGTCGCTGCGCCGCTTCATCGAGGGTCTCCCGAGCGGCGTCACCGCCGCCGACTACCCCGAAGGCGGCGAGGGCCGCATCGTCAACCTCGAGTTCGGTGACTTCCTCGTGCAGGACTCGGCCGCCGACGTCGTCGCGCCGTTCGGCGAGACCAACTTCACCGACCTGATGGCGTTCGTCGGCGGCCTGCAGACGCAGGACGCCGTCGCGGACGTCGCCCCGCCGTTCGGCGAGGTGGACTTCAACGACTTCTTCTCGTTCCTCCGCTCCTACTTCCGCGCCATCCGCAGCACCGGCGGCCGCTAAGGCGCCGCGCTGAACCGATCCCATCGGCCCGCCCCGGTCTCACGGCCCGGGCGGGCCTTTCTCTTTCCTCGTTGCAGCTCAGCCGATCTCGCGGATCCGCGCGATCGCCTCGACCTCGACCGGCACGTTGAGCGGCAGCCCCGCGACGCCGATCGCCGAGCGGGCGTGCCGGCCGACGTCTTCGCTCAGCACCTTCACCATCAGCTCGCTCGCGCCGTTGATGACCTTGGGCTGGTTGCCGTACCCCGGCGCGCACGCAACAAACCCGACCAGCTTGATCATCGCCTCGAGCTCGTAGCGGTCGCCGAGGGCGTCGCAGAGCCCCGAGAGGATGAACAGCCCGCACCGCTCCGCGGCCTTGATCGCGGTCGCCTCATCGACCTGGTCCGGCACGAGTCCGGTCGCCATCGCGGACGTGCCGACCTCCTCCCACGGCACCTGGCCCGAGACGAACACCTCGTGCCCGCAGATCCGGGCTGGGACATAGGCAGCAACCGGCGTCCCAACCGGGGGAAACTCGAAACCGGCGTCCTCGACGCGTCGGCGGATCTCTTGGGCGTTCATGGTCGGCCTTTCGTTGGTTCGATCGGATTTTGTACGGAAAACGGAAGTCCCCTTGCTGTGCGCAATCTCGCTGATCTGAGCGCGGCGTGCAACCGCCGCACTTGAACCACGGATCGATTCTGGTAGAGTTGCTTTACGCGCAACAGCGTGGTGGAGGCAGGCCGGGAATTGAGAACCATCCCGCACTGATTTGCCGCTCCGGCGGCGTTGTGACCACCTCGGTCCGCTCCCACCGACAACCCGAGCCCCGCGGAACTCGTTGACCTGCCGCGGGGGGATCAAGGCCGGTCGCCGTGCTGTGCACGCGCGGTCGCTGCCGCGTCGGTCGTGGAAAGTCGGGCGCCCGCGGAAGGGTGTCCCGGCGGAAGTGTCTGCACAACACCAAAGGAGAATTATCGTGCAGAACCGCAAGAACCGAGGGTTCACCCTCATCGAGCTGCTCGTGGTCATCGCGATCATCGCGCTGCTCATCTCGATCCTGCTGCCCGCGCTCGGTCAGGCGCGTCGCAGCGCTCGCCGCCTGAAGGATTCGACGCAGATCCGCTCGATCATCCAGGGCATGGCGATCTGGGCCCAGACCAACAAGAACCGCTACCCGCTCCCGAGCCGTGTGGATCAGCAGGGCAACACGGTTCAGAACTGGGTCGGCGATCTCAGCATGGCAAACCCGATTCGTGAGCAGCAGCAGGGCGTGTTCGGTGGCAATGCATTCACGCTCAGCGCTGAGAACGGCCGCGCGGTTGATACCACCCAGAACATCTTCTCGATCCTTGTCTGGGACGGTCAGTCCAACACCGAGGTCTACATCTCGCCCTCCGAGGTGAACACCGCGGTCTTCACGATCGATGCGGATTACAACCGCACGGATCCGGCAACCGTCCGCGGCGCGAACGCGGCTCAGGGCCCTCAGGGGCCGGATGACGTGGCACTGCTCGCCCTCTGGGACCCGGGCATGGTCATGGCCTGCTACGAGGACCTCGCCGCGGATGACGGTAACCAGTTGGTCACTGTCAACGGGATCGACCAGCGACTAGGTCAGGGCGGTGGCCGTGCAAACTTCTCGTACGCCCACACCCCGCCGATCGGTGCCCGCACCCGCCAGTGGCGCGATGAGTTCGACGCCGGTCAGGTGCTGCTCGGCAACAGAGGCCCGCTCTTCAACATGCGGGGCCCGGGCGACGTTGGCAGCGACTGGAACCTTGCGAACGAGCAGAACTTCACTGGTTGGGGCATCGATTCGCTGACGCTTCAGACTCACGGCTCACGCACGCAGTGGCAGGGCCTCGTCGGCTTCAACGACGCTCACGTCGAGTTCGAGACCAACCCGGTTCCTGATGACCTGCTCTTCCGCTTCTCCGAAGTGCCGCCCGGCAACGGCGGCGCCAACCTCGCGCTGCAGCCCGACAACATCTTCGTGAACGAGGGCAACAACAACCAGTCCCTGTCCCAGGGCCTCGGTCAGAAGAACATGTCAACCGCCGGGAATATCGAGCAGAACGGTGCGACCACCAACGCACTCCTGATCTCCTATGGCGCAATGCAGCAGCCGGACGGCGGCATGGCGCAGCAGTTCAACCTGCTGGTCTTCCAGGACTGATCGTTCTGTCTGAAGCCGGACCGGAGGCACGTCCTTCGATCTGACCAAATCAAACAGCCGGCCCGGGACTCCTGGGCCGGCTGTCTTTTTGCAGCGATCAGAGGTCGTGCGTTCAGTTCAGATCAAGCGACTGCACATAGGCCCGCAGCTCCCGCTGGGCCCGGGCCAGGTCGGTGCGGGCCGCATCGAGTTCGCGGCGGGTCCGCTCGAGATCGTCCTCGAGCGAGCCGAGCGAACGCAGGTACCGACGCTGCAGGTCGCTGTTCTCGGGAACGCTCTTGAGGTTCTCGCGGACGCGGGCCTGCTCGTTCGAGAGCTCGCGGCGGGTCTGCTCGAGGCCGGCGACGCGGTCGCGGATGAGCTGCTCGGCGGACCGCAGTTCGGCCGCCCTGCGGATCGCCTCGGCGACCCGTTTGCTCACGCGGCCGTCCCGCTCATACCGCAGCAGCAGCTCCAGATCGAAGCCGAGGACCGCGGCCGACTCGGTCGACGTGCGCGACTCTTTGACGGTGACCCTGAGGTCGGCCCCCGCATCGACCTGCGCCTCGAGGCGGCGTGAACCGTTGGTCTCCTCGAGCTGCGTGGCGTTCGTGAACTCGGCCTCCCAGCCGGCTTGCAGCGGGTGCTCGATGAGGACCGTGCGGCCGCGGCTCTGGTCGGCGTTGGCGATGTCGTAGGTCGTGGTGCGGTCGTACTCGACGCGCTGGCGGATCACACCGTCCACGATCGTGAGCCGGGTGACGCGGCGGGCCGAGCCGACCTGCTGGCGGATCGAGGTCTCGAGATCGACGGCGTAGGCGAGCAGGCGGGCCTCGCCGTCGGCGACGAAGCCGATCTGGGCGTCGCCCGCGTAGCTGACGCCGTCGAAGACGCTGATCGGTCCCGGCATCAGCTCGAGTCCGGTCGAGTTCGTCAGCTCGACGCCCCGCATCGGGTGCTCGCCCGTGGACGAGCCGGGCGTGAAGATGCTCACGCGGCGCGTCTCGGCCTCTCCCCGCAGGATCGGGAGCATCGCCGACTGCCGCCGTTCGATCGTGACGGGCTCGGCGAGCTCGTACTTGAAGACCTCGCCCGATTCCCCCGCGGTCGCGGCGGCCTTGGCGGCGTAGTCGGAGATGTCGTCGACGCTCAGTGAGTAGAGAGAACTGTCCTGTTCCGGACGCTGCCGCTGTTGCTGCTGAAACGGTGACTGCCCCCCGCCACCGCCGCCGATCCGCGCCACGTTCATCTCAAGCTGCTGCTCGCGGACGGCCTCGGCCTCGGATCGCCCGAGCCCGCGCTCGTAGACCTCGGGCGCGAGCGCCGCGATCGCGGGGACCGGGACCTCCGGGCGGTCGAGGAAGAGCGGCTGGTAAAGGTCCATCACGAAGCTCACGGGCTGCCCCGAGACGAGCCCGAGCGTGACATCCTCCCAGTCGTCGTCGGTCGTGTTCTCGACGATCGCCCAGCCTTGGACGTCGGACGAGGTCGCGCCGTCGTCGGTCGGGAGCACCAGCCGGTAGCTTGCCTTCCACACGGGCGTCTCGTGGACGTACGCGACGGTCACCCGCCGCTCGCCCGCACCGGCGAAGCGCATCGACACGGATTTTTCGTCGTCGTCGCGCTGCTCGGTGAGCGCCTCGAGCGCGAGCTCGAGCTCGCGACGCAGGTCGGCATCCAGGATCTCGAACGTGCTCACGGTGTCGAGCCTGATCGAGCGCAGCATGGGCGTCGAGAGGTTGATGTATGGCACGGACTGCGTGCGGTTGTCCCCGAGCGATTCGGTGCGGCGCTCGACGCTCACGACGCGGCCCGTCACGGGGTTGGACTCGCCCGCGACCAGGAGCCGGACCTGTGCGCCGCGGAGCTGCGCGAGGATGTTCGCCATCGTGGGTGAGCCCGCGAGGTTGATATCGAAGCCCGCGAGGCGGCGCTCGAGGGGTTCGCGGGAGCCGTAGCTGACGCCCTCGACACGGCCGCCGTAGTCGAGCACGATCATGCTCTTGAGGATGTCGTTGACGTAGTCGGCGTCGAGGCTGAGCGTCAGCTCGTCGTTATCGGTGACGGTGCCGGATCGCTCGAAGAAGCCCACGCCCGATCGGTAGAGCGTGAGCTTTCTGACGGGCAGGTCGGCGCCGCCGTCCTGTCCGCCGTTCTGGGCGAGGGCGATCGGTGCGCACAGCGATGTCGTACCCGCGGCGAGGGCCACCGCGAGCGTCCGGGTCTGGATCAGCAGCTTCATGGGACGGGTCTCCTTGTCTGGGTCCCCATGCATCCTCTCGTTGACGCCAGAACAGTCGGTCCTGATACCTTGTTAGACGGGCGAGCCCCTGTGGCGGTTCCACGCTTCGCGAGGATTTCCCGCCGCGTAGTCTGTCCGTGCATGTCCACCACGGAGCCGCCATCGGCAGAACCCGCGCCCGAGCACGATCTTGAGGCCGTCGCGCGCGGCCTCGCGTCGGCGGTCACGGGCGAGGTCCGGTTCGGCCGGCTCGAGCGGATGCTCTACGCCACGGACGCCTCGATCTATCAGGAAGAGCCGCTCGGGGTGGTGATCCCCGATTCGATCGACGATGTTGTGCGCACGGTGGTGTACTGCCGCGAGCACGGGCTGCCCATCCTGCCGCGGGGCGGCGGGACGAGCCTCGCGGGGCAGTGCACGAGCCGGGCGGTGGTGATCGATGTGTCCGCGCACTGCCGGGGTGTTCTGGACGTCGATGCCGGGGGCCGGCGCTGCCGCGTTGAGCCCGGGATCACGATCGCGGATCTGAATACCGAGCTCGCGCCGGACGGGCTGCACTTCGCGCCGGATCCCTCGACGACGCGGCAGGCGAACGTCGGCGGGTGCATCGGCAACAACGCGGCGGGGTCGCGGTCGATCAAGTACGGCAGGACGGCCGAGAACCTGCTGGGCGTGGACGTGTGCCTCGTCGATGGTCGTCGGCTGCGGTTCGACGAGGGCGCGGCGCTGCGCGACCCGGAGGTCGCGGCGATCACGGCGCAGGTCGCGGGGATTGTGCGCACAAGTGAAGCACTTATTCGTGAGCGTTTCCCGAAGACGCTCCGGCGGAACGCGGGCTACGCGCTCGACATGATCCTGCATCAGCTCGATGCGGGCGATGGTGATTTCAGCAAGGTCAACCTCGCGCACCTGATGTGCGGTTCGGAGGGGACGCTTGCGGTGACGACGGGGGCGGAGCTGCTGCTGCATCCGGTGCCGAAGGCGGTCGGTCTCGCGGTGGTGGCGTTCGATTCGCTCGACGGGGCGATGGATGCATTGATGCCGCTCCTGGATCTGAAGCCCAGCGCGGTGGAGCTGCTCGATGATCTGGTTGTGGGGCTTGCGCGGCAGAATCTGGAGCACCGCAAGTCGCTGGAGCTGTTGCCCAGGCCCGAGCGGGGCGAGACGGACGCGGTGCTGTACGTCGAGTTCCAGGAGCAGGACGCGGGCGTGGTGCGCGCACGGCTCGAGGAGGTCTGCGCGCTGCACGGGTCGGCCGTCGCGACCTCGACCGATGCGGGCGAGATGGGACGGCTGTGGCGGCTTCGGATCGCGGGCGAGCCCTTGCTTCATGGCGTGCCGGGTGAGCGGAAGCCGCTGGGGTTCGTCGAGGACAACGTGGTGCCGCCCGAGCGGCTCGCGGAGTTTGTGCGCCGTTTCCGGGAGGTCGTGGAGCGCGAGGGGACGCGGGCGGCGTTCTACGCGCACGCGTCTGTGGGTGTGCTGCATGTTCGGCCGCTGCTGACGCTGCGGGACGCGGGCGATCGGGCCGCGATGGAGCGGATCGCGGCCGGGGCGGCGTCGCTGGCGAAGGAACTCGGCGGCGTGATGTCGGGCGAGCACGGGGACGGCAAGGCGCGCGGGCCCCTGCTCGATGACTTCTACGGGCCCGAACTGATGCGGGCGTTCGCGGAGGTCAAAGCAATCTTCGACCCGCAGAATCTGCTCAATCCCGGGAACATCGTCGCGCCCAGAGCGATCGAGACGATCCACGAAGGAACGCGGGTTCATCCGACGGCGGCGGGTGCGGAGATCGGCGCACACGAGACGTACTTTGACTACGCGGATCAGACGGACTTTGCGCACGCGGTCGAGATGTGCAACGGGGCGGGGGTGTGCCGCAAGAAGACGGGTGGGGCGATGTGCCCGAGCTACATGGCGTCGCGGGACGAGGCGATGTCCACCCGCGGCTACGGCAACACGCTGCGGCTCGCGATCTCGGGGCAGCTCTCGCCCGGCCGCTACGACGATCCGGAGGTGCACGCGGCGCTGTCGATGTGCCTGTCGTGCAAATCGTGCAAGGCGGAGTGCCCGAGCAACGTCGATGTCTCCAGGCTCAAGGCGGAGTACGAGGCGCAGTCGTGGAAAGCACGCGGGCGGGCACCGCTGCAGAAGCGGGTGTTCGGGCGGGTGCACGCGCTCAACAAGCTCGCGTCGATCGCTCCGGGGGTGACGAACTTCTTCAACTCCTTCGGGCCCTCGCGGGCGGTGCTGAACAGCGTGCTCGGGCTGCACCCGGAGCGGTCGCTGCCTCGGTTCGAGACGCCCCTGCACAAGCGATGGGGGGGCGATGACCCGGCGCTGCCGAGTGATGCGCCGGTGGTGGCGTTGTACGGCGACACGTTCACCACGCACAACGAGCCGGGCATCGGGCTGGCGTCGAAGCGGCTGTTGGAGGCGTTCGGGTACCGCGTGCGGCTCGTTCACGGGACGGACGCGGGGCGGGCGCTGATCTCGACGGGGATGCTTCCCGAGGTGATCGCGCAGACGGAGACGGAACTCGACGGGTTGAAGTCGGTCGTTGTTGATGACGCGGTCGAGGCGGTGCTGTTCTGCGAGCCCTCGGTGCTGTCCGCGGTCACAGATGACTGGTTGCAGCTGAAGATCGATCGGCCGATCGAGTTGCGGCGGCGGCTCGCGGCGAAGTCGGCGCTGGTCGAGACCTTCCTCGATCGGCGCTGGGATACGCATCCGCGGCGGCCCGAGTTCCGGACCGAGGGCATCGGGGAGATCCTGCTGCACGCGCACTGCCATCAGAAGGCGTTGTGGGGCGCGGAGACCTCGGCGGGGCTGCTCGGGCGGGTGTGGCCGGGCTGTGTGCGGACGCTCGACACGACGTGCTGCGGGATGGCGGGGAGCTACGGGTACACGCGGGAGCGGTTCGGGCTGAGCCAGAAGATCGGCGAGCTGGGCGTGCTGCCGGCGGCGCGGGGCGCGGGCGAAGGGACGGTGTTCGTCGCGCCGGGGACCTCGTGCCGGCATCAGGTTTTGGATGGGGCTGGTGGCGGGGCGGTGCACCCGGTGGTGTTGGTGTGGGAAGCGGCCATTTCGTAGAAACCGGTCGGTTTGCAGCGCGGTATCAGTAGAGGTGGAGCCGCAGTCGCATCGAGTTTCGTTTGGAGTCGCATTTATTGTTGGTCTTGTCACGACGGCGCTGCTCGCGGTGTTCGCAGACGGATTGAGCAACAGCCGAGGATGCGGTCGGACTGTTGAGGCGGTTGTTGTCGCCGATCCGAACGGCTCGTCGTATCTGCTGTCGGAAGACGACATCAACGCGATGAGGCTTTCAGCCTATGGATTCGATTACAACCAGCTTGAGTCGCGCGTTCCAAGCGGTGCGGTGCTCGTTGTTCTATATCGATTCTCGTCCAATAGCGGTACCGTCTTTCGCCGACGGGCATCGACGTGGTGGGGCATTTCCGAGGTCTTGATTCGCACAGATCAAGGGATCGAGCAGCTTTGGGAGAATGGTTCGCCGCCGTCGTTGGATTGGGACGTCGTTGCTCGCCTGACCGATCGACTGTTGTCGGCGCATTTGAGTACGAAGATACCGCTGTCGAAACTGTCAGGTCGCCTCGCCGGAGCTGTCGCCGCGGAGAGCAATCCGAGCTACAAGCCATATGTCCTTGCGAACTGGCGTCCAGCGATGACGCGCAGATCGCTTGCCCGCTTCGTTCCTGCCGTGATCACCCTGCTGTTCTGTTTGTTCTTTGGGCTTGCTGCCGGACGCTTGGCCTATGCCGTCGGTACTACAGCGCGCACGCCGGAGAAAGCGTCTGGAGTATGTTTGTCGTGTGGGTACGACCTCGTTGGTCTGCCCCAAAGCGTGCCTTGCCCCGAATGCGGCAACCACGCGCCCTAGCTACTCGTCCTGCTCCTCCACCACGTTTCCCTTCTCGTCGTAGATGTAGAGCTTGCCTTTTTCCTCGGACTTGCAGGCCTTGTGGCTGCCGTCGCAGAGGGGCATGTTCTTGGAGAGACCGCAGCCGCAGACGAAGACGGGCTTGTCCTGCGGCTCGATTTTGTAGGGTCCGTCGGCTTCGAGTCTGACAAGTCGTGGCATGGCAGCACCGTAACGGATACTTGCACCCATATGGGTGGGTTCCGCCGAAAAGCCACAGAATCGGGCTTGTTCTGATCAGGCTGGCGAGGCGACGGTGCGGACGATGTTCTCGAGGACCTGGGCGCCGGCGTTCCAGCTGCCGCCGAGGCCGTGGTCCTTGGTGATGATGCGGTGGGCGCAGACGGGGAGGATGTTCTCGTAGACGTCGTCGGGGATGCAGTAGTCGCGGCCGTCGATGAGTGCCGTCGCGCGGGCGACCTGGGCGAGGGCGAGCGAGCCGCGGGGGGAGATGCCCACCTCGATCTCCTCGGCTTCGCGGGTCGCGGTGGCAATGCGGACGATGTAGTCGCGGATGGTCTCATTGACGGTGACGGCGTCGGCGGCACGCTGCATCGCGACGGTTTCGTCGCGGCTGATCGCGGCCGGCAGGTCGGCGAGGCGTGTCTGGGCGGGGCGGATCTCGAGGAGGTCGGTCTCGCGCTCGGGGCTTGGGTAGCCCAGCTGGATGCGCATGAGGAAGCGGTCGAGCTGGTTCTCGGGGAGCAGGTAGGTGCCCTCGAACTCGTAGGGGTTCTGGGTCGCGATGACGATGAAGGGGTCGTCGAGCTGGTAGACCTTGCCGTCGATGGAGACCGAGGCGTCGGACATGGCTTCGAGCAGCGCGGACTGCGTGCGGGGCGTGGTGCGGTTGATCTCGTCGGCGAGAACGACGTTGGCGAAGATGGGGCCCTTCTTGAACTCGAACTCGGAGCCATCGCGGTTGAAGACGGTCACGCCCAGGACGTCCGCGGGGAGCATGTCGGGGGTGAGCTGGATGCGGCTGAAGGTGCAGTCGAGGCTCTTGGCGACGGCCGAGGCGAGGACGGTCTTGCCGACGCCCGGGACGTCCTCGATGAGCATGTGCCCGCGCGCGAGCAGGCATCGGATGACGCGGTCCACGGCGGTGTGGTCGCCGAGGTAGATGGATTCGATGTTGTCGCGGAGCTTGGCGATCGCGTCGAGCATGAAGTGTGGGCCGGTCTTGGGATTGCTGTTGAGCGTGGTCAAGTCGTTGGGGGAATCGTGGGGCGTGAGTATATGGACCGGTTCGGCTACAGTGGCGGCCTGCCGCGGAGGGGTGCGCGGCGTGCTGTTCCGGGAGCCGATTCGCTGTTGGCGGCGGATGTGTTCCCGTCTTTGGGATCGGGGTCCTTGGTATGACATCGGCGGCGGCGCATCCAGAGCACGGGGGGGCGGGCGAGGGCGCCGGCTCTAAAGCCAGTGCCGATGCCGGTTCCGGTCACGGTTCTGGTCTGGCGGCGGCGCTGCTTCCGGATCTGGGCGGCGACTTTCCGTGCGGCGGGTGCGGGTACAACCTGCGGGGGCTGTCGGTGCGGTCGCTTTGCCCGGAGTGCGGGACGGCGGTGCGGGCGACGATCCTGCTCGCGGTGGATCCGCAGGCCGAGGAGCTGGCGCCGATCACGCTGCCGAAGGTGACGGCGTTCGGTCTGGCGATCTGGGCGTGGTCGGCGCTCTTGGCGGCGGTGTGCCTGTGGGGGATGCGGATCACGGATCTTGTGCGCGCGAGCGGCGTCGGTGTCGCGTTTGAGAGCGGGCCCCGGATCGTTGTCGGGCTGCTCGCGGTGTCGGCGGTGTGCTCGTTTGTCTTGATCCGGCCGCACGCGCGGGTGCCGCGGGCGACGATGCTGCGCGCGATCCTCGGCGCGGCGATGATGTTGCCGCTGGTCGGGTTGTTCTGGTATCTGCTTCTCGAGTTCGATCCCGCGCGGCTGCCGCCGTACGCCGCGCCGAACGCGTCGCTCGCGGGCGCGGAGCGGTCGCTGATTCGGCTCGCGATCGCGGGCGCGACGAGCGTGGTGATTCTGGGGTTGTGGCCGGCAGCGACGTCGCTGATCGCGCGGTCGGTGGTGATCCGGTCGGGTCGTGTGGATACGCAGCCGTCGTCGGCGATGCTCGCGGCGCTGGGCTTGGCGGCGCTGGGTGATGTCGTGCATCTGGCTCAGCTCGTGATGCCGTGGAAGCCGCTCGATGTGCTGTCGATCGTGGAGACAGTGCTGATCGCGATGGGGTCGTTCTTGTTCACGCTGACCCTGATCGGGCTCGCGGTGGACACGATCCGCGTGCGGAAGGTTCTGATGCACCCGCCGATCAGTCTCCGGGACGTGCTCGAGGGCGGTCGTGGAGGCGGCTGAGCGCGATCGGTTCGATGAGCTGGTCGCGGAGGCGATCGACGAGCTGCCGCCGGCGTTGTTGCAGTTGCTCGAAGAGGTGCCGGTGGTGGTGCTCGATGTGCCGGACGCGGAGATGTGCCGGTCGCTCGGGATGGATGCGTCGGAGTCGGCCGAGCTGTGCGGGCTGCACACGGGGGTGGCGGAGACGGAGCGGTCGGTCGAGCAGCACGCGGAGCTGCCGAGCCAGATCCATCTGTTCCGCGTGGGCATCCTCGCGCAGGCGGGCGGCTGGGAGCAGGCGGACGCGGATGATCGCGTCTACGAGGAGATCATGGTGACGCTGCTGCACGAGATCGGGCACCAGTTCGGGCTCGATGAGGATCAGCTCCGCGACCTCGGGTACGACTAGCTAGCCTTGGGCGAACCACCGAACCGGAGGCGACGCCCGATGCTCACGACGATCCAGAAGATGTCCATGCTTGCCGCGGCCGCGATCTCGGCCGCGACGTTGGCGCAGCCCGCGCGGGTCGCGCTGGTCGAGATCGAGGGCACTCCGCCCGAGACGGCGGGGGCGGCCAGCTTGTTTGCACCGGAGACGCCCTCGACGCTCCGGCAGCTCACGACGCTTATCGCGGACGCGGGCAACCGCGATCTCGACGGGCTCGTCGTGCGGCTCAAGGACTCGGCGTTGTCGCTGCCGCAGGCAGAAGAGATCGCGGCGGCGATCGACGCGGCTCAAGAGGACGGCGTGCTCGTGCACGTCTTCGGGACGTTCTACGGGCCGACGGATCTGGTCGTGGCGGCGTCGGCGGACGAGGTGCTCATCCAGGACGGCGGCGGCGTGTCGCTGCCCGGGCTCGCGATCGAGCAGATCTACTGGGCCGACGCGTTCGAGTGGATGGGGATCTCTGCTGACTACGTGCAGGTGGGCGACTACAAGGGCGCGCAGGACCCGTACGTGCGGTCGGGGCCCAGCCCGGAGTGGGACCGGAACATCTCGTCGCTGCTCGATGCGCAGTACGCGAACCTCCGCGAGCCTTTGAAGGAAGGCTTCGGGCTGTCCGATCGCCGGCTCGATCGGGCGATGGAGCGGCTGTTTATGGCCGACGCGAAGACCGCGATCGAGGTGGGCATGGTCGATGCCGCGGTGGATCTGCCGGTGCTGTTCGAGTCGTATCTTGCCGAGAGCGCGTACGACGATTTCGACGGCGTCGAGTACGCGGGCACGCTCGCGCCCGATGATGCATCGACGCTCGATACGTCCAACCCGTTCGCGATTTTCAGCCAGCTCTTCGAGCCGCCGACGCGAAGGACGTTCGGGCCCACGATCGCGGTGCTGCACATCAACGGCGCGATCATGGACGGCGAGTCGGGCGGCTCGCTGCTCGGCGGGCAGTCGGTCGGCTCGCGCACGATCCGCAACGCGATCGAGGAGATCCTCCGCGACGACAACATCGAGGGCATCGTGGTCCGCATCGATTCGCCCGGCGGGTCGGCGACCGCGAGCGAGATCATCTGGCAGGGCCTCCGCCGTGCGTCGGAGCGCAAGCCCGTGTACGTCAGCGTCGGGTCGATCGCGGCCTCGGGCGGGTACTACATCCTCGCGGGCGGCGACAAGGTCTACGTCAACCCGTCGAGCATGGTGGGCTCGATCGGCGTCGTCGCGGGCAAGCTCGGGTTCGGCGAGGTGCTCGATCGGCTCGAGATCAACGTCGTCACGCGGACCCGCGGGCCGCGGGCGGGGCTGATGACCATGTTCAGCGACTGGGGCGAGGACGACCTGAAGTTCCTTCGGGGGCAGATCGCCGAGACCTACGAGCAGTTCACGGACCGCGTGAAGCGCGGCCGGCCCGGCGTCGATCTCGACGAGGTTGCGGCGGGGCGTGTGTTCGTGGGGTCGGACGCGGTGGAGCTGGGCATGGCCGACGAGCTGGGCGGCCTGCGCGACGCGATCGGCGATCTCGCGGAGGAGCTGGATCTCGATGAGTACGCCGTGATGGACTTCCCCGCGCCGCCCGGTCTCGATCAGCTTCTCGGCGGCGGGTTGGGCCTGCCCGGGATCGAGATGGCGAAGCGCGTGCTGGGCGAGCGGCGATTCGCGACGCTCGCGCCGTTCATCGAGGCGTGGGGGTTGATGCGGGATCGGCCGGTGGTGCTGGTGGCGCCTGGGGCGTTGGTGGGGCGGTGAGCCACCGCGTCCTGTTTCGTTGCGTCGTCCCGAAAGGGACCGGCTGGACCAGTGCCTGCCGTCACGAAGTTGATGGACAACTTGCCGCTGTACCTGCGAGTCTTCAGATCGAGCAGTTCGACGGTACGTCAGAGTTCTACTTGATTCGATACGACGCCGATCATCAGGAGATCACGGATACGCTCCACGGCTCTGTCCATCAGGCGATGGAACAGGCTGAGTTCGAGCTCGGCATCACCTCTGCGAGATGGGAAGAGACGTAGGGGGCCGTGTTTCGAACATCGCTGGGTCGGGCGATCAGCGTTTTGTGCTCAATCACAGGTGCAGACCTACCCCACCTCCGGCTCGATCACCTTCGCCAGCAGCTCCTCGTGGATCTCGAAGGGTTCGAGGTGCATGTCGACGAGCATGCCGCCGAAGGCGTCGGCGAGGGAGGCTCGCATCTGGGTGACGAAGCCGAGGACCTGCTCGATGTTGCAGGCGAGCAGGCCGTCGGCCTGGAGCTGGTCAGCGGCGGCCTTGGCGGCGGTCTCGTCGGTGAAGAGCGGGCAGACGCTCTTGCCGTTGCGCGGCACGAGGACGGCGTGGTCGCTCGAGTCGCGGAGCAGGTAGAGCGCGTCGAGCGACGCGAGCACAACGTACAGGTCCATGAACATCCGCGGGTCGCGGTGCTCGTTGGCGAGCCGTGCCATCATCGGGAGGCAGTCGATCGGCGGCGGGCCGATGAAGTGGCTGTACATCGTGGGCAGGGCGTAGATGTCGGTGCCGTAGCCCTCGCGGGCGCCGAGGACGAAGTCGAACATGAGCTTGGGCGCGCCGAGCCCGCACACGAACGAGAGGGCGTCGGGCATCTTGAGCGAGATCAGGCGGTGGCCGTCCTGATGGTCGAAGTGCTGGCCCAGCGCGAGGGCGGCGGCCGAGGCTCGCTCGCGTGTCGGGTAGGCGACGACGAAGCGCGAGCCTTCCTGATTCAGGACGAGCGCGGTCCTGCCGCGGTGCTCGGCTTGAGCCGCCTTGCTGTCGAAGCTGAGGAAGTGCCACGCGGGCAACGCGAGGACCGCCTTCCAGTAGCGGACCTCGTTCTCTTGGCCGCCGTCGGCCTTGACGACAAGCTCTCGGCTTGCGTCGAGTTCGGCGAGGAGCTTTGGATCGAGAGGCCAGTCTGCCGAGAAGGGATCAGAAGGCTGAACGTTGTCGGGGTGGTTGTCGGGGGTTGTGACTCGGGGATCCAGTCGGAGGGAGAGCGAATATGCGCTCTGCCCGAACGGTACGGGAGGCGGCGTCAGACTTCCATGATCTCGTCGGACTTCGTCTTCACCGCCCCGTCGGCCTTGCCCTCGTAGCCCTTGAGGAGTTCCTGGATCTCGTCCTTGAGGGTGGCGATCTCATCCTCGGAATAGTTCTGGCCGTCCTGCTTGGCGAGGCTGTCGGCGCTCTTGTTGGCGTCTCGGCGGGCGTTGCGCATCGAGACCTTCTGCTCCTCGCCCATCTTGCGGGCCTTGGCTGCCATTTCCTTGCGGCGGTTGGAGTCGAGCGCAGGGATGGTGATGCGGATCGCTTTGTCCTCGATCTGCGGGTTGAGCCCGAGGCCCGCGTTCTCGATGCCCTGCTTGATGGCGTTGATGTAGCCGCCGTCGAAGGGCTTGATGAGGATCTGATGGGGCTCGGGCGTCGAGATGCCGGCGAGGGACTTGAGGTCGGTCGGGGCGCCGTAGTAATCGACCTTGACGAACTCGACGAGCGAGGTCGAGGCACGGCCCGTGCGGAGGCCCTTGAGCTCCTTCTGGAGGTAGTCAAGGGCCTTGGTCATGGACTCTTCGGCTTCGAGAAGGATGGTGTCGGGGTCGGTGGTCATGGTGAAGGTCCTTGGGGTGGGGTTGGTGCTGGAGTTGATGGTATGTCTTTGGGCGAGGCATTCGGGGTTCGGCATTCGGCATTCGGTGGGAGGGAACTTGCAGCCCGAATGCCCCGCCGAGCCCGGCTACCCCGGCACGACGCGGGTGCCGATCGGGTCGCCGCCGACGACTTTGGCGATGTTGCCCTCGGTGAGGAAGTCGAAGACGACGAGCTCGACGCCGTGCTCCTCGCACATGGCGATCGCGCCGAGGTCCATGACCTTAAGGCGGCGTTCGATGGCGTCCTTAAAGGTGATGGTGTCGAAGCGCTGGGCGGCGGGGTCTTTCTTGGGGTCGGCGGAGTAGACGCCGTCGACTTTGGTCGCTTTGAGCAGGCGGCCGCACTTCAGCTCGGCGGCGCGGAGGGCGGCGCCGGAGTCTGTCGTGAAGAACGGGCTGCCGACGCCCGCAGCGAGGATCAGGATGCGGCCCTCATCGAGCAGCTCGAGGCCCCGGCGGCGGGTGTACTCCTCGGCGATGCCGCGGACGCCGACCGCGGAAAGCACGGCGGACGGGACGCCGAGGCGGTCGAGGCGGTCTCGGAGGGCGACGGCGTTCATGATCGTGCCGAGCATGCCCATGTGGTCGGCCGAGGCCCGATCGACAACGCCCTGGCTGGCGAGGGTGGCGCCGCGGAGGATGTTGCCGCCCCCGGTGACGACGGCGAGGCCCGCGGGGCACCGCTCGCGGGCGGCGCTGAGTTCCCGGGCGGTCTGGGTGAGGCAGTCGGCGTCGATGCCGGTGCGGCCCTCGCCCGACATCGACTCGCCCGAGAGTTTGAGCAGGGCGCGGGATGGTTGGTGTTCGTTGGGTCGATCATCCATGTTGTGGCGTCCTGTGAGCCGAGAAGGGGCAAAGCCGCAGCGTAGCGGGAACTGAGTTGTAGACTTCTCCGAACGGCCACAGGACAGGCGGGCCCCGGGCCGGGGTCAGGGGACGCCGGGTCCGCACCACCCATGGACGCCGAAACGACCGGACAATCACAGGACGCGGCCGACCAGACGGGCCGGCAGGCCGAGGCGGCTGCGCGCACTCCAGCGCGCACCCCAGCGTCGGCACCCGCGCCGACGGTCAGCGCGCTGCGGAAGCGGCGGGGGCTGTACGCGTGGCTCATCGCGAGCCCGATCGCGATCGCGCTGTTGTGGTCGCTGGTGGCGCACCTGGTGGGTTTGGTCGCGACGTACTTCATCACGTTCGGTTCGCCGCGGATGGCGGACGGCGACGGTGACGGCGGCGAGGTCGAGTTCGCGTACATGACCGACGTCGAGCTGCAGGAAGTGCTCGACGTGAAGTTCGCCGACGACGCGCCGGAGATCGCGGAAACCGTCGACACGGTGCCGGTCGAGATCCAGTCCGACCCGCTTGTCGAGGTGGGCGACCTGCTTGAAGCCGCGAGCGTGGGCTTCGAGGTCTCGTCGGGCGGCGGCGACGTCGGCCAGGGGCTCGAGTCGCTGTCGGGAGCGAGCACGGGCGACGTGAGCTTCTTCGGTGTCGAGGCGCAGGGCAGCAGGTTCGCGTATGTCGTCGATGTCTCGCGCTCGATGCTGGATCAGGACAAGTGGTCCACGACGGCGCGCGAGCTCGAGCGATCGGTCTTCAGCCTGCCCGAGCAGGCGGAGTTCATCGTCATCCTCTACAGCGACAGCGCGGGCTTCCTGACGCCCCGCGGCGAGTGGCAGCCCGCGGGTGACACGCAGAAGCGTGCGGCGCGCGCACGGCTTCGATCGGTCGCGCCCAACGGCGGCACGCAGCCGCTCGGGGCGTTCGAGGACATCTTCCGGATGCGGGACAAGCCCGACGCGGTCTACTTCATGACCGATGGTTTGTTTGCGCCCTCGCCTAACGTGCCGTCATCGATCGCGCGGCTGAACCGCCGGTACCGCGTCGCGATCAACACGATCCTGTTCGGTGATCTGGGCGGGAGCGCCGCCGCGGTGCGGACCGCGAAAGAAGACATGCAGCAGATCGCGCGGCAGTCGGGCGGGCAGTTCATCCATGTTCAGAACTCGCGTGGGGGCCGGCCGTGACGCGGCCTTCAACGATGGTTTCCATGGCGTGCGCCAGCGCGGCTTGCGGTCTGTTCTGTGGTCCGGCGTTCGGGCAGCCGGCAGAGACCGATCCGTCGCGGGTCGTGTTCTGGGGTGACGGCACGCGGACGCTGACCATCGAGGACCTGTCGCTGCAGGGCCCGATCGCGGATCCGGCGCAGGGGCCGATCGCGTGGGACCGCGTGCGGACCGTGATCGGGCCGCTCGCGGACGAGTTCGAGCAGCGGTACAAGATCGAAGCGCGGGACGTCTGGCGGGCGGCGTCGCGGCTCGAACGCGGGGACACGGCGGGCGCTGAGCCGTTGTTCGAGCGGCTCTTCGAGATCTACTCGGATGGTGTCGGGCCGACCTCGGCGCTGATCGCGGAGGGCCTGATGCGGTGCCGGCTTGGTCGCGGCGCCGTCGCGCCGGCGATCGAGGCGTGGACGGCGCTGCTCTCGGCGTGCGGCAACGACACGGTCGAGGCGTCGCGCGATCGGTACGAGATGCGGGCGATTCTCGATCCGGAGACGGGGCTCGTGCCCACGCTCTCGCCGGTCTTCCGCGAGAGCCCGACGCTCGAGGCGCTCGCGCAGCTCGATCAGAGCGGCATCGTGGGTGAGCCGGCGGCGATCATGAAGTGGTACCGCGCAGCCGCGCTGCATGAGCTTGGTCGGCCGACCGGTCTGACGTCGCTCTTGCTGGAACTGCCCGAGCGTCCCGATCCCGGGCTCGACTTGGTCTCGTCGATGGTGCGAGCGCGGATCGATGGGCCGAGCGGGCGCGCGGAGGCGCGGGAGCGGTTGGTCCGGCTGCTTGTGCGTGCGCGCTCGAGCGAGGAGACCGCGTGGATGGTCGCCTGGTGCCACGCGGGCATCGGGCGATCGCTGATCGAGGAAGAGGACGCGGGGCTGCGGCGGCTCGGTGTGTCGCGGCTTGTGCTCACGCACGTGACATCCGCAGAAGTCGCGCCGCTGCTCGCGGGGACGGCGCTCGCGGACGCGGCGGACGTGCTCGAATCCGACGGGGACGCGGAGGGCGCGGGGGCCCTCCGGGAGCTCCTTGATGCCCGGTACCCGAGCCACCCCGCGACTCGCTTGACTTCACGCACCGGAGCCCCATGACACCGATCACGCTTGACACGATTTTCACGCAGTCGCTGGTGGTTCTCGCGCAGGCAGAAGAAGCCGCGTCGGGCGAGGCCGCGGACCGCTCGCTCTTTGATTACGTCCTGCAGGGGCGCGAGGTCGGGTTCCTGATCATCCTGCTGTCGGTCGCGGCGGTCGGGCTGATCATCGCGCAGTACGTCCTGACGCAAGCCCAGCGGCTCGCGCCGGATGAGCACGCCGAGCAGCTCGCGTCGCGTTTGCAGAAGGGCGATGTCAAGGGCGCGATCCAGTATTGCGGCCAGGACGATGTCGATTCGATGCTGACGCGGACGGTGGGCGCGGCGCTGACGAAAACGCAGCGTTCGGCGTTCGGCATCCTGGAGCTGTCGGAGGCGGTCGAGGAATCCGGACGCGAGCAGGTCGCTCGGCTCTCACGCGGGATCGACGCGGTGGGTCTCGTCGCGACGATCGCGCCGATGCTCGGGCTTCTCGGGACGGTCGTCGGCATCCTCGGCGCGTTCGACACGCTCAGCATCACGCAGGGCCCACCCCGGCCCGCGGACATGGCGGGCGATATCTCCGCGGCGCTCGTGACAACCGTGCTCGGTCTGATCGTGGCGATCCCGTGCACGGCGGCGCACACGTTCCTGCGGAACCGGCTTGAATCGGCGAGCCACGAGGTGGGTGAGGTCATCGAGCAGCTGATGGCGCCGCTGCAAGCGCGGGCGGGTGGATCGCCGCAGCGGACTGCCGCGCCGGCTCCGGCGGCTCGCCCCGCTGCTCCTGCAGCGGCTCCGCGTCCGCAGCAGGGGGCACCTGCAGCGCCGAAGGCCCCGCCCCCGACGCAGCCGCGGCCCGCGGGGGGGACGGCGTGAACCTCGTTCCTTCGGCCCGGTCGCGGGTGCTGCCGTTCGAGATGACGCCGATGATCGACGTCGTGCTGCAGCTGATCATCTTCTTCTTGTTCACGAGCCAGTTCGGGCAGACGCAGTCACTTGAGCTCGACCTGCCCGAGCAGCCGGGCGAGGAGCGGGAGATGGACGACACGCCATCGCTCGCGATCGATATCGACGAAGACGGCAGCTACTACGTCGATACGAAACCGGTCTCGCTCGATCGGATCGTCTCGATGGCACGGGACGAGGTCGTCCGCGCGGGCGGCAATGCTGATCTGGTGACGGTACTGATCCGCGCCGACCAGCGCGGGTCGGCGCGGGATCTCAACCGGCTCGCGACGGGGCTCGGCGAGGTCGGCGTCAGGCGATGGCGGCTCGGGACGCAGCCGGGGGGCGGCTGATGCGTATCGGTCTCCCGGAGAGCGCGCGGCGGACGACGGCGTCGCTGCCATTGACCAGCATGATCGACGTGGTGTTCCTGCTCTTGATCTTCTTCATGCTCACCGCGACCTTCGCGATGGACGAAGAGCGTCTCGATTCGGCGCTCGCGTCGGAGGGGCAGGGCGCGGTGTCGAGCGAGGAGCTGTTGCCGCAGATTCTGGAGGTCTCGGGCGGGCCCGAGGGCGATGTGTTCGTGATCGGCGGGCGGCGGCCGCAGTCGCAGGCGGAGCTGGTCGGCGTGCTCAAGCAGCTGCCGAAGGGGCCCGGCGTGATCATCCGCGTCGCGGACACGGCGAGCATTGGCGCGATCGCGAGCGCGAAGCAGGCGGTCGCCGACGCGGGATTCGGGAGGCGGACGTATGTCCCGGCGACGCCGGACTAACTTGCTGCTCGCGGTGGCCGCTTCGCTGTCGTCGCTGTGCGCGCCGGCGTCGGCGCAGCTCGGGCTGACCGCTGAGGAAGCGGCGGAGGTCGCGCAGACGCTCGAGGACCTCGGGCTCGAGGACGTGCTCGCGGCGCACCTGCGGAGCCGGCTGCGCGTCGCGGACGCGGACGAGCGGCTCGAGGTCGCGGATCGGCTGGGGCGCGTGTACGCGCGGCGGCTTGCAGAGGCGGACGATCCGGATGAACGAATGGAAATCGCGCGGCTCAGCGAGGAGCTGCTGCAGCAGGTGCCGGCGGCGGAATCGAACGGTTTGCGTCTCTCGCTGATCCGGGCGCGGTACCTGCCGGCAGAGCAGGAAGCCGAGCGGGCGCGGCTGCTGCTCTCGGAGGACGAGGACGAGACCGAGGCGCTCTCGACCCTACGCGAGATCGCGACGGATCTGCTTGTGATCTCGACGCGGCTCGAGCAGGACGTCCGGCGCGACGAGCAGCGGCTCCGCGGCGGCGGGCGTGACCCCGATGAACTCCGCGCGGACCTTGCCGAATCGCAGCGGCTGCGGTCGCTCGCGCAGTACTACCTCGGGTGGTCGTCGTACTACGCGGCGCTGCTCGGCGAGAACGACAACGAGGCGCGCGAGGCGTTGCAGGCGTTCGCGGCGCTCCTGGGATCCGACACGCGGCGGCCCTCGCTCGATCGTTTGCCGCGATCGCTGCTGCGGTACGAGCACGTCGCGCGGTCGTCGATCGGGACGGCATTGTGCCACGCGCTGCTGGGCGAGCACGCGACGGCGATCCGGTGGCTCGATGAGCTGGAGGCGTCGCCCGACCTGAACGACTCGGCCAAGGCGCAGATCTTCAGCCGCCGAATGATCGTGCTCGCGTCGGCCGGGCGGTGGGACACACTCGTGGGCGTCGTGCAACGCAAGCGCGGCACGGACGCGGGCGCATCGCGGCGACCGCTTTCGGTCGAAGAGGCGCGGCTGCTCGGGGTTGAGGTCCTGACCGCGACCGAGGACGATCAGACGCCCGCCTCGCGTCAGCTCGTCCGGTACGCCATGGCGGATCTTGTCGCGGCGGATCAGATCGGGCAGGTGCTCGATCTCTCGCGGCGGTTCGGCACGCTGCCGCTGGGCGAGGGCGGGTTTATTCCCGCGTATGTGCGCGCGATCCGGATCTATGAGGATGCACGCGAGGCGCACGGGCGCGCTGGTGATCTCGATCTGCCGGTCATCGATCTCGCCGTGCGTGCGGCGTACCGCCGGGCGGCGGATCTGTTTGAGCAGGCGTACACGACCGAGGACGCCGAGGAGTTCACGGCCGAACGCGGGCGGTGCGGCATCCGGTCGGCGCTGTGCGCGAGCGCACGGGGCGAGTACAAGCTCGCGGTCGAGCGGCTCGAGCGGGTGTTCGCGGACCAGGCGTCCGCGGCGGCCGAGGCGCAGGAAGCGATCTGGCTCGCGATCGAGCTTGCGGACCGCGGCGTGGCGCTCGCGAGCGGTTCCGGGCGTGTCGAGACCGAACGGCTCACGACGCTGCAGGAGCTGTTCCTGCGGACGTACCCGCTCGAAGAACGCTCGGTGCAGTTGATCCTGACGACGGGCGGGATCGGAGACCCGGCGCTCACGCGGCGTGCGCTCGAGGGCGTCGCGCCAAACGCACCGCTCTACAGCGCGGCGCAGCGCCGCCTCGCGTCGATCCTGTATCGCGCGTACCGCACGGCAGGTCCTGAGTCGCAGGACAACGCGGCGTCGGAGCTGATCGAGGTGGCTCGCCGTGTGCTCGCGCTCAACCTGCAGGAGCTTGAGCTCGGCGCGATCGAGGTCGAGCGGCTTGCGCGGAGCACGATCCTCACCGCGCGGCAGCTCCTCGACGCATCGCTCGGCCGGCCCGGCACGCCCGACCTCGACGCGGCGAACCAGGCGATCGCCGCGATCGACGCGGTGTTCGTGCGTCTCGGCGGCCGGCCCGGCTGGGTCGGCGCAGACCTCGATGAGGAGCTCGCGTTCCGCCGTGTGCAGATCGCGTGGGCGCAGGGCGAGACCGCATCGGTGATGGAGCAGGTCGAGCGGCTGACCGCGTCGGACAGCGCGTTCGCCTCGTCGGCGGTGCGATTCCTGTACAACCGCGCGGTCGAGCGACGCAACCGCGCACCGGACGATCTCGAGGCGGCGCGGCTCGTTGTGCGTTGGGGCATGCCGATCGTAGAAGACGAGCGGACGACCGAGTCGTCGCGGCTCGGCGTCGCGGCCGCGGTCGCCACGGCCGCGGTGCTGCTGAGCGAACGCGAATCCGACCCCGAGATGCGCGCGATGGCGGTCGAGATGGGCCAGCTGCTCTTCGAGCGCAAGGCGGCCGACGCCTCGATGCTGCGCATGCTCGCGGAACTCGCGGAGATCGAGGGCGACCCGGCCCTCGCGCTCCGTTCGTGGCAGCGGCTGCTCGCGCTCGAGCGTGCAGGCAGCAACGGGTGGTTCGAGGCGCGGTACGAGTCGCTGCGGCTCCTGATGGACGTGGACCTGTTCGCCGCACGCGAGGCGTTTCGGCAGCACGTTGTGCTGCACCCCGAGCTCGGGCCCGAGTTCATCCGCGAGCGGTACGAGGCCCTTGCGCGGGCGCTCGGCATCGAGGTGGAGCCCAACGGATGAGCCGCCGCCCGGATCGACAACCGATCCCGCGTCCCGCGCCGCCGCCGGCATCGGTCGATCCGGTGACGCGGTTCCTCGGCGCGGACACCGCCGACGGTGGGCCGCGCGGGCTGCTCGGGTTGAGTCGCGAGACGGCGCTCGGGCAGGCCGAGATCGAGATCGCGCTCGATGCGCAATTGCGGCGGATTGAGGAGTCGCCGGGCAGGCTGACGCCCGCGGCAGACGAGGTCCGCATGGCGCTGTTCGCTGCGGCCGCGCAGCTGTTGAGCGGCGAGCCCGAGCCTGAACCGGTGACGTCGGCTGCTGCGCCGCGCACAGCGCCGACGCGGATATCCGAACCCAGGCAAAGTCCGGCGGAACTCGCGTGGCTCGGGCCCGCGGTGCGTGCTTCGGTCGCGTCGAGCGGCGGCTGGAACCGCACCGCGATGCGGAGGCTCGCGTCGATCGCGATCTCGCGCGGTGTGGACCCGAGTCTGCTCGCCGCGATGCTCTCGGTCTCGGGGCAGGCGCACGGAACGGATGTTCTCGAGCAGCCCGAGCAACCCGCGCCGGAAGAAGTCACGCGTCCGAGCGCGGCGGCGACAGCGACCGAGCCGAAGACCGAGCCCCGTCCTGTCAACACGGCGCCGGTCGAGCGCGATTCATCGGGCGCGATCATCCTCGGCCTCGTGCTCGGAGGCGTGCTGCTGATCTCGGTGATGGGAGGCGTCGGCGCGTGGATCATCAGCTCGACGAGTAAGCCCGCGGCGCCGGCCGTCGCGGCCGTTGAGCCCGACCCGGACGTTGATGATGAAGTTGTTACCGATGCCGGTGCGACGCCGGTCGATGAAGTTGACGCAGCGGCCGAGATGGACATCGCGCCGCGGTCACCCGCGCGGGACCTCATGCAGGCCGAGGCGATGCAGGCCGAGCTCGCGGCCGCGGTTCGTGGGCTCGAGTTCGGCCCCGAAGAAGCGATCGCGCGATTCGAGGCGGCCATCAATGCGCTCGGGCAGCTGTGGGTCACGCTCTCGATCGATGACCGTCGCCGCGCGTCGGCGTCGGTCGTGTCGTTTGTCTACAGGGCGTCGTCGACGCCCAAGCTGGCGCTCCGCGCGATCGATCTTGTTGGGCGCGCGTCGTCGCGATGGGTGTCGTCGTCGCCCGAGGTCACCGACGACGCGGTCCGCGCGGGTGTGTGGTCGGGCGGGATGATCGCGCGGCTCGCGCAGGAACGCGATCTGCCCGCGACGCTCGTCACCGCGATCGATACGGCCGCGTCGGTCGATTCCTCCGGACGCGGCGCGTCGTTTGAGACCGGGGCACTCGCCGCGGCGCGGCGGATGCCCTCGGTCATGGCAAGCCGCGGCGCGAACGCGACGGCCTGGGAAGCGTGGGTCAACGCGCTGGGCTCGGCGGTCGGGTCATCGGAGGACGTGCGGCTCGGCGTGCTGCAGCGCGCGGCCGAGACGCTCATGCTCGTGCGCGAGCCGCGGCCCGGTTCGCGTGCCGAGGGGCTGGGCGTGGTGATCGCGCGGATGGACTGGCGCGCCGAGAACACGCGGCGGTGGGTGCTCACGGTTCTCGCGAGCCCGGTGTTCGATGGCGAGGCTGTCCGCGAACTGACGGGCGCGATCGTGCACCGATCATCAGCGGCGGGCGTTGACACGACATTCGTCTTCAACCGTGTCGGCGACGAACGCCGCCGGCGTGCGCTGCGCGGCCGCTTCGCGGAGCTATGGGGGATCGAGGCGGACCGCGAACGGCTTGAGGTCGTCACGGGATTGAGCAGCGTGCTCGATTCAATCAAGCCAGGCGAGGACTCGGTTGAGGCGCTCGCAAACGCCGTGATCGCGGCCCGCGGTTCGGCGGCCGCGGCGATGGCGTGGCGCGGCCGCGAGTCCGATGCGCTGCTCACGATCGAGCTCGCGCGCGACCCCGTGGACGCGGTGCTCGCCGAGGGGCGCCGGCGCGCTTCGGGGCCCGTGCCGAGCGGGGCCGTCGGCAACGCGTCGTGGGGAGAGCGGTACCTCGGTGCGGCGCGGAACGTCGCCGCCCGTGAGGATCTGCTCTTCGAACTCTCACGGCGCCGCGGCGTGGTCTCGACGGTCGATGCCGAGGTGCTGATGAGCGAAGCGCTCTTCGGCACGCCCGCGACGATCCGCGCACGGGCGTCGCAGCTCATCGAGGAGCGTGCGGAGCAGACCTCGGTCGTCAACGCGGCGCTCGAGCTCCTGCCGCGTGCGCCGACAACGCCCGAGGTGTCGGAGACGCTCGCGCGGGTCGCGGGCGTCGATCCGCTGTCGCTGCCCGATCACCGGGACCGAGCATGGCGGGCGGAGGTCCGGCGTGTGCTGGTCGAGCGGCTGATCGAGCTGCTCGCGGCGGGCGGGCCGTACGGCGCGGTGGATCCGCTCGCGGACATGCTCGCCGACGCGTACGCGCGGGCCTCGGGTGTCGGGATGAGCACCGGCGCAAGCGCGGACGATGCGATCTCGACCGATCTCACGCGGCTCGCGGTCGCGGTCAGGCGGCGGTGGACGGACGCGAGCGCGGTCGTGCCGGGCGTGGTGCCGGCGCGGCTCGAGGCCGATCGCATCGAGGGCCGACGATTCGGCCGCGCGGAGCTGGCGCGTGGACTGGCGCAGGAGTTCGCGGTCGAGCAGCTCGCGCTCTTCGAGACAGCGCTCGCGGTGCTGCACGCCGAGGTTCCGGTGGCCGTGGACAAGCTCGAAGAGATCGAGCGGGCGGTCTCGACACGGCGGCGTTCAGCGACACACGTGCTCGAGCAGATCTCAGTCGTTGAAGTCGGGATTCTCAGGCTCTGGATCGTGCGGCTGGAGGCGCTCTCGGGATGAGACTGTTCATTGCTTTCGTATTGATGCTCGGCGCGACAGTCGCATTCGCGCAGGAGGAAGATCCGGGTCGTCCCTCGCGCGACCCGGAGGCGGTGATCGCGCTGTCGAACCGGTGGCCCGAACTGCCGGGGCGGCTTGCACGGCTGCTGCCGTCTGAGCCCGCGGGCTACTTCGAGCTCGGCGAGGAAGTCGCCGCCGAAGCCTCGGACGACAGCGAGCGCGACCTTGCGCGGCATCTGTACGTCCTCGCGTTTGAGCTCGCGAGCGAAGCCGAGCCGCCGATGCGGCAGCTGCAATCGTCGGCCGCGCTCGCGATCGCGGACCTTGCGGGCGTCGATCGCGACCGCGCCTGGCTCCGCGCGATCGCGCGGTCGTTGACCGGCGCGAGCGGGCGGCGGGACTGGTCGCTCGCGTCGGAGCTTGAGCGGCCGAGCGCGTCGGTCAACGCGGCGCGTGTGCTGGGCCTGCTCCGCGCGGGCGACGGACGCAACGTGCAGCGGCTGCTCGCCGACCGCGACGTCACGGACCTGCTGCAGCGGTACAGCGGGCTGATTTACGCCTCCGGACCGACGAACCTGCTCCCGCGGCTCGAGACCGAGGCGCGGCAGTGGCCCGATCGCACGTGCCGCGGTCGCCGGTACATCACCGTGCGCGAGAACGACCAGACGCGCGTCGAGCTGTGCCCCGTGTGCGGCGGGAGCCCGGGCTGGGCACCGGACGACGAGCTGTTCATGGGTACGCTGCGGTTCGAGGCCGAGCTGCTCCGCGGCGTGCACCGCAGCTGGGCCGCGCAGCTTTCTGTGGACCGCGGTGCGGTGCTGCGTGACCCCGAGCCGCGCGAGCTGGCGCGGACGCTCGGGTTCGATACCTCTAGGCGGTTCTGGACCGCGGCAGGCTGGGCCGAGGTCGCGCCGCCGGGCCGGTAACGCGCGGCCCTACACTCGCGCGTCCGATCGAAACCCGCGCCGCCACCGCAGAAGGGGGATCCCGCGATGTCCGAAGCAGAGCCCAAGCCGCAGATCACGTTCGATGACTTCGCGAAGGTGGACCTCCGCGTGGCGAAGATCGTCGAGGCCGAGGAGCACCCCAACGCCGATCGCCTGCTCAAGCTCCAGCTCGACGACGGCTCGGGTGAGCCCCGCCAGATCTGCGCGGGCGTGAAGGGCTACTACGAGCCGAGCGAACTTGTCGGCAGGCACATCGTGATCGTGGCGAACCTCGCGCCGCGGACGATCCGGGGCGAGGAGTCCCGCGGCATGCTGCTCGCCGCCAGCGACGGCGAGAAGGGCGCGGGCGAGCGGAACGTGGTGCTGCTGACGCCTATGGGTGAGATCGGCGCGGGGTCGGTGGTGAGCTGAGGGGGCGGGGCATTGGGCATTCGGCGATCGGCATTCGCAGCCGCGTTCACGAATGCCGGATGCCCAGTGCCGAATGCCGCTGCCCTCAAAGCTTCCAGCTCACAAACTTCGTCTCGGTGTACTCATCAAGGACATACCTGCCGCCCTCGCGGCCGATGCCGGACTGCTTGTAGCCACCGAACGGTGCCTGCGCCGTGGACGGCACGCCGTCGTTCGCGCCGACGATGCCGTATTCGAGTGCCTCGGCGACGCGCATCAGACGTGAAGCGTTGGTCGTGAAGTAGTACGCGGCGAGGCCATAACTCGTGTCGTTCGCGGCCGTGATCGCCTCGTCCTCGGTCTCGAAGCGGATCAGCGGCGCGACCGGGCCGAAGGTCTCTTCCTGCGTGCACATCATGTCGTGCGTGACGTTCTCGAGCAGCGTCGGTGCGTAGAAGCGGTCCGCGAGCCCGTCGAGCTTCACGCGCTCGCCGCCGACACGAACGGTCGCACCCTTGCTTGTCGCATCCGCGACGTGCGCCTCGACCTTCTCGATGCCGGCATCGTTGATGAGCGGGCCAAGCTTCACGCCCTCGTCGAGACCGTTGCCCACCTTCATCTTCGCGAGCTCGGCCGCGAAGCGATCGGCGAAGGCGTCGTAGATCCCCGACTGCACATAGAAGCGGTTCGCGCAGATGCACGTCTGGCCCATGTTGCGGATCTTGCACGCGATCGCGGCGGGGATCGCGACATCGAGGTCGGCGTCATCGAAGACGATCAGC
>JBCDKU010000019.1:0-34917 GCA_038746265.1 Planctomycetota bacterium
CGCCATCGGCGGCATCAGCCTCGCGCTCGCCTGGGCGATCGACTCCCAGCGCGGCTTCCACGGCGTGCTCAACCTCGGGCTCATGCCCGGCTGGCTCCTGAGCGGCGCCGTCTTCCCGATCGACGCCGCCTCGGGCTGGGTTGCGCTCGCCGCGAAACTCAACCCCATCGGCTGGCTCCACGCCGCCGCCTGCTCCTCGCTGGGACTCACCCCCGCGATCCCGCCCGCACTCGCCTGGATCGGATCCGCGGCAGCCGCAGCCATCGGCTGCGCCGCCGCCATCCTCACGCTCTCCCGACGCACAGGATCAACCACGCCATGACCAGCACCAACCAGACACAGCCCCGACCGGGACTCCCGGCGGGCTTCTACATCGCCGCCGCCATGTCGTTCCTGGGCCTCGCGCTCGCGATCACGGCCCTCGTCGCGCTCCGCTCGCAACCCGCGACGACCACTTCAGCGCCCCCGCCCGCGCCGCCGCTCACCGAACCATCCGAGTACCTCGCGCAGCTGGGCGTTCCCGAGTTCACGCTCACCGATCAAACGGGCAGTGAGACCACGCAGACAATCTTCGACGGCCAGTACACCGTCCTCGACTTCATCTTCACCAACTGCCCCTTCGCCTGCCCCGGCATGACCACCGAGATGCTCCGCGTGCAGAACGAAACCAAAGCCCGGCTCGTCAGCATCTCCGTTGATCCCGACCACGACACGCCGGAGGTGCTCGCCGAGTTCGCAGACACACGCGGCGCAGACACCGACAGCTGGACCTTCCTGACAGGCCCGGATCAGGTTGTAGAAGACATCCTCGACGGCCTCGCGCTCGCCATGGCACCGGACAGCGACACGCAGATACCACTTGAGGGCGGCGGCACGATGACCAACCTTACCCACCCGACGCGGCTCATCCTGATCGGTCCCGACCGATCAGTCCTCGGGATGTTCGAGTACTCGGCCCAGGGCGAAATCGACCTGCTCATCGATCGACTCGGAACGCTCATCGGATCCGACTGACGGAGCATCCGCGTCCGAACGGCTCACCTCGCGCCGCTCGTCCACGATCTCCATCAGACCGCGCAGCTCCGCCTCGGCCCGTTCATCGATCCCGTCCCGGTGACGACGCAGCAGTTCAGCCTTCAAGGCCGCCCGAGCGCGATCTTTGGCCGAACGCGCCTCGCCCCGTGCGTCCGGGGAATCGATCCTCCGCGGCCGTGCGGCGTCCGGAGTGCTCCGGTCCGACGTGTTGTCTGAGTCGTTGTATGCCACGGAACTTCCAGTTATTCACGGCGGTGACTTTGACGCCCAGGGCCCTGGCTGCCTGCTCGTAGCTCAGCCCCCGGCACACAATCAAACGCACCGCGTCTTCTTCGGTCTGGTTCAGGTAGCGAAGGTTGTCTGTGGCCTTCGCGTCCCGGCTCTCGTTCTCGTCCCGCCCAGGTGTTTGGACGGGCATCGTCTCGGCTCCAGCAGCTGCTCGCTGCTCGCTGATGAACTCCTCCTGACGCCGACGCCGGCGGTACCGACGCTTGATCAGGTTGTCAGCGATCTTGATGAGATAACTCACGGAGATCGTCTTCTTTTCAAGACCTTCGTGATCCAACAAGCGGGTGAAGACTTCTTGGGCGATATCCTCAGCCGTCGAGCCATCGACCGACCGCCGCGCGAAGCAGTAGACACGCTCGTAGTACCGCTCAAAGAGGTGCAGTACAAGGTCGTCGCGAGATGTGTGCCCCATCCTGGGAACCTCCCGGGCCTCACCGTCACGAATGTGACGGCCCCCTTCTTCGCTGCCGGCCCGAGCCGTCCCTCGACTCCCTCGCCCGGCTCTTCAATTCGACCGTCCACGGCCAATGCGGTTCAGGCAGCTTCAGCAGAACGCCCCGCCTGCCCACTGTAATCGACAATCTCTCCCCAGCCCTTCACCATACCGAATGACAGGATCCAAGCGAGTCATTGTCGCTCGAATCGCAACGAGTCGTCCACATTTCCGGGTCCGATACTCCGGTCGCGCGGTGCGCCCCCCGAACCCAGTCCCGAGCCGATACCGATCAGAATCTCATCGCCCACACGCCGGATCGAGAGCGGCCCAAAACGCACCTCCACGCTCTCACGCGGCGCCGCCTCGGCCCACTCCATGAGCCGCTCGATGTCTGTTCCGGCCAGCCGATCAAGCGATCTCCCGCCCGCCTGCCGGACCAGAAGTCGAAGCGCCGCACCGAGTTCCGCCGAGTGGCAGTGGATCAGCGTCCGCCGAGAAACGACGAGCCGGCCATCGCGCCCCAGGTGCCGCCGCAGGAACGACCGCGCTCTTGTCTCGAGCGCCTCCTCGTGGCGGGCCATCGTCGCCGCGGTCAGCGCCGCCCCGTTGGCGGCCGAGGGCACGATCGCCTTGAGCTCCGGGATCACCCGAGCCCGGATCGCCGACCGGACCCGCTCAGCGTCAAGATTCGTTCGGTCCTCGCGCCATGCCCAGCCGACACGCCGGCACAGCTCGGCGGCGTCCTCGCGGTTCACCCCCAGCATCGGGCGGACGATCGAGGCCGTCCCGCCATCAACACGGAGCGACCGCACGGGCAGGATCCCCCGCATCCCGCGCGGACCCGAGCCGCGCACGACGCGCATCAGCAAGGTCTCGAGCTGATCGTCCGCGGTGTGCCCCGTCGCGATGAACGGGATCCCGCGGCTCTCGGCCGCGGCGAGAAGGGCGCGCTTCCTTGCGCGCGAGGCGGCACGCTCGAGGTTGCCGCCCAATCCCGCCACAGAACATTCAGCAAGAGCAAACGCGCAGCCCGTGCGCTCCGCGAGCTCACGAACCGCGTCCGCGTCCGCGAACGCCTCGGACGCGGGCCTCAGATCATGCACCGCATGGAGCAGCACCACCTCGGCCGATGACGCCGCCAGCGCGATCGCGAGCGCGGATGAGTCAGCACCACCCGAGCACGCGACGATCGTCGGCCGGTCGGCGTCACGCCGCAGCTTGCCGTCCGTCAGCCGCCGCCACGCAGAAAGCACACGGTGCACCACCGGATCGCGCTTTCTTGCTCGAATGACCGCACTCGCGGGCCTCATGGTCCGATGGTACGGGTTGTAAGGACGATCCCGAAGCATCTGTTCGGCACAAGGCCGGAATCAAGGTATACGCCCCTGCCCATGCTGACCGTTCTCGAACAGCCCTTCGCCCCCGACTCGCTTATCCAGCGTTTCCGCCCCCCCGCGCGCGAGGCTGCACCCGAGGTCACCCCCAACGCCGCTCAGCCGCAGTCAGCCGCGAGCGAACTCATCACGCAAGCGACCACCGAGACACAGGTTGCCGAAGGTGCCGCAGAGTCAGCCGAGGGCCGTTCATCACTCAGCGCCGTCGATGTCTCGAGCGGTCTGCCCGACGCCCTCTTCGCGATCGGCATCGCCCTGCTCTGCGCGACGCTCATGCGCATGGTCTGGGTCCGCCGCCGCAAGAAGTCCGGTGCCCACGCCGACATCTCCAAGTCCGAGCTGTCCTCGACCGACCGGCTCATCATCGACACCCGCGACCGCATCAACGAGATGGTCGCCTCCGCGCACGACACCGTCCGTCAGCTCACGTCCGCGCTCGAGCAACGCGCCGCACGCCTCGAGTCGCTCATCGAGCAGACCGACGCCATCACCAGCATCGCCGCATCGGCCGCGTCAACCCAATCTGACGAGCAACCAGACACCCAACCTGACGAACAGCCCGAGCCGGAACCCGAATCCACAGCCGAACCGGAGTCCGCGTCAGTACCTGAGCCCAACACCGAATCCGAGCCCGACCCGAGCGCGGGCGTGCGAGACTTCGAAGAAACCGACCTCGGCCGCGACGAGCAGGACGCCGAAGCCATCGCCGCCGAGATCCCGAGCGCCGTTGCGGACGACACCCGCCAGCAGCGTCTGCCCTTCGAGAGCGATCAGGCAGAGCGCCGAGCCGCGGTGTTCAAGCTCGCCGACGAGGGCCTTGACGCGGCCGCGATCGCCAAGCAGCTCGAGCGGAGCGAGGAAGACGTCCGCCTCACGCTGCTGCTGCCACGGCCGGGCGAGGCGTCTTAGGTTGTACTTCACGGATCAGTGGGACGGGCATCCTGCTCGTCCGAGCGGCATCGGACGACCACAAAGACGGGCTGCAAGCCCGTCCCACCTTGCAAAAACGATCCGTCCAGCACGGCCTAGCCGTCCCGCCGCCGCAGCGCATCCAGACACAACAACTCAAACGCGATGTGCGCCGCAAGCAACGCGGTGTTGCCCATCACGTCCCGATCGGGCAGCACCTCGACCACATCGGCGCCGACCAAGTTCACGCCCTTCATCGCGCGGATCAGACGCAGCGCCTCGTGCGACGTGAACCCGCCCACCGCGGGCGTGCCCGTGCCCGGCGCGAAGACCGGATCGACGCAGTCGATATCGAACGTGCAGTACGCCGCCTCGCCCTCGAGCCGACGCACGAAATCGACGATCGGCTGGTCGCCCGTTTCGATCCACTCGTCGTGCGTCAGGATCGCGACGCCGTGCTCCTCGGCGTACTTCAGGTCGTCGCCGTTCGTGAGCGGGCCCTTGATGCCGACCGAGAGCATCCGCCGCGGATCGACGACGCCCTCCTCGATGAGCCGGATGAACGGGCTCGCGTGCCCGTACTTCTCGCCCCACACCGAATCGACCGTGTCGAGATGGCTGTCAAAGTGCAGCAGCGGCAGACCACCCGAAGGCTTGCCCTGCCGCGTCCACGCCGCCTTGATGTTCGAGTATGCCGTCGAGTGATCGCCGCCCAGCGCGAGCGTCCGCGTCTCGTCGCTCCCGAGCGAGAGCGCGAACCCGCACGCCGCGTCGAGCGTCTGCTTCGGGTGATACGGGTGCACCGGCGCGTCCCCGGCGTCGGCCATCGTGAGCGCGTCGCACAGATCGAGCCGGTGCACGATCGAGTACCGCTTGAGGTACTGGCTCGCCTCCCGGATCGCCCGCGGCCCGAACCGCGTCCCGGGCCGATACGTCACCCCCGTGTCGTACGGGATCCCGTAGATCGCCCAATCGATCGGCCCACCCGTGTCCTCAAGCCGCGGGTAGCGGCCGAACGTCATCAGCCCGGCGAAGCGGGGAGAGATGCGGGAATCAGGAAGTGGTGTCGGCATGACGCGTCTCAGTCTCCGTCGAGTTCACCGGCGACCTCGCGTGAGATCCGCCGAATCAACGACTTTGCGAAGAACACTAGGTAAACGGCCATCATCAACGGGACACACATGATGAACACGTCAAACAGACGATTCGGTGTCGGAGTCTCAGGAATCGCGATCCCGAACGTGCTTCCCGTTTCCGCGTCGCGAATCGACCATTTATACTCGATCCAGCTGAGGATCCAGGTGATCGCCTGCGGCAGAAACGCCGCGAGCATGTACACGCCGATGCCGCGCACAACCAGCGTCACCGATCCCCGCGGCGTCACGACAACCACCCATCCTCAAACGTCATCCCCTCGGGCAAGGTCGCCGCGTCGCCCGATTCGATCATGCTCGCCACCGGGTACGCGCAGTAATCGAGCGCGTACGACCCTGCAGGGCGGTGATTGCCGGAGAGACCCAGCCCGCCGAACGCCAGCTTGCTCGACGCGCCGGCCGTCCCGCAGTTCACGTTCACGCACCCCGAGCGGCTCTCCGCGAGGAACCGGTCGATCAGCGACTGATCCCTCGTGAAGACCGAAGACGCCAGCCCGTACCGCGTCGCATTCGCCTGCTCGAGCGCCGCGTCGAACGAGTCCACCACCGAGACTCGCAAGAGCGGCCCGAAGATCTCCTCGTCGCACCCGCAGTCAAAGCCCGCGTCGCCTCGGTCCGGGTCGGCCGTGAACGCCGGCACCTTGATCACACCGGGCGTGATGTAGTGCCCCTCGCCGAGCGACGCCGGCGCGGTCATCTCCATCAGCACCTCGCCGCCCGTCCGCGCGGCCCGCGCCTGGAAGCTCAGCGCCGCCTGCCGCGCGTCGCTCGTCACAAGCGGACCCATAAAGACCGGCAGGTCGCTCCGCGGATCGCCCACGACCATGTTCGCGCCCGCCTTGCACACCGCGGCGATGAGCTTGTCGGCGACGGCCTCGTGCACGATCAGCCGCCGCGTCGAGGTGCACCGCTGGCCCGTCGTGTTGAACGCGCACCGCGCGATCTCGATCGCCGCCTGCTTGAGGTCAGCGTCGGGCATCACGACCGCGGGACTGTTGCCGCCCAGCTCGAGGGCGACAATCCGCCCGGGCCGATCGAGGTTCGCTTCGAGAATCCGCCGACCCACGGGCCACGACCCGGTGAACAGAATCCCGTCGATGTCCGCGTGCGACACCAGCGCCGACGCGTTTACGGCATCGCCCTGCACGAGGTTCACCACGCCGGGCGGAGCGTTCTCGCTCTCGAGAGCCTCATGGAGCAGCCGCGTGAGCAGCTGCCCGACCGCCGGCGTCTTGTCAGAGGGCTTGAAGACGATCGTGTTGCCCATCAGCAGCGCGGGCACGATGTGGCCGTTCGGCAGGTGCGCCGGGAAGTTGAAGGGCCCCACGACCGCCATCACGCCGTGCGGGCGGAAGTGCCCCCGCGCCGACTTCGTGTCGTTGAGCTTCAGATCAAAGGGCGCGACGCGCGCCCGGCCCCAGTTCTGCTCCGTCTGCTCGTCGAGCGTGATATCGATCTTGGCCGCCAGCGCCGCCGCCTCGCCGCGGCACTCCCACATCGCCTTGCCCGCCTCGTCGCGGATCAGCTCGGCGATCTGGCCGGCCTTGTCCTTAAGCCGCTCCTGGTAGGCCCGCAGCACGCGCTCACGCTGCTCGATCGAGGTCCGCGACCACGGGCCGAACGCCTCCCGCGCCGCCGCGACCGCGCGGTCCACGTGCTCGGGCACGGGCGTCGCCGCCCAGACCACCTCGTCGGGGTGCGCGGGGTTCACGCTCACGATGCCCGCGCCGTGCGAGCCGTCGTCCGGCAGGCCGATCCACTCCCCGCCGATCAGATCGCTCGGCGGCCGCTGCAGGATCACCGTCGCGCTCATGCCTTCGCCCTCCGCGCCGTCGTCTTCTTGGCTCGCTTCTTTGACGTCTTCTTCTTTGCCGCTGCCTTCTTTACCTGTTTCTTCGTGCTCTTCTTCTTGGCCGCCGCACCGATCTTCGCGATCGGCCCATCCCGGAGCGTCACCCCGACCCGCTCACCGGGCTCGGCCTCGAGCAGTTCGAGCGTCTCGCGCGAGACGCACACCTCGCCCTTGCCGTTGATCGTCGCGGGCTCCATCACGCAGAAGAACTCGCCGTCGTCCTGCAGACGACTCACCATCAGCCGCTGGCTCATCTTCGAGGCCGCCATCGGCTGCCCGAGTCTCCGGAATCCTGAATTCTTCACCAACTGGATCTTGTCGATGTCTGCGTACAGGTACGGCCCGCCATCGAACGGATCGACATGCCCGTGGTACTCGAACCCGAGCCGTTCGAGCATCCGCCGCGCGGGCAGTGTCTCCGTCCCGACCTCGCCCACAACGCTCCGGGCCGAGGGCGGCAGGAGCGAAAGAAAGATCTCGCCCTGCGGAAGAAGGCTCGTGATAAACTCGCGGCTGTACTGGCAGAACCGGTCCGCCTCGTCGTAGCTCAGCGGGATGAACCGCCGCCCGAGTGCATCCCACAGCACGCTGTCTCCGTCAGACGAGATCGGCGCCATCATCTCCGCGAGCACGCGCTCCGCGAACCGCTTGCGGTGAAGACCCATCCAGTGAAACCGCACGAGCGACAAAAACGCGCCCAGCTTGAGCGGGTGTCCCCGGAAGCTCGGCTGCAGAATCAGCCCCCCGACCTCGGTCGGCCCCGAGTCATCGAGGTGCATCTTCGCGACCATCTGCGTCGTGCCGGTCTGCAGGCTCTGGCTGAAAAACTCGCGCTTCTCGAGCTTGAACGACACGTTCGGGTTGCCGGGCCCGCCCATCCGCGTCACGGTCTGGCTCGTCCCGAGGCAGTTGCCCGTCTGCGTGTCCTCGAGCACGAACATGAACAGGTCGCTCTCGATCGTGGACGTCCCGTACCCCGAGAGCACCAGCCCGTCGAGATTCTCGTCCACCCGCTGACCCAGCTGCGCCAGCGCTGAGGGCGTCGGCTCGGGCTCGAGCTTGGCTTTCTTGTCCGCGACCTTCCGGAATCCGTTGCGGCTGTGCGCGATCTTCTGCGCGATGATCTCACGGTCCGGCGGCAGGTTGATAAAGTGGACCATCCGCGCCAGCTTCAGCAGCACGTCCGCGTCCTCAAGCTTGGCGCGACGAATCCTGTACACGCGTCCCCCCACACGCCCCCGAGCATCCTGCGGGGGCCAAAGAAAAAGCCCGCGAGACCGGCAATCCGGCCCCGCGGGCGAATGCTATCGCATCGGTGCAGGCGACGCCGATCGGGCGTCACCCGCCGCGATCACTCGACGTCCTTGCCCTCAACAACGTCCGTGATCGACGCCGGCTCGTGCGCATCCACGTCGAGCTCGCCCGACTTCAGGCGGCCCATGTAGTTGTGGTACGCCGTCATCGCCTTCGACCCAAAGATCACCATGATCGGGATGTTGGCCCAGAGCATCACGCCCGTGCCGAGCGCCGTCAACCCGTCGAGCTGCGCATCGGTCTTGATGAACCCCCACGCCGCCACGACGATCAGCAGGCAGTACACCAGCTTGTACGGCAGCACGCCCTTCTCGCCCACGAGGAAGACGATGCCCTGCTCGCCGTAGTAAGACCACGAGATCGCCGTCGAGAGCGCGAAGAGCCACGCCGAGAGCGTCACCAGCCACTTGCCGAGCCCCGGCACCTCGCGGTCAAACGCGTGCCCGGTGAGCGACGGTCCCGGGTAGTCCACGTAGAGGTCAACGCCATCTCCGCTTCGCTGGGGAATGGGACGCTCGGGGCTTGCAAAGGCGAGTTCCTGACCGTCATGCTCAGCCCACTCGATGCTGCGAATTCGATCCTCACCGGTAATCTGCAGCTTGCCGAACATCTTGTGCAGGTTCAAACCAGTGTTCGGGTTCTCCTGCGCCTCCACGATCACGAAGACGTCTTCCCCGCCGAGCAAGGCACCCGAGACATCAACCGCGGCATCTGTCCGCTTGGGCTCCGCCCCGGTCGTCTGGACGATCCACTTGGGTACCCCGTCCTTGTCGGTCTCCTGCACCCCGTCGCCGTCCTTGTCGTACTCAACGATCTCGATCTCGACGCCGTCACCAAGGTTGATCTCCGGCCCGCGATCAAACGCACCCGACGACAGAATCACGAGCGCCGTCAGCGTGCAGACCACGATCGTGTCCACGAACGGCTCGAGGCCCGCGACCACACCCTCACGCACGGGCTCGTCGGTCTTCGCCGCCGAGTGCGCGATCGGGCTCGAACCTTGGCCCGCCTCCGAGCTGAACAGCGCCCGCTTCATGCCCCAGAGCAGGGCGTAGCCCGCCGTGCCGCCCAAGAACGCGCCGCTCGCCTCCGAGGGCGTGAACGCCTCGACAACGATCCGCACGAGCAGCCCGGGCACCGCCTGAATGTTCATCAGCAGCACGGCAACCGCCGCGAGGAAGTAGATCGCGCACATGATCGGCACGATCCGCCCCGCCACCGCGCCGATGCGCTTGATGCCGCCGACGATGACCAGCCCGACCGCGACCGCGAGGATGATCCCCGTGAACTTCGACGGGATCTGGAAGTAGTTCTCGGTGATCTCACCGACGGACCACGCCTGGAACATGTTGCCGCCCGTGACGGTCGAGACGAGCAGCGTGATCACGAAGATGCCACCCACGACCTTGCCGACGCCGCCAAGCCCCCACTCCTGGAAGCCCTTCGCCGCGACGAACATCGGGCCGCCGTGCGGCTCGTCGGGGTTGTCGGTGTTGCGGTAGAGCATCGACAAGGTGACCTCGGTCATCTTGATCGCCATGCCGAACAGCCCGACCATCCACATCCAGAAGATCGCGCCCGGCCCGCCCAGCGCCACCGCGAGGCCCACGCCCGCGATGTTGCCGAGGCCCACCGTCGCCGAGAGCGCCGCCGACAACGCCTGGAAGTGGTTGATCGCTCCCGGGTCGTCCTTGTCGTCATACTTCCCTCGGACGACCGAGACGCCGTGCGTCAGGGCGCGGTACTGACCGAAGAACGATCGGATGGTGAACATCACGCCGACGGCCAACACGATGTACAGCACGTAGTTGTGCCAGATGATGCCGTTGGCGGTGTTCAAACCGTCCCAAAGCCACGTCAGATCCATAACCGATCAACTCCTGCGACCTGCCGTCACGTAAACCGAACCTCTGCGGAGAACGACCCTCGTGCCGAGAGCCGGTCGAACATCATGACCGATCCCACACCGTACGGCAACCCCACAGCGCGTCAACCCACTCGATCCCGGTCGATCCCGGCTCTGTTTTACTTCTGTTCGATGATCGACGCCGGCTGTTCCGGGCCGGCGTCACCCCGGGGCGCATTCTGCAGCCCCGCCGCCCGCGCGATCGCCTCCGCCGCGCCGACCGCCGCGCTGCGGCCCGCGAACGCCGACGCCAGATCGCCAAGCTCCTCCCGCTGCACCGCGAGAGCGTGCGGGTCGGACAGCAGCCGATCGACCGCCCGGAACACCGGCTCGGGCCCGCCGAAGTACGGCACCAGCTCCGGCACGATCTCGCGCCCCGCAACAAGATTCGGCAGCGTGTAATACGTCGTGCTGAGAAGCCAGCGCGCCAGAAGCCAGTACACCACCGGGTTCGACTTGTACACCACCACCATGGGCTTGGCCTGCCGCGCGATCTGGAGCGTCACCGTCCCGCTCACGACCATCGCCGCGTCGCACCAGCGGATGACCGCGTCGGTCCTGCCGTGCTCGACCCGGAGCGACTCGGGCCAGGGCCCGCCCGCGAGCCCGCGGAGCGTCCGCTCGACCTCGGGATTCGTTGCCGCGACAACCCCGCGCATGCCGGGCCGCTTCTTCTCGAGCATCCGGTACGCCTCGATCAGCACCGGGAAGTTCTTGCGGATCTCGCCGGGACGAGACCCCGGCATCACCGCGAGATTCACACCATCCGAGCGCGGCCATGACGCGACCTCGCGATCGAGCGCATCCAGATCGAGCGGCTTGTCAAAGAGCGGGTGACCGACGAAGGCCGCGGGCACGTCGCGCTCCTTGAAGAACTCCTCCTCGAACGGCAGCAGGCAGCACACAAAGCTCGTGAGACGCCGCAGCTTTTTGACCCGCCACGTCCCCCACGCCCAGACCTGGGGCGCGACCAGGTGCACGACCTTCGCCCCCGCGTCCTTGGCGATCTTGCAGATCGGGAAGTTTGCCGCGGGCGAGTCCACCGGAACATGCACCGCGGGCCGGTGCTCGTCGATCCACGCCTCGACGCGCTTGTTGATCTTCTTGTGCTCGAGGATCTTGCCGATACCGGGCACGCCCATCACCGCGTCGCGCCCCGTCTGCTCGACGATCGTCGCGCCCGCCGCTTCCATCTTGGGTCCGCCCCACGCAAACACGCGCACATGCGGGTGCCGTGCGCGCAGCTCGCGGATCACCGCCGACGCGTGATCGTCGCCGCTGGGCTCGAAGCCTGTAAAGAGGATGGTGGGACCGGCGTCGCTCACGGGGGCGATGTTAGTAACGGCTTTAGAACCCCGCCGCCGCCAGCCACGCGCTGGGCTTCACATCCAGCGCCACGGCGATCGCGACCAAGCTCTCAAGGCTCGGCAGGTGCGCCCCGCGCTCGACAGAGCTCAGTTGGCTCACGCTCACCCCGCTCGATTCGCTCAGGTCCTTGAGCGTCCAACTCCGGTCTGTCCGCGCCAGACGGATCTGTCGTCCAAGCTCACCCCGCATCCGGTCCTGCGGGCTGCGACCCAGACCCAGGCTCGCAGCCGCCTGACCGAGCACCCGCCGCAAGTCGTCCGTTGAAAAGGGCTTGGGCAAATAGTCAAAGACGTCCTGCTTGAAGGTCGTCCTCATGCTCTCGAGCGAGGGGTAGCCCGTGACCACGATCACGCACAGCTTGGGCCAGCGGCGCCGAACCTCCGCCAGCACCTTGTCGCCCGACGCCTCGCCCATCTTGATGTCCAGCAGCAGCATGTCCGGAAGCCGCTGCTCGCACGCGGCGTAGAGATCGTCGGGTGTGCCGACATCCCGCAGCGTGTGCCCGTCAGAATCCAGCACCGCGTGGAGGTACTCCCGGAAATCCGGGTCGTCGTCGATCGCGACCAGATCGAGCGGCGGCGTCGGCTCGACCGGCGCGTCCGGGGTTGCTGCTGCCGAATTCACGCCGCGCCGTCCTCCGTCGCCCGGGCGTCGCCGAGCACTTCACCTTGCCCGCCAGCGGGTTCCGCCGCCGATCGACACGGCAGCAGCACCTCAAGCACCGCACCGGACCGATCCGTCCGATTACCCGCGATGATCGTACCCGAATGCTCCCGGACGATGCCGTCCGCGACCGCGAGCCCCAGCCCGGTGCCCTTGGCGTCAAGCCGCGTCGAGACAAAGGGCTCAAACAGCGTTGGGATTAGCCCCGGATCAATCCCGGGCCCCTCGTCCAGCACCCGCACGCTCAGCCACGACGCCCCGTCTCGCTCGATGCCTTCGGACTCAACGCGAACCCGCGCGGGCGAGCCCGCCCCGGCCGACGAATCGACGGCGTTGCGAATGAGGTTCACGAACACCTGCACGAGCCGGTCCGCATCACCCTTGAGCCCCACGTCCTCGCCGACCGCGTTCTCGATGACAGCCGTATCCACGCCCCGATCGAGCGCGACCAGCATCCGCGCTTCTTCGACCACCGTCCGCAGATCCACCTCGCGGAAGTTCGGCTCGCGTGCGCGCGCAAAGTCGAGCAGGCTCTCGCTGAGCTTCTCAAGCCGACCGATCACACGCCCGAGCAGGTCGCGCTCGCGATCCGTGAGCGTGCCCTGCCGGAGCTTCTCCACGAGCCCCTTCGCGACCGCGAGGGGCGTGTTGAGCTCGTGCGCGATGCCGGCCGACATCATGCCGAGGCTCGCGAGACGGTCCGCGCCCTCGAGGTTCCGCCGGGCGTTCTCGAGCAGGTGGTTCTTGCGTTTGAGATCGCCCGCGACCGCCTCGATCTGCTCGAACGCCGCCGCGAGCTCGGCTTCCTTCTTCCGCATCAGCTCGATCGAGGCATTCCTCGACTTCATGATCTGGCCCAGCTCGTCGCGGGGGATCATCGCGGGGTCGATCAGTTCCCGGCCGCGCTCGCCGCGCTGGACCGCCTCATCCGCGAGCAGCATCCGGCGTATCGGTCCGTAGACATGCTGAGGGAGCACGAAGACCTCCAGCGCGATCGCCACCAGCGCGTACACCGCGAGCAGCGCGAGCACCAGAAGCCCGTACACCCGCCCCACCGCCGCCCGCGCCCCGGGCATCACGACCTCCGCGACCCGGTACCGCTCGGGACCGGACGGCAGCGCCACCGCCGTCGCGCCGGACGCCGCGGCGAACGTCACGGGCTCCGCGTTTGCCCGCCCGATCTCGCGGATGACCTCGTCCGAGAGCCCAAGCTCGACCGCCGTCCCTGTGCGCACAGCCAGGTCACCCGACGCCGACGTGATGGAGCTATCCCGGACCAGCTCGATCGCGCGGACCTCCTCGGCCGTGCGCACGATCTCGCGCAGCGCGGGCCGCAGCGCCACCAGAAGCAACGCCGCCAGCCCGAGCGAGAAAATCGTGTGCAGCAGGATCAGCTTCTTGCGGATCCGCAGACCCGCGAGCAGGCCCGACGGCGCGCGGTCCACACGGCTCGGGCGCTCGGCTTGTGTGGATTTCGTTGCGGATTTCGTCTCGGACACGCCCAAGCGTACCGTTGCCGATGGCAGACTCCCCCGCGCGCCGCCGGCCGACCAGGCAGGGCAGCCCGCAGCGTCCCCGGCGCGACACCCCGATCAGCCCGAGCCGGGCCGCAGCCTGCGCCGCGCTGGCCGAGGCGATCCCGCGCTTCCCGGACCTGCTGCCCATCGAGCCCGACACCCGCGGCATGGACGACCGCGACGGGGCGCTCGCCCGCGCAATCGTGGGGACAGCCGTCCGCCGCTGGCTCACGATCGAGCATCTGTGCGCGCGCTTTCTTGAGAAGGATCTCCGCGCGCTCGACGCTGGCGTGCGCGCCGGGCTGCTCGCGGGCGGCGCACAGATCTTGTTCCTCGACCGCGTGCCCGACCACGCCGCGATCAACGAGACGGTGCAGTGGGTCAAATCCGCGGTCAAGCCCGGCGCGGGCGGGCTTGTAAACGCGATCCTGCGCAAGCTCGTCGGGCTGCGCGTGGACGAGCGCGACGAGTGGAATGATCTGCGCGACGAGATACCGCTCGCCGAGGGTGGGTCGCTGGTGCTGGACGCGGAGGTGTTCCCGGCAGAGCCCGCGAAGCGCTGGTCGGCGGCGTGCTCGCTTTCGCCTCATCTCGTCCAGACCTGGATCGACACGCACGGCGAGGACGAGGCGCGGTGGTTGTGCCACGCGACGCTCGCGATGCCCACGACGCTGCTGAACGTCGCGCACGCCGACCCCCTGCCAGATCTGCCGAGCCACGAGATGGACGACGTTGCAGTCTGGGAGGGATCGCGGATCGAACTCGAATCGCTGCTCGCAGGCCGGACCGATCTGTGGGTGCAGGATGCTGCGTCGCGGCTCGCGATCGCGTCGGTCGCGGATCTCGAACCGAAGCTCATCGTCGATCTGTGCGCCGGTCGGGGAACGAAGACCCGCCAGCTCGCGGCGACGTTCCCCAGCGCACGGATCATCGCGGCCGATGTTGAGAAGAATCGGCTCGGCGAGCTCCGCGACCTCTTCGGCGGCGGCGACCGCGTCCGCGTCATGCACGCCGACGACGCGCCGGCCGAGGTGCAGGGCAGCGCGGATCTGGTGCTGCTCGACGTCCCGTGCTCCAACTCGGGCGTGCTCCGGCGGCGGCCCGAGGCCCGCTACCGCTTCCACCCGACGCAGACACAGCGCCTCGTCGAGATCCAGCGCGGCATCCTTGCCCGTGCAGCCGGCATGGTCTCGGAAACGGGGACGATCCTGTACTCGACCTGCTCGCTGGAGAACGCCGAGAACGGCGATCAGGCCCGCTGGGCCGCGGATGCGTTCGGGCTCGATATCGCGGGCGAGCGGCTGACGCTGCCGCGGGGCGTTCCGGGCGACTTGAGCCGCTCGCACACGGACGGCAGCTACTCGACGCGGCTCCGAAAGCCTCGATCTGGTCCTGACGGCTGAGCGGCGTACACTCTCCGCTCGGCTCGGAGGACGTGCGGCGATCGCACGCAGGATTGGGAGGGCCGCGTGAAGCTACTCGATTACCTCGACCCCGCCTGCATTAAGGCGCCGCTGGACGCGACCGACAAGCGCGGCGTGATCGACGAGCTCGTCGATGTCCTCGCGGCCGTGGACCGCGTGGGCGAGCCGGACACGCTGAAGGACGCGGTGTGGTCGCGCGAGCAGATCCGCACAACCGGCATCGGCCACGGTCTCGCGATCCCGCACGGCAAGCTCGCGGGTCTGAGCGATCTCTCGATCGCGATCGGCAAGCCGAGCGACCCGATCGAGTTCGACGCGATCGACGGCCAGCCCGTGCGGCTCGTGGTGCTGCTGGTGAGCCCGCTCGACCGCACGACCGAGCACATCCAGGCGCTCTCGCGGATCAGCCGCCTGATGACGATGGACGCGTTCCGCGAATCGATCTACGGCGCGGGCAGCGCGGACGAGATCCACGAACTGCTCAAGGGCCAGGAAGCGCTCGCTTAGTCGGCTCGCTTGAGCTTCTTTGTTGATTCGATCACCGTCCCCGCGAGCATCTCGATGCGCGCGAGGCAGCTGTCCGCCTGCGCGCGGAAGAGCGCGTGGGGAAAGAGCGTCGCAAGCGCCACCGCGAGCCCGAAGGCCGTGGTGAAGAGCGCCTCGGAGATGCCGCCCGCGACCTGCGCGGGGTCGGTGATGGTCTGAGCCGAGCCGATGAGACGGAAGCTCTCGATGATGCCGGTGACGGTGCCGAGGATGCCGAGCATCGGGGCGGCGCTGATGATCGTGGACTGCGTCGCGGAGAAGCGGTCGATCGCGGACCGCAGCGTCTCGGCTTCCTCGAGCGCGTAGCTCTCGGAGACCGGGCCCGCCTTCGGGCCGCGAGCGGTTCTGAGCAGCCGCTCAAGCAGGCGGCCGTAGACCGAGTGATCGTCGGACGCGCGGGCGAACGCGGCATCGAAGTCGCCCTCGCGGATCAGGGCGGCGATCTTCGAAAGAGCGCGACTCCGGCGGCGGCTGTTGGTCGAAACCCAGAACAGCGACCGCTCGACGGTGAGCGTCACCGAGAGGACGCTGAGCGCGAGCAGGGGCCACATGACCCAGCCGCCGGCGCGGAACAGTTCGATCGCTTGCTCGGTCAGGGGCATGAGGGGCGATGGTACCGCGGTAAAGCACCGGACGGCAGCAAGGCACAGAGGGATGACCGCGCCTGGATGGCTGTATACTGAGCGATCGCGGATGCGTGAAGCTGCGAGCAAGGACGACGACACGACACCGCACACGATGACAGACCCGACGCGAAGTGAGAGCGATCTCGACCCGAAACAGGTCCCGGGCGCGATCTCGCATCTCCGCACGACGATCGACGCGGCGATCTCCGACGCCCTCGACGGAGCCGATCTCGCACCGGCGCTGCGGGAGGCTTCCAAATACGCCGCGCTCGGCCCAGGCAAGCGTGTGCGTCCGGCGCTCGCGCTGCGGTGCGCCGAAGCGACGGGCTCACCCGCCGACCGAGAGGATCGTGTGATGGCGGCGATGCCGGCCGCGGTCGCGGTCGAGCTGATCCACGCCTTCAGCCTTGTGCACGACGATCTGCCCTCGCTCGATAACGACGATCTCCGCCGGGGTCGCCCGACGCTGCACGTCCACTCGGGCGAGGCGATGGCCGTGCTCGCGGGCGATCTGATGCTGACGCACGCATTCGAGATCCTCGCGTCGGGGCCCTGGCCCGATCGCGTGGTCCGCGTCGTTGGTTCTGAACTGGCGGCCGCCACGCGGCAGATGGTCTCGGGGCAGGTCTACGACACGCTCGGCGGCTTCCCGGACGGGCTGGGCGAGGCGGAGAAGGTCGAGCTGATCCACCGGCTCAAGACCGGGGCGCTGCTCACCGCGGCCTGCCGGCTCGGACCGTTGGCCGCGGGTGACGAGCCCGACTCGCCGAACATTCGGGCGGTGACGACGTACGCCGAGCGGATCGGTCTCATGTTTCAGATCGTGGACGACCTGCTCGACGTGGAGCAGTCTCCTGATGACATCGGCAAGGCGACCGGGAAGGACGCCGACGCCGGCAAGCTGACGTTCCCGGAGGTCCTGGGCGTCGAGGAATCGCGGCGGGCGATCGGGCGGCTGGAATCCGAGGCGCTCGCCGCCGTCGAACCGTTGGGCGAGTCGGCGGAGCCTCTGAGGCAGTTGTGCCGCTGGCTGGCGATCAGGACCCGATAACTGGTCCTGATTCGCGAATCACACTGTGCGTCCCGTGTTCTGTTGGGTCGCGTACACTTGTTTCAGAAGAAACTGAAATCTCGGCCCTCCGAACACCGAATGCGTGTTTGAGACCGACGTCGAGAGCGAGAACACAAGGCGGACACGATGGCGCTGCTGCCCGGCATCCGGAATTCGAAGGACGTCCAGAACCTCACGATCGAGGAGCTGGAATCGCTCGCGCAGGAAATCCGCGAGGCGATCATCGGGCAGGTCTCGAAGACGGGCGGCCACCTCGCGCCGAACCTGGGCGTCGTAGAGCTAACGCTCGCGCTGCACTACGTCTTCGATTTCGAGCACGACCGGCTGCTCTTTGATGTGGGCCACCAGTGCTACCCGCACAAGCTGGTGACAGGCCGCCTGCCGCTGTTGGACAAGCTCCGCACGCGCGAGGGCATGGCGGGCTTCCCGGAGCCCATGGAATCGCCCGCGGACCTGTTCCGTGTGGGCCACGCCGGCACGGGGATCTCGACCGCGGTCGGCATGGCGCGCGGCGATCAGCTCGCCGGGCAGGCGTACCACGCGAAGGACAACCCGGAGGGCCGCAGCGTCGTCACGCTCATCGGTGACGCCTCGATCGTCAACGGCGTCGCGATGGAAGGTCTCAACAACGCCGGCACGCTCAAGCGGCAGTTCCTGGTCATCCTCAACGACAACGGGATGTCGATCTCGAAGCCGCAGGGCGCGATGGCGCAGTATTTTGACCGCGTGCGCGTGAGCCACACCTACGCGGACATGAAGCGGCGCGGCAAGAAGGTGCTCGACAGCATCCCGGGCGGCGCGATGATCAAGGACGCCTACCACCGCGCGGGCGAGATGACCAAGGCGCTCATCACCGAGGACTCGTGGTTCAACAAGTTCGGGCTGCTCACCGTCGGTCCGATCGACGGGCACGACCTGCGGAGCCTCGTCGAGTTCCTGACCGAGGCCCGTGATCTCGACCGGCCCATGGTGCTGCACGTCAAGACCATCAAGGGCAAGGGGCTCGATGTCGCCGAGACGGACGCGACGCGGTTCCACTCGCCCAAGGCGTTCAACGTCGAGCGCGACGAGCAGATGGGCTGCCGCGTCGAGATGCGGTCGGGCGGCCGCTCGTTCACGGCCGCCTTTGCCGACGCGATGACGGACCTGATGGACCGTGATGAGAAGGTCGTCGCCTGCACGGCCGCGATGCCCGACGGCACCGGGATCGCCAAGGTGCTCGAGCGGTTCCCGGAGCGGTCGTGGGACGTCGGCATCTGCGAATCGCACGCGATGGACATGATGGCAGGGCTCGCGAAGACGGGTTTCAAGCCCTTCTTCGCGGTCTACTCGACCTTCCTCCAGCGGGCGTTCGATCAGGCGTTCCAGGAAGTCGCGCTACAGGGCCTGCCGGTGCGCCTGTGCCTCGACCGCGCGGGCGTCGTCGGCGGCGATGGCGCGGTCCATCACGGCTTCTGCGATGTCGGCATCCTGCGCACGCTTCCCGACGCGGTCCTGACCGCGGCGATCGACGAGCCGAGCCTTGTCGCGGCGCTCGAGTTCATGAACGGCTACGACGCGGGCCTCAGCTCGGTCCGCTACCCGCGTGATGACGTCTCGGCACGCTTCGCGGACAGCGGCTGCCCGGCGTTCGAGCTGGGCAGGGCGCGGCTGCTCACCGAGGTCGGCCGGGACCTGACGGGCGACCGCAAACCGCACGCCGCGGTGCTGGGTTTCGGCACGCCCGCGATCGACGCGGTCGCGGCCGCAGAGTCGCTGGGCGACGAGTACCGCGTCGCGGTCTGGGACGCGCGGTTCGCCAAGCCTGTGGACGTGGCGCTGATCCGCTCGCTTCTCGAAGCAGGCATCCCGATCGTCACGGTCGAGGACCATTCCGTCGTCGGCGGCTTCGGCACGGCCGTGCTCGAGGCGGCGCAGGAGATGGGCCCCGACACCTCGAAGCTCACGCGGCTCGGCCTGCCCGATTCGTGGATCCTGCAGGACAGCCGCGCGAAGCAGCTCGCCGAGGCCGGCATCGACACACCGGCGATCGCCCGCGCGATCCGCGAGGCGGCGTCGCACGCCGAGGTGCGAGTCTCGCCGAAGGTTTCGACCGAGGCGGCGACCGCCAACGCCCGGGATTAGACTCCGCCTGTGGCACGCCGCGTCGCGCTCTTCGTCAACACGACCAAGCCCAACGTCAACGACGCCGTGGACCGGCTGCGCCCGCTCATCGAGCGGCACGGCGAACTGGTCGGTGTCTGCGACGAGGACACCGAAGAAGCACCGTGCACGGACGCCGATCTCGTCGTCGTGCTGGGCGGCGACGGCACGCTGCTGACGGCGGCGAAGCTGTTCGGCCGCCAGCCGCTGCTCGGTGTGAACTTTGGCAAGCTCGGCTTCATGGCGGCGTTCGATCTCGAGACCGTCGAGCAGCGGGCGGCGTCGCTCTTCGGCACCGAAGCCCTCCCGCTCTTCGAGGCCTCGATGGTCGAGGCGAGCGTCAACGGCGAGCCCGCGGGCGCGATGCTCAACGAGTTCGTGATCTCCGCCGGGCCCCCGTACCGGCTCATCGAGCTCAAGACCACGATCGACGGCACGCCCGGACCAACCGTGCGCGGCGACGGGCTGATCCTTGCGACACCGCTGGGCTCGACGGCGTACAACGTCGCCGCGGGCGGGCCGATCGTCGCGCCGACCGTGCCCGCGATGATCCTGACGCCGATCGCCGCGCACTCACTCTCATTCCGCCCGATCGTGCTGCCGGGATCGAGCACGGTCGAGATCACGGTCGTGCGCGGCAACGACGACGAGGACTCCGAGCACGGCACCTCGCTCGTTGGCGATGGTGCCCCGCTGCGGCGGCTCGACGAGGGCGACGTCGTCAGGCTCGGGCACGCGGCGTCGGGCGTCCGGCTCGTGACGAACAACGCGCGGCCCTACTGGTCCACGCTGATGACGAAGATGCGATGGGCGACCGCCCCCGGCGAGTAGCCTGCGCCGCTAGTCGCGCGGCATCTCGTCGGGCTCGGGCGGGTCCTGCTTCGGCAGGTCGGCCGAGCTTTCCGACGCGGCAGAGTCGCTGATCTCGATCGTCTTCGTTCTCGGCTCGGGCGTGTCCGTGCCGAACATACGGCCCATGAGCAGCTGCTCCGGATCGACGAGCGAGAGCACGACGTCACCCTCGGTGGGTGTCTGCGCCTTGCCCGCGGTGATGATCTCGACCTGGCCCGCGGGATCGACGACGAACATCATCACGGCCGCCCCGCCGTAGAGCACGCGGTAGGCGTCGAAGGTGAAGTCCTTGGTGATCTCGGTCGCCTTGATGATCCAGCCCTCGGCGAGGCGCGACTCGAGGCCCTGCAGGTCGAGACCCTCGGCGAAGAGGCGCCGGCCGTGGCTGCCGTGCGTCGTCGCGCCCTTCGCGTCGGCCGGGTCGGCGTCGCGGTCGGTCGAGGCGCCCTTCGAGGGCTTGGCGGGCATGCTATAGACGCCCGAGCCCCCGAAATCGCGCGCGAAGCGCTGCAGCGCGAGCGTGTTGACCTCGGCGTTGGGCGTCAGGGCGAGGGCACGCCCGACGCCGCGCAGGTCGAGATCCTCGACGAACTGGTCCTCGAGCACGTTGCCGTGTGCGGCCGACAACCCCTGCATCCGCGCGGCGATGATGTTGTCGCGGTTGGTGTCGATGAGCAGGACGCGGAGCTTGGTCACACTGTCGGTTTCGCTCTTCGCAGCGGCCTGATCGACCGCCTTGCGCAGCGCGGCCGCCATCGCACGGCCGAAGCGTCCCGCGCCGACAATCGCGATGCCCTGCGGGTTCTCGTCGGAGACGCCCAGGAGCTTGGCGAGCCAAGGCGAGGTGAGGCCGTACAGCGAGACGGTCGCGATGATCGCGGCGAAGGCGTAGGCGACGAGGATGCCCGAGTTCTCGATGATCGGCTCGCCGTCGGGGCCTTCACGCTGGAGCGCAATCGCGAAGATACTCGCGACGGCGGCCGCGACGATGCCGCGCGGCGCCATCCAGCACAGGAACAGGCGTTCGCGGGTCGAGAGGTCGCTGCCGAGCGTCGAGACCCACACGCTCAGCGGCCGCGCGAGGAAGATCATGATGCCGAGGAAGCCGGCGAGCGCGAGCGGCTTGATCTGCTGGACTTCTTCGAGCCGCAAACGCGCGGCGAGCACGATGAACAGCGCCGAGATCAGGAGGACGCGCAGGTTCTCCTTGAATTCGAGGATGTGACGGATCTCGACCGACGACTGATTCGCGAGCACGATGCCCATGACCGTCGCGGTGAGCAGGCCCGACTCGGCCTGGATCTGGTTCGAGATCGTGAACACGCCGACCACGAGTGCGAGGCTCACTGGGTTCTGCAGGGGCTCGGGGATCAGGAAGCCCCGCATGAGCCGCATCAGGCCGAACGCGGCCGCGACGCCCAGCCCGCCGCCGACGACGACGGTCTTGATAATCGCGAGCACGATCGGGACGGCCACGCTGCCGCCCTCGGTGGTCGCCTGAAGGACGATCGCCTCGAGCACGAGCACGGCCGTGAGCGCGCCGATCGGGTCGATGACGATGCCCTCCCACTTGAGCACCGGTCCGACCGAGCCCGCGGGGCGGATATGCCCGAGCAGCGGGCCGATGACCGTGGGCCCCGTGACGATGAGCACCGCGCCGAGCAGGAACGCGAGTTGGGCCTGCAGCCCGAGGATCACCCACGCGGCGAGCGAGGTCAGGATCCACGTCACGAACGCGCCGGCGGTGACGAGCATGGTCACGACCTGCCGGACGCCCTTGATCTCCTTCGCGCGGAGCGTGAGCCCGCCCTCATACAGAATCAGGCCCACCGAGATGCCGACGAGGGGCAGCAGAAGATCGCCGAGCAGCCCGTCGGGGTTGATCAGCGGGTCACCCGTGAAGGCGGTCCAGATCGGGCCCACGACGAGCCCGAAGAGCAGCAGCAGGATGATCGAGGGCAGCTTGAGCCGCCAGGCGATCCACTGCGCGCCGATGCCCAGGGCGAGGATGCCCATGACCTCGAGCGCGACGGACTCCCCGCCGCCGCCCGCGGCGAGCAGTCGGGGCACGGATCGCCCAAGAAGTTCAAACGCGTCCATCGCGGAGAAGCCTACCTGTTTCCTTCGCGTTCGATCAGCGGGAGGCAGATGCCGAGCGTGTATTCAGCGGCGAATGCCGCGAGCGACGCGGTGTACTCGGATTCGGTGTCATCGTCGGCCCGGTCCGAGATCGCGCGGACCACGCCCACCGGCACGCCCTGCTCGAACGCGACCTGCGCGACGGCCGCGCCCTCCATCTCGACGCACAACGCGTCGGGCAGCGCCCCACGGATCGGTGCCGCCATCTCGCTCGAGCTCACGAAGACATCGCCCGTCGCGACGAGGCCCTTGTGGACGTTCCGCTTCGGAGATCGGTCACCCAGGAACTCGCGTGCGGCATGCTCCAACTCGGCGGAAAGCCGGGCGTCGGCGGTGAACCGCGCGACCTCCAGCAGCGGCACGACGTGCCGGGGCCAGATCGGGCGTGCGTCGAGATCGTGGTGAATCAGCTCGGTCGCGACGACGACGTCCCCGACCTCCACGCCGGGCCCGATGCCGCCCGCGACGCCCGTAACGATCAGCTCATCGACGCCGAACCGCACGATCAGCTCGGCCGCGGTCGCGGCGGCCGAGACCTTCCCGACGCGGGAGACAACGACGATGATCTCGGTCGAGCCGCGGTGGGCGATCAGGAAGTCGCGTTTGCCGTGGTAAACGCGGTCGCCGTGGGCGTCGAGGTGCTCGAAGAGGGCTTCGGCTTCCTCGGGCATCGCGGCGATGACGCCGATCCGGCGGGTGGTGGTCGTCATGGGCGGTTCCCCGTCGCCGCGAGCGCGGTCAGCGCACAAGAAAGCGGCCATCACGGCCGCTGAAAGTGACCCCAAGGGGATTCGAACCCCTGTTCCCAGGATGAGAACCTGGTGTCCTGGACCAGACTAGACGATGGGGCCATCGTGTCCGAAGCCGCTTTCGCGCCTCCGGGACAGGGAGTCTACGCCGAATACTCGTTCCAGACCACCACCTCGCATGAATGCGGGCGGCTGTGGACGCGGCTTAGCTGCTCAGTGCGCCCGAGCGGCGGATCTGCGCGAGGGCGTAGACCGCGGCTTCGATCTCCGTCGCGCCGACAACCGAGCCGAGCACGCTGCCCGTGCTGTCCGTCCACTCGGCGCGGTAGCAGTCGAAGAGCTGCACGTGGCGGATACTGAGCGAGAGGTTGAGCTTCTGGAGCTCGCGGCCGATCCGGTCGAGGCTCGGCACCCAGCGACCGTCGTCGTGCGGCTTGCAGCCGGCGGTGTCGAGCGCGGTCCAGCCGCTGGAGTAGAGCTCGTCGATCGCGAAGTCGAGACCCATGGCTGCCCCTTCCGAAAGGCCGATTCCTGCTCGAATAGTCTATCAATTGACAGGCCCGGATGACACGACCTGATGACAGGACCCGGCGCCTACCCGGGGTTACTCCGACATCACCGCCGGCATCAGCGCCACGATGTCGTAAACCGTGTGGGCCCCCACGGCCACGCCGAACCCCCGCAGGACGTACAGAATCGCGAAGTAGACCCCCGCCAGGGCGTACAGGATGAACCGAGGGACCGATATCCCACCGGATCCGGGCATCCCGTGGAAGGCCGCGAACGCCAGCGAGGTCACGATCACCGCGATGATCGTCCACGTGCCCTTCTTGAGCCCGATGACGTCCTCGAGGACGAGGCCCAGCACCGCGAATCCGAGCAGGCGGAAAACCGTCTCCTCATAGAGCCCCGCGCCGATCGCGAGGGCGACGGCGTCCCGCCAGCTCGCGGCCGAGCCCGGCTCGGCTGCTGCGGTCTGGGTCAGCGCGGCTGCCGCCCCGCCGCCCGCGATCGCCGAGAGCACAAGCAGCGGGATCGCGAGGGCCGCGCCCTCGACAGCGATCCCGAACGCGACGAGCGGGCGGAGCTTCCAGCGGTCGCCGCGGAGGACGTGGGCCGCGAGCAGCGAGACCACCAGCGCGATCGCCGGGACGTGCACGCCCGCGACGCCGAACAGATCGAAGAACCGGGCGAGCACACCGCGGGCGGCGATGCCGGGCAGGTCATCGAACGTGCTCGCGGTGACCGCCAGCTCGTACGCGATGACGAGCGGGCAGACGAACAGCAGCACCGTCAGCGGCTTGCGGCTTTCCGCGAGGTACCCGGGCTTGGAGAAGGACCGCCTGTCGGCGGGGAGTCGGCCGCGTCGGGATGGCGTCGGCCGGGGCGTCACCGCCCGAGGTTAGCCGTTCTGGAACTTCTTGAGCGCGGCCGACATGCGGCTCTTGCGACGAGAAGCCTGGTTGCGGTGGATCACGCCCGCCTGAGCGGACTTATCCACGACCTGCGAGGCGGTCTTGAACAGATCGGCGGCGTTCTGCTTGTCGTCGTGCGTGACGGCGTACTGGAACGCCTTGATCGCCTGCCGCATTTCGCGGAGACGCCAGCGGTTGCGGGCGCGGCGGGTGGCGTTCTGGCGGATGCGCTTCTTGGCGGACAGCGTGTGGGCCATCAGGACTCCGGCAACTCAGGTCGAACACGGACAGGCAGACATCCCCGAGGCGGTCACGCACCGCTCGCCGGGACCCGGATTGTTGCACCCTCGGAGCCCGAATCAACCCCCGACGCTTGCCGATCGGAGCGAGGCGGCGTAGAGTCGAGGCCAACACCTTGCGGGCGTAGCTCAACTGGATAGAGCACCTGACTACGGATCAGGAGGTTGAGGGTTCGAATCCTTCCGCCCGTGCTTTCACCGCCAAAACCGCCCGGATGGGCGGTTTTTTGTTGGGATAAACGCCCCGCCCGGCCTCTCGACCGGGCGGGTCAACGGTCTCGATGGAGCCCTACGCCTTGTCGGCCTTGGACTCGGAGTTCGTCGGCTCGGGCTCGGCAGGCCGCTCCTCGGCCTCGACAACCTCGCCCAGGGCGCTTGGGAGCTTCACGCCAGCCTGCTTGGCGAGCTCGTGGACCTGGGGGAGCGAGCCGATCATGCCGGCGAGGAAGTCGGCGGTCGCGCTGCGGGCGCCGCCCTCCTTGCCCTCGATCGTCTGGCCCCTGCCCGAGTCCCAGACCGTGATCTTGTCGATCTTGAGGTTCTGGATCGCCTTGACCTGCTCGGCGACGAGCTGCGGGAGCTGCTCGATCAGCAGCAGCGTCGGCGCGACCTGCGGGTTGTCCGCGGCCGCGGCGACGAGTTTGCGGTAGCCCTCGGCCTTCGCCTCAAGCACCCGCTGCACACCCTCGGCCTCCGCGGCATACCGCGCGAGTTCGGCGTCGGCCCGGCCCTTGGCCTCGCGGCGGAGCTTCTCGGCCTCCGCCTCGGCGGCGATCTCGACCCTTTTCTTCTCGATCTCCTGCGGCGCGAGCTGCTCCTTGCCGAGCCGCGCGAGCTCGCGCTCACGCTCGGCGATCAGGATCGCTTCTTCGGCCTGCGCCTCGGCGACGTCCGAACGCCGGTTCGCCTCGGCGCGGACCTCGGCGAGCCGCGCGTTCGATTCGGCGACCGCGGCCGAAGAGGTGTTCTCGCCGTCCACGGCCTTCGCCTCGGCCTCGGCGACGTTGACGCGCTTGTCCTGCTCGAACTGCTTCTGCGCAACGACCGTTTCCTTCTCGCGCTCGGCGATCGCGATCTCGCGGTCGCGCGAGGACTCCGCCTCGCCCGCGATCGCGTCGGCTTCGAGCTTGGCGACCGCGACGCGCTGCTCGCGCTCGGCCTTCTTCTTGCCCTGCTCGGCGAGCGACGACTCCTCCGCGACGCGGACGTTCCTCTCGCGGACCGCGGCGGCTTCACCGATCGAGCCGTCACGCTCCTGCTCGGCGACCTCGACCTTGGCGCGGTTGATCGCCTCGGCCGCGGCGCGCTGGCCGATCGCCTCGATGTAGCCCGATTCATCGGTGATGTCGCGAATGTTCACGTTGATCAGCTCGAGGCCGATCTTGTTGATCTCTTGGGCGACGTTCTCGTTGACGAGGCTCAGGAACTTCTCGCGGTCCTTGTTGATCTCCTCGATCGAGAGCGTCGCGATCACGAGACGTAGCTGCCCCAAGATGATGTCCTGCGCCTGCTCGCGGATCGCGACCGACGGGAGCCCGAGCAGCCGCTCGGCGGCGTTATTCATCAGCACCGTGTCGGTCGAGACGCCCACCGTGAAGGTCGAGGGCACGTTGACGCGGATGTTGTTGAGCGAGAGCGCGCCCTCGAGCGGGATATCGATCACGAGCGGCTCGAGCGACATGAAACCGTGATCCTGGATGACGGGCCAGACGATCTTGCCGCCGCCGTGGATGCACTGTTTCTCGCGGTCGCTCTTGCCCCAGATCACAAGGACGAGGTTGGGCGGGCACCGCTTGTAGAGCGACGCGAGCACGATCGCGACGAAGATGACGACGAAGACGATCGAGCCGACAAGCAGCAGCACCGGGAGCAGGTTCGTTGTACCTCCCCCGCCGCCCTCTGCCTGGGCGAGTAGCGCGGGCATCGGGCCCGCTGGGTTGATCCAATTCATGGAGTCTCCTTTCCGCCGCGCACGCGGCCACACACGCCTCCCCGGGTCAGGACCGGGGCAGGCTACTGGAACTTGCGATCTCGGCGTGAGCCGAAGGTTGGGGTGATCGGGCCGCCGGGATCAGCCCGCGGCTGGCTCGACCAAAAGCCGGTTGCCGGCGCCGACCGACCTCACGCGGATGCGCGTGCCGATCGAGAGGCGGTCGCCGGTCTCGGTCACGGCGTTGAACTCGCGTGAGCGGCCGCCGATGACAACCTGCACGCGGCCGGTCCCCTGCCCCGCGGCGGGGACTGGCACCTGCACGCGGCCGAACTCGCCCACCGCGCGGCCGATCGGGATGTTGTCGGACTGCTGGAGCTTCATCGCGAGCCGGAAGAGCTTGCCAACGAACCAGACCATGCCGATGCCGCCCGCGACCGCGGCGATGACGGACAGCGTCGTGCCGAGCTTCAGCGTCTCGAACGCTACGAGCCCCAGCCAGCCGCCGCCCATGGTGAACGCGGCAAGCGTCTGTACGCTGAGCAGTTCGAGGATGGTGTTGGTCAGCCCGTGATCGACGTTGCCGTCGCCCGCGTCGGCATCGAGACCATCGCCCATGCCGTCGGCTCCGTCGGCGCTGTCGAAATCACCGAAGTCAGAATCGCCGCCGACGAGCAGCATCAACGTCTTCACACCGAAGATCGCCGTGCCGAAGATGCCGGCGATCGAGAACCACAGCGCATCACCGCTGAACATGAGATACCCCCCTGACGAGCGATTCAAACCCGGTCACACGCATGGCAAAACCCGCCGGTTGCCGCGTTTGATCGCTCGGAGTCTCATTGGGGAAACACCGAGCGGTCTTTCGCGTTGAGGTCTGTTTGCCGCTGTAAATCAAGGGATTTCGAGTCTCCAGCCGCAGCCGTACAGGAAGTCCATATCGCCCGTTCTGATGGGGCTGCCGATCGGACTGCCGATCGGGCTGCCGGGTGGCGCCGGGTCCGCCGCGCGTGTGGGCGGGGCGGCGTCGAAGCCGCGCTCGAGATGCTTCTCGATCAACGACGCGAGAGCAGCGGTGTGCCAGCGGTCGGCGCCGCCTCGCAGGCGTCCCTGGATGCGGCTCAGGGCTTCGTTCGCGCGCGAACGCACCGCGAAGCTGGCCCTGGCTGACTGCGCGAGTCCGATGAGTGATTCAACAAGGACGCGTTGCGTCTGGCGGCGGTACTCGGCGAGGTTCTTCGCATCGGAGCGGCGCGGGAAGGCAGCATCGGTGATCTCGGCCATGAGTTCATCGATGGAGAGCTGGCCGCTGTCGCGGCGGTGCTGCTCCATGACGCGGGCCAGGCGGCTCGGCTCGAGCAGGAACGTGAACGCGACACTGCTGATCACGCCCGACGCGCCGATCGGATCGAACGCGGGCGACATCGAGCCGCGGAAGACCTCGCGGCCGCGCGAAGCACCGAAGGTGTCCGGCGCGAGCACGTCGAGAACGTCACCCGGCACGGCGAGCTGCTCGGGATCGAGCACGGCGAGGACGTCGCGCAGGGCTTGCTTCTGCGTATCGGCCGGGACGGGGGTCGCCGAGGGCTGGCCGTCGCCGCGGACGTTGCGGTGGTACTCGACGCCGCCCACGAGCTTCGCCGCGGCTTCGAGCTGGTAGCGGTGGAACAGGTAGACCGGCACGAAGACGTCGTTGAGCTCGGCCAGCGGGCGGCCCTCCATCACACGGTCTTCGGCGAAGTTCTCGATCGCGACCTTTCGGACCGCCATGGTGTCGGCGAGACCCTCGAGCGGATCCGCGCCGTTATCCCAGAGGTGGGCATCGGGGTGAGCACTGCCGGGCGAGCGGGCGTCGGAGTCGGACATGTAGACGTGCCCGCGGGCGAGCCCCGCAAGGACGATCGCGTCGAGGGCGTCTGCCTCATCCGTCCCGCGCGGGAACTCCCGATAGGAGAAGTTCACGGAGTGCTTGTCCCAGTCGCCGATCCCAACGGCGTAAGCATTGGAAAAGTCGAGCCCGCCGGCGTCATCGACGGTTACGAGCGGCGCGGGATAGTCCATGACGGACTCGCGGTCGCGCACGCTGGCGGCGAAGTTGTGCGCAAAGCCGAGCGTGTGACCGACCTCGTGCGCCGAGAGCTGGCGGATGCGCGACAGCGCGATCTCGACGGGGTCATCGGCATCGCCCGAGCCGGTCTTGTCGGTGCCGGCGAGGCCCTCGAAGATGCGGCGGTCCTGGCGGACTCGGAGCGAGCCGAGCGAGACGTGGCCCTTGATGATCTCGCCGGTCCTCGGGTCGGTGACCGAAGAGCCGTACGACCAGCCGCGCGTCGAGCGGTGCACCCACTGGATGACGTTGTAGCGGATGTCGAGCGGGTGGACGTCCTCGGGGAGTTCCTCGACGATGAAGGCATTCTCGAAGCCCGCGGCCTCGAACGCTTGGTTCCACCAGCTCGCGCCGTCGATCAGCGCGGAGCGGATGGGCTCGGGCGCGCCGCCGTCAACGTAGTAAACGATCGGCTCGACCGCGGGCGATGTCGGCGCGTTGACGTCCTCGCGTTCGAGGCGGTGTCGCGAGATCCAGCGCGGCCGCATCGGCTCATCGAGCGGAGCGGCGTAGTCGATATAGCTGACACCGAAGCTCGGCATCCGCGGGTCGTACGCGCGGGGCTCGTAGCCGTCGTCGGGCGGGCGGACGAGCATGTGCCGCTGGCCCAGCGTGACCGAGGACGCGTCGGGCGTTGTGGAGCGGACCTCGCCGCCCGGCGAACCCGACGAGAACGTCAGGATCGACTCCAGCACGATGTTGTCGGGGAAGGCGAGCGCGGCCCGTGTGTCGGCGAGGCTCCTGCCCTTGTCGAGCGAGAAGCTGCCCTGCCCGGACCGACGCAGCGTGTTCGCGACACCGTGCGCGTCGCGGACGACGAAGCTCGTTGCATCCACGAGCAGATTGCCCGAGTCCGGATCGCGGACAGCGATGTCGCCCGCCCAGAGAATCGAACTCGCGAAAGACTCCCGAACCGCGCGGCGTTCGGCCGGGTTGTCGGTCGAGGCGCGGTAGGAGAGGTTCCGCCGCTCGAAGATCACCTTGCCGCCCAGCTCGCGGATGTCGATGAAGGCCGTCGAGCCGAGCTGGCCGCGATCGAGGCCGACCGGGTTCGAGCCGAGCCCGGCGCGGAGCGCCTCGACATAGATGTACTCGCCAATGCGGCCCTCGTCGTCGGGCTCGGGCAGCTCGAGCCAGACCTTGCCCTCGTCATGGTCGAGGTGGACCGTGAGCAGGCCGTCGAGCGTATCGAGGCCCTCGGTCTTGTCGGCGATCGTCGGCGGCGGCTTGTCGTCCTTGCCGTTGTCCTGGGCGAATGAAATTGCCGCGACGCCGGTCAGTACCAGCGCCGCGGCGAAGCGAAAGGCGGTCGTGATGCGGTCGGTCATGCCGAGAGCCTACCGGCTCTCGGCGGATCGATTCATTGCAGGATCCCGAGGTGCGTGGACGGGTCGTTGATGTCCATGAACCGCTGGATGTTCGGGAAGACGGTCGTCATCTCCGAGTTCGGGACGCCCATCCAGCGGGCGAACTCGTAGCCGTACTGCTCAACGGAAGTCGTGGGCACAAACCGACCGCGGTTGCCCGAGTCGTCGTTGCCGTCGATCTCGATGCTCGGGTACTCGCCGAACATGGTTCCGCCGTTCTTCATCTGGGTGCCGCCCATAATGAAATGCTCGGCGCCCCAACCGTGGTCGGAGCCGTTGCCATTGGAGCGATACGTCCGGGCAAAATCTGACGCCGTGAACGTCGTGACCTCGTTGCGCTTGTTGAGCAGCCCCATCGCGTTCCAGAAGTACTGCAGCGCCTGATCGAGCCGTCCGAGCTGCTGGGCGTGCGGGCCGTCGAAGACGGTCGTGCCGAACAGCCCGTCGTGGTTGTCGAAGCCGCCGAGTCCGATGAAGAAGATCTGCCGCTGGTGCCCGAGGATCGGCGCGATCTCGATCATCCGCGCGACGACGTCGAGCTCGCGGAGCAGCGTCGAGGCCGGATCGGGTCTCGGCGGGAGCGACGTATTCGCGAGCTCGGTGCTGATGAACTCCGAAAGCACCATCGAGCGGCTCGAGACGTCCGCGACCGCCTTGCGCATCGCGCTCTTGTTGGGGTGCATCGGGTCGGACTCGACCGCGTACATATCGAGCAGCGCCTGTTCGATGACCTCGCGCTCGCTCGTGCCGCCGAGCCCGCCCCGGTTGGGCGAGATCGGCCCGTTCTGCCCGAGCGAGAACGGCTGGATGGTGTTGCCGGTCTGGAAGATGTTCTGGCCGTCGAGCGAGAGGTTCATCGAGACGTTCGAGTTCGCGTTCGCGCCGTTGGCCTGGAGCATGTCCGCGATCCGGCCGCCCCAGCCGCGCCCCGCGACGCTGTCGGGCTTGGTGAGCTGCCACTGGTCCTGCTGGTCCGAGTGGCTGAACAGCTGCGAGGGCCGCTCGACCGAGCCGTCTCGGTACGACGTCCGCGTCATCGGGTAGAGCAGCGTGCCGACGTTGGCGAGGATCGACGCGTTGCCCGCGGCAAACTGGCTCGCCATGAAGGGCATCACCGGATGCAGGGCGAACGTCCGCCCGCCGAGCCCCTGCGGCGCGATGACCGTCCCCGCGAGCTCGGGCTTCGGGATCGCGAGATTCGTGCGCTGCTGCGCGTAGAACTCGTAGTTCTGATCCCCGTTCTCGTACGGGATCACGGTATTGCCGGCGTCGTTGCCGCCGAACAGGAAGACGCAGACGAGCGCCTTGTAATCGTTGAACTGCTGCCCGTCGAGGGCCGCGCCGATCGAACGCATCGCCATCAGCTGCGAGGTCAGGCCCGTCAGCCCGAGCGCGGCGCACGCGCCGCGGCGGAGGAACGTACGGCGGGCGAGCATGTCGTTGAGATTGTCATTCATTGCTGGTCTCTCCTTGGCTCACCGCAGGACGCGGAACTCGGGGCTGCACAGGCACATGTACACGGCCGAACGGATACGGTCGCGCTCGCCGTTGATCTGCGAGAGCGCGTTGACGATCACCGAGCGCGTCTGGGACGACATCGGCGTGTGGTAGTACTGCTGGGCAACGCCATCGACTAGCCCGCCGAAGTCGTCTGCGTTCGCGAGCGCCGCGAGCTCAGCGCGGAACGCCGGCGACCACTCATCGTCCTCGTCGGCGATCTGGAACTTGATCTGATCCACGACGCCGATCGAGGTGATGTCGTTCAGGATCTGCAGCTCGGGGGCGGTGAATCCGTTGGACTCGAGCTGCGTCCCCGCCGGCATGAAATCGGGCAGATAGAAGTTGAACACCGTCGGCGCCTCGAAGAACGCCTGCTCCACGTCATCGAACAGGAACGACATGTCGCGGTCCGATTGGTACGGGAACGCGAGGTCGCGCCGCTTGAGCTGGTTCGTCGCCCGGGCCGCCCCGAGGATCATCACAAGCGGCTCCATCGGCTTGCCGTAGAACGGGTTCGCGCGGTACACGGGGTTCCGCGCCTCATCGTCAAGCAGCACTGCTTTGATCGTCGCGCGGAGATCGCCCCGCACGCCCGTGCCGTAAGGACCAAAGCCCGCGTACGCATCCGCGACCCGCTCGACATACTGCGGCGTCGGGTTCGAGCTCGTGAACCTCTTGATCAGCCGCTCGGCGATGAACGCCGGGTGGCTCGGGTGCAGGAAGACGTTATCGAGGGCCGCGGTGATATCCGAGATCGCGTTGGCCTCGCTCGCGTCCGCCTCGGGGATAAACCCGTTCGGTGGCACCGCGCCCGCATAGTTCAGCAGCTGCTTCGCGCCGAACTCGTGATCGCGGAGATCCCAGACCATCGGGCCCGCGTTACGGCTGTCACCGGGTGTCTCCGGAATGCCATCGCCCCGCTCGAGCCCGGTAAAGATCCGCGCGAACTGCTTGATGTCCTCGTTGTCGTAGGTCGGGATGTCGTCACCGAAGACATCGACCTGCCGCGAACCATCCTGATTCAAGAACCACAGGCCGATCGAGAATAGCTGCATGATCTCCCGGGCGTAGTTCTCATCGGGGTCGATGCCACGCGACGGATCGGCCTTGCGGTTGAACATGTACGTCAGGTAGCGGCCCATCGCGCCCGAGTACGTGATCTCTTCTAGAAGTTCGCGATAGTTGCCGCTCGCTGAAGTTGCGATGTCACCGAGACTGTGGCGGAGGTAGTTGGAGTAGGTGTAGGTCAGCCCTTCCGCCGAATCTGAGGCGTCGTCATCTTGCGGGATGATCTGAACGAGCGCCCACGCGAACCGCTGGCGGAGCTGGTCGTCACCCGAGATCGCGTAGTCGTCCCACAGGTTGTCAACGCGGATGCCCTCGTTCTGGATCGGGCCGAGCTGGTTCATCACCGCGACAGTCGGAAGGTTCGCGGCGACACTGAACTGCTGATCGATCCACGCCTCGTAGCCGTTCGCCGTGATAAACGCGATGTCGTCCGGATCGGGCCCGAACGCCGCCTGCCACAGGAACCGCTTTGCTTCCTGGGTCGTCACGGGCGATGAGAGATCGAACGGCGACGCCGCGACGGTCACGGTCTGCGTGATCTGCGAGCTGTTGCCGTTCGCATCGGTCAGCGTCGCGACGACGTCGTAGCTGCCCGCGGCGTTGAACGTGAACGAGGTCTCCTCGCCCGAGCCGATGCCCTGACCGCCGAAGTCCCAGTCGATTGACGCGATGTTCTCGTGCGGATCGCTCGACCCGAGAACATCGAACTCCACCTCCAGCGGGGCCACGCCGATGTACTGATCCGCGTTGATCTGCGCGAGCGGAGCCTCGTCAGGGCTCACACGGGCCGCGAGATCGATCGAGGACACCTGATCGCCGTCGCCGAACTCGAGGGTGATCGTCGAGGCACCGGCCGCGCTGCCGGTGAAGCGAACCGAGAAGTCACCGGCGTTCTCGACGACCTCAACATCCGTGGGATCAACGACCAGCGGATCAGACGAGCTCACGCTCACCACGAGATCGCCCGGCAGGCTGCGGTCGTCACGCACATCGACCGGCGCGGCGAGTGAGACGCCGCCATTCGGCTCGGCAAACAGCTGCTCCGGGCCCGAGACCTCGGGGGCGAAGTTGCCGAGCAACCCGCTCGCGTTGCCGAACGCGGTGATGTAACCAAACAGGTCGGTGATGTTGACCACGCCGTTGCCATCGGAGTCCGCGATCGGATCGGTCGCCGTGAAGCGATCGATGTACGCAAACAGGTCCGTGATGTTGATGACACCGTTGGGGTCGTAGTCCGTCTCGAACACCAGCAGCCGGGCCGAGGCGGACTCGAGCAGACCGCTCGCCGACACGACGTCCACCGCGTCCACCGCGAGCACGCCCGCGTCCTGAACGCCTCCGAGTTCAACGTCAAAGAACGCGTCACCTGGATTGAGCTGCACGACCGCGGACGCCGCACCCTCGATCTCGACACGCCGAACCGCGAGCAGCGGCTCGCTGAACTCGAAGCGGAGCACATACGTGCCGGCAACTGAACGCGGCTCCGTTGTGACCGGCCCGTCGATCGCGACGGGCACGCCGGAAGGTCCGGGCCCCGCAACAAGCCCGGTGAGCGCCGGCTGCGCGATGCAGATAGACGTCGGAGCGAAGGCGAGCGCAGCGATCGCTCCACCTGTGAACAAGGCGGTATTCATGAATCATCTCCCGATGCCGTGAATTAGCCGCGCGGACAACCCACGCAGCTCCTCCTCAAAGCCGACGATTGCCGGCGCATGAACATATCGGAAAAACGCCTACGTATGGTTCCGTACTTCGGGAACTTTCTGATTTTTGCCACCGACACCAAGATCGAGGCAAGCACCCCATGACCGCCTCTCAGCCGGCAAAGCGAGGTGAACCGCTGTC
>JBCDKU010000020.1:0-34770 GCA_038746265.1 Planctomycetota bacterium
CGACGAGGACGTGCTGGTAGAAGTCTCGCCAGATAAGTTCTTCGATCCAGCCGACGACGCCCGTGCTGCCGGTATCGACGCGGCCGTTGTTCGACTCGCGGGCGGCCTCGACGCACTGGCGGGGCGAGACAAGACCCAGCGCGAGGTAGGGCGAGAGCGTGCTGGTGCCGTTGACGCCGGGGTAGTCGCGCTGGTCCTTGTAATCGTCCACCCGCGCGTCGATGAAGGCCTTGAGGCGGTTCTGGGCGTGCGATTCGCCGGCGGTCCAGAGGTCCGGGCGGACGGCTTCTTGCGCGATGTCGAAGCCGTCGAGTGATTCGGGGACATCGTCGGAGCTGACGTCGATCTCGGGTTGCTTCTTGCAGATGCCGAGCGTCTCGGGGGCGTTGCCGTCCTTGTGCTGGCTGAGCCAGTTCTTCTTGAAGGGCGAGTAGACCGAGTACCACTTGTCTTGCTTTGTCAGGACTTCGCCGGGCGCGAAGACGACCTTGTCGGTGTGCTCGTGGACACCGAAGCCCTTCTCGTGAAAGAGCGACGCGACGGCGTCGTCGCGCTGCATCTCGTTCCATTCGTACTCGCGGTTGAACCAGAGCGAGCGGCAGCCCGCGTCCTGGGCGACCTTGAGCAGCGCGTCCGGGACCTTGTCGAAGGTCAGCGTCTGGATGATCTTGAGCGCGATGTTGCGGCCCGCGAGGGCGTCCTTCAGCTCGGCGAGGTTTCGGAGGATGAAATCGACCTTGGGCGCGCCCCAGTCGTGCTCGCGCCACTGATCGGGGCAGATCGTGAAGACGCCGACCACCCCGTCGGTGGCCTGGCGGCACGCGGCGTGCAGGGCGGTGTTGTCGCGGATTCGCAGATCGGATCGGAACCAGTGGAGTGCTCGCATATGCCGCATCATTCGCGGCGAACAATGCCCCGATGCAGATCGTGCACGCCGACGGCTCTGGGCTCCGCTGCGACGCCGGGAACTTCTGGGTCGATCCCTGGAAGAAGGTTGATCTCGCGGTCATCACGCACGGCCACGCCGACCATGCCCGCCCCGGCATGGGGCGGTACCTGTGCTCGGATGCGTGCCTGCCCATCCTGCGGGCGAGGCTGCCGAGGGCGTCGGTGATCGAGTCGGTGCCGTTTGGGCAGACCGTCCCCATCAACGGCGCGGACGTGAGTTTCTTTCCCGCGGGGCACTGCCGCGGGGCGTCGCAGGTCCGGATCGAGACGGCTGAGGGCGTCGCGGTCGCGGCGGGTGATTACAAGCGCGCGCCGGACCCGACGTGCGACGGGTTCGAGGTCGTGCCGTGCGATGTATTCGTGACGGAGAGCACGTTCGCGCTGCCGGTCTACCGCTGGGACACGCCCGGGCAGACGGCGGACGAGATCCTCGACTGGTGGGAAGAGAATCGCGAGGCCAAGAAGGTCTCGGCGCTGTTTAGCTACTCGCTCGGCAAGGCGCAGCGGGTGCTGGGCGAGCTCGCGCTCGCGATGGACCGCCGCGGTATCGAGCGGCGGCGGGTGTTCATCCACGGGGCGCTCGAGAAGCTGACGGGCGTCTACCGCGACGAGGGCGTGGACATGCTCAAGACGTGGCCCATTTCTGAGTCGGCGCGCGCACGCGGCAGGGCGAACCCGTTCAAGGGCGAGCTGATCATCGCGCCGCCCGGCGCTGCGGGCTCGCCGTGGATGCGGCGCTTCGGCCCGGCGAAGGACGTCTCGACGGCGATGGCGAGCGGCTGGATGCGGTTCCGCGGCGGGCGGCGGCGGATGGGGTACGACCGCGGGTTTGTGCTCTCGGATCACGCTGACTGGGATGATCTGGTGCGGACGTGCGTGGAGACCGGCGCGAAGCGGGTGCTGTGCACGCACGGGAACAGCGCGACGCTGGCGCGGTACCTCCGCGAGATGCACGGCATCGAGGCGGACGTCCTGGAGACAGCGTTCGAGGGCGAGGGCGGCGGGGAGACCGAGGTCAGCGGCTAGCGGCGGCGGATCGCGGCAAGACCGCCGAGCGCGACGACCGCGGCGGCGCCGGGTGTCGGGACGACGCGGATGACGCCGTTGCCGGAGTCGGTGACAGCTTCCGACGGGCCCAGGGCGTACTCGAAAAGCAGGCCGTTGCCGCCGAAGCCGTCGTCGATGAAGACCTCGAAGTCGTCGTTGGCGCCGATGTCCTGGCCGCCGAAGAAGTTGAGGCCGGTGAGCTCGCCGTCGGTGAACTCGAAGAGCGTGAAGCCGAAGAAATCGTCGGCCGCGGAGAGCGTGGAGCCGTTGAAGGGGAGGCTGAAATCAACGCTGACCGTGTCGGAGGCAAGGACCTCGACGCCGACGCCCGTGAGGTCGCCCACGTCGTAGGTGACGGTGCCCGTGCTCGTGAAGCCGGCGAGGTTGCCGACGAGGATCTCGAGCTCGATCGGGACGACGACCTGCGCGGACGCGGCGGTGGTCGAGACGGCGGCAACAAGAGCGGCGGTGCGGATCATGGACTTTCCCTCTGTACTGCCGACACCTTAGGCATTTTGCTTCGCCAGACAAGCCCCTGATTTGGGCATTCTGCGCGAAGACTCGGACAAGGCCGCCGACAAAGATCGAGCGTGCGGACTTTCGCCCGGCTCTTCCGACAGCTCGACCGAACCAGCTCGACCGACGCCAAAGTCGCGGCGGTGCGGGCGTACTTCGAGGACACGCGGCCCGAGGACGCGGCGTGGGGGCTCTGGTTTCTGTGCGGCGAGAAGCTCAAGCGGGTGATGCCGTACAAGGTGCTCGGCGGTTGGGCGGCGACGCTTTCCGGGGTTCCGGAGTGGTTGTTCCGGGAGTCGAACGCGGCGGTCGGGGATATGGCGGAGACGTGCGCGCTGCTGGTCGCCGCGCCGGCGGCAGAGGCCGAGCCGTCCGAGCTTGGACTCAAGGCGTGGGTGAAGGACAGGTTGCTGTCGCTTCGCGGGGAACCGGCCGAGCGGCAGATGGAGATGCTGACGGCGTGGACGGCGGCGCTTCCCCGGGATGAGGTGTTCCTGGTTCTGAAGATGCTGACCGGGGCGATGCGGATCGGTGTTTCGAAAACGTTGGTCGAGCGAGCAATCGCGGAGGCGGCGGGTGTTGAGCAGGCGGTGATCGCGCAGCGGCTCGCGGGCGAGTGGTCGCCGGCGGGGGCGTTCGTGGCGTCGCTGCTTGCCGGCGAGGACGCGGGGGGTGACGAGGTGTCGCCCTACCCGTTCTTTCTCGCGAGCCAGCTGATCCCACCGGACTTTGAGGGTGGGCTCGAGGATGAGATCGCGATTGTTTCGGGTGAGTTGGGTGATCCTGGAGACTGGCTTGCGGAGTGGAAGTGGGACGGGATCCGCGCGCAGCTGCTCAAGCGCGGCGGGCGGGTGCTTTTGTGGTCGCGGGGCGATGAGAACCTGACGGAGCGGTTCCCGGACATCGTCGAGCCCGCGGCGCGTCTGCCGGACGGGGTGGCGATCGACGGCGAAGTGTTGTGCTGGCGCGACGGCAAGCCTCTGGAGTTCGGCGTGCTGCAGACGCGGATCGGGCGGAAGAACGTGGGGCCCAAGGTGCTGGCGGACGCACCGGCGGTGCTGCTCGGGTACGACCTGCTTGAGTTTGAGGGCGAGGACCTGCGGCAGCGCGGGATCGAGGAGCGGCGGGGGCTCTTGCGTGATCTGATCGAGGGCCGGTCGGAGCGGCTGTTGTGCGCGGATGGCGTTGCGTTTGAGACGTGGGATGAGCTCGGTGAGATCCGGGCGGATGCGCGCGAGCGCGGCGTTGAGGGCGTGATGCTCAAGCGGGCGGGGTCGGTGTACCGGTCGGGGCGACGCAAGGGTGACTGGTGGAAGTGGAAGGTCGAGCCGCTGACGCTGGATCTGGTGCTGGTCTACGCGCAGCCGGGGCGGGGGCGGCGGTCGGGTTTGATGACGGACTACACGTTCGCGGCTTGGGACGGCGACGAACTGGTGACGGTCACGAAGGCGTACTCGGGTTTGACGGACGCGGAGTTCCGCGAGGTGGACGCGTGGATCCGCAAGCACACGACGGACAAGTTCGGCCCTGTCCGGCAAGTGGAGCCCGAGCTCGTGTTCGAGCTGGCGTTTGATTCGGTGAATGTCTCGTCACGGCACAAGTCGGGCGTGGCGATGCGGTTCCCGCGGATGAAGCGGTGGCGGACCGACAAGCCGGCGTCGGAGGCGGATCGGCTCGACGATGCGCGGGCGATGATCCGAGGTTCGGATGGCTGATGGGCTCGAACTCATCCGGGGCTGGTTCGACGCGCGCGGCTGGACGCCCTGGGCGTTCCAAGAGAGCGCGTGGTCGTCGTTCCGTGAGGGACGGTCGGGGCTGATCCACGTGCCGACGGGTGCGGGGAAGACGTACGCGTCGTACATGGGGCCCTTGTCAGAGCTGATTGAAGAAGAGCCGAAGCCGGACGGGCTGCGGGTGTTGTTTGTGACGCCGCTGCGCGCGGTGTCGCGGGATATCGAGAAGGCGCTGAAGCTGCCGGTGGAGGAGCTGGGGCTGATCGATCGGGTGACGGTCGAGAGCCGCACGGGCGATACGTCATCGTCGGTGCGGGCTCGGCAGCGGAAGAAGCTGCCGACGGTTCTGGTGACGACGCCCGAGTCGCTGTGCTTGCTGCTGACCCAGGACGAGGCGCGGGAGAAGCTCGGCGGCGTGCGCGCGGTGATCGTCGATGAGTGGCACGAGCTGCTCTCGACGAAGCGCGGCTCGCAGATGGAGCTGGTGCTTGCGCGGCTGCGGTCGTTTGCGCCGCGGATGCGGACGTGGGCGCTCTCAGCGACGATCGCGAATCTGGATGATGCCGCGAGCGCGGTCGCGGGGTCGGAGGAAGAGCCGGTCCTGGTGAGCGGGGAGATCGATCGTCCCGTGTTTGTTGAGTCGGTGCTGCCGCGAGAGGGCGAGCCGTTCCCGTGGGCGGGGCACATGGGGCTGGTGATGCTGCCTCGGGTGCTGGAGGCGATCGAGACGGACGCCGAGGGCTTGCCGGCGGTGAGCACGCTGGTGTTTGTCAACACGCGGAGCCAAGCGGAGCGGTGGTTCGGTGCGATCGAGGCGGCGCGTCCCGAGTGGCGTCCGGTGATCGGGCTGCACCACGGGTCGATCGACAAGGCCGACCGCGAGCAGATCGAGGGCGGGCTCAAGTCGGGCGAGGTGCGGCTGGTCGTCGCGACGAGCAGCCTGGATCTGGGCGTGGACTTCGCGCCGGTCGAGCGGGTGATGCAGATCGGTTCGGTCAAGGGCGTTGCGCGGCTCATGCAGCGGGCGGGGCGGGCGAGCCACCGGCCCGGTGCTCCATGCACGGTGACGTGCGTGCCGACGAATGCCTTGGAGCTGGTTGAGATCGCCGCGGCGCGGCGGGCGATCGCGGAGGGCGAGGTCGAGCCGCGCGTGCCGGACGTGTCGCCGCTTGATGTGCTGTCGCAGCATCTGGTGACGTGCGCGATGGGGGGCGGGTTCCGGGCGGAGGAGATGTTTGAGGAGGTGCGGACGGCGTGGTCGTTCCGGGATCTGTCGCGGACGGAGTTCGACTGGGCGCTCGCGCTGGTCGAGAAGGGCGGCGAGACGCTGCACGCCTACCCGGAGTACCACAAGGTGGTGCTCGGCGAGGACGGTGTGTACCGGGTGGAGTCGAAGAGGATCGCGACGCTGCACCGGATGAACGTCGGGACGATCACGGCCGACGCGGTGATGGATATCCGGTTCGCGAACGGTAAGAAGATCGGGTTCATCGAGGAGACGTTCATCGACAAGCTGCGGCCCGGCGAGAAGTTCGTGTTCGCCGGGCGGACACTGGCGTATCAGCGGACGCGGGACCTGACGGCGATCGTGAAGCCCGCGACGGGGACGACGAACTTCACGCCGATCTGGGGCGGGACGCGGCTGCCGATCTCGGAGAGTCTGTCGGAGTCGGTGCGGGAGGCGCTCGAGTCGGCGCGGGACGGGACGTACGACGCGACGGTCGATCTGGAGCTGGAGCTGGCGCAGCTGCTCGTCGAGCCTCAGAAGCGGCTCAGCGCGATCCCGGACGCGGACGAGACACTGGTGGAGATCGGCGAGACGCGCGAGGGCGCGCACTGTTTCGTGTACCCGTTCGAGGGCCGGCTGGTGCACGAGGGGCTGGCGGCGCTGACGGCGCTGCGGCTGACGCGGCACCGGTCCGCGACGTTCTCGACGGCGGCGAATGACTACGGGTTCGAGCTGCTCACGGCGAAGGGGTACCCGTTTGAGGAGCTGGTGACGAATGCGCTGTTCACGCTCGACGATGTTGTCGAGGACGCGGTCGACAGCGTGAATGTCTCGGCGATGGCGAAGAAGCAGTTCCGGGAGGTGGCGCGGATATCGGGGCTGGTGCCTCAGTCGGTTCCGGGTGCGGCCCGGAGCGTGAAGTCGGTGCAGGCGAAGTCGGGCCTGATCTATGACGTGCTGGAGGAGTTTGATCCGGAGAACATGCTGCTGATGCAGGCCAAGCGGGAGGCGCTGGAGAAGCAGTTTGAGCGGACACGGCTCGGGCGTACGCTGACGCGGCTCAGCTCGGGTCGGCTGGTTGTGAAGCTCATCGCGCGGCCGACGCCGTTGTCGCTGCCGCTGGTTGTGGAGCGGATGGGGGCGAAGCTGAGCACGGAGTCGCTGGCGGAACGGATCGAGAAGATGCGGGCGGCGTGGGAGAAGTGAGCAGTCGTGACGACGCAAGCACAGTGGGACATTCAGACCGAGGTCGGCGGCGAGCGGGTGGTGCTGACGCCCGAGCGCGGGCTGTACCTGCCCGAGCACGGCGTGCTGGTTGTTGCGGATACGCACTGGGGCAAGGCGGTCGGGATGCGGCGGGCGGGGATCGCGGTCCCGTCGGGGACGGGGGCGGAGCAGCGGTCGCGGTTGTTGTCGTTGATCGAGCGCGTGGGTGCTGCGCGCGTGGTTGTGCTCGGGGATTTGGTGCACTCGGCTCCCGGTGTGACCGAGCGTGTGCGCGATGAGGCGTGCGGATGGGTGGAGTCGGTTCGCGGGCTCGGGGCGGTGGTGGAACTCGTCGAGGGCAACCACGATCGCAAGCTCGGGGCGCGGCTTGATGGGTTCCTGGAATCGTGCGGGATCGCGTGGCTCGGAACGCGGGCGGAGGTTGGCGGGCTGACGCTGGTGCACGAACCCGAGGACGCGGACGGCGCGGGCTACACGCTGTGCGGGCACGTGCACCCGGCGGTCGTGCTCAAGGGCATGGGGGACGCGGTAAAGCTGCCGGCGTTCGTGCTCGGGGAACGCGTTGGGGTGTTGCCGGCGTTTAGCTCGTTTGTGTCGGGGGTGGCGGTGGCGGCGGAGGAGTCGGATCGGGTTTTTGCGTGTGCCGGGGATCGGGTGGTGGCGGTGTAGGCATTCGGCGTTGGGCACTCGGCATTCGCGGAAGGGGTGGTAGGAGGGGAGCCCTCACCCCGGCCCTCTCCCAGAGGGGAGAGGGTGGTGCGTTACGCGGACTGCTTTGCTGCGTTGATCGCAGTTTCGATGAGCTTCTCGTGTGCCTTGACGTCGAGCGTGGCTTTGACGGCGTGGGTGACTTTCTTGTTGGTGCCGATGCGGTAGGTGATGCGGTCGGTGTAGAGGCCCAGCAGGCCCAGGGCGTCGTAGGACTTGGTGACTTTCTTGCCCGGGTCGGCGAGGAGGGGGAAGGGGAGGTTGTACTTCTCGGCGAACTTTGCTTTCTTCGTTGCTGGCTGAGGGCTGATGCCGGCGATCGCGACGCCCGCGGCGAGCAGGTCGGCGTGGTGGTCGCGGATCATGCAGGCTTCTTTGGTGCACGCGGGCGTGAAGTCGGCGGGGTAGAAGTAGATGACGGCTGGCCCCTTCTCGAGCAGGCTGTCGAGGGTGACGGTGTTGCCGTGCTGATCGGTGAGGGTGAAGTCGGGGGCGGTTGCGCCTTGGTTGAGCATGGGGGATCGTTGTGCGTGTGGGCTCCATGATCTAGCCTGCGGCGGTGATCCCTGTCGAGATCGGTTCTGGCGTGCCGGTGTGGCTTGCTCGCGTCGCGCGAACGGCGTGGAAGGCGGCGATGACGGCCGCGGATCCGTACGAAGCCGTGAAGCGGGCGTGGGACAGTGCGGGCGTGCCCGGTGGCGATCCGGTCACGGTGCTGGCGTTCGGCAAGGCGTCGATTGCGATGACGCGGGCGGCGGTCGAGTTGCTCGGGGATCGCGTGGCGTCGGGTTGCGTGGTGTGCCCCCGCGGGCAGCGGCAGGACCTCGGGTCGTCCGTCGAGGTCTACGAGGCGGATCATCCGCTACCGACGGAGGCGAACGTCGAGGCGGCTCGGGCGATGGCGCGGTGTGCGGAGGCGGCGAGCGGTGTGTGCGTCGTGCTGGTCTCGGGCGGCGGGTCGGCTCACCTGACGCTGCCCCGCGATGGTGTGTCGCTCGATGAGATCCGGCGGGTCTCGCAGGATCTGATGCGGAGCGGTGCGGATATTTACGAGCTGAACCGAGCGCGGACGCGGCTGGAAGTGCTCAAGGGCGGCGGGCTTGGGCGCTTGCTTACGGACTGCGAAACGGTTGCGTTCGTGCTGAGCGATGTGATCGGTGATGATCTCGCGACGATCGCGTCGGGGCCATTGGTTGGCGACGGATGCAACGCTCGGCATGTGGTGATCGCGAGCAACGCGGCCGCGATCAACGCGGTTGCTGCGGGTCTTGCGCGCGATGGTGTGGGTGTTGTCGAGGTGAGGCGAGACCTCGTCGGCCCGGCGGCGGTTGCTGGTCAAGAACTGGCGGATGCGGTCGGTGATCTTGCTCCGGGACAGGCGGTCGTGGCGGGCGGGGAGCTTGTTGTCGATGTCGGCGATGCGACCGGTGTTGGCGGGCCGTGCCAGGAACTCGCACTCGCCGCGGGGCTCGAACTGCCGGGCGAGGACTTCGGCGTGGTGGTGTTCTCGACCGATGGAGTGGACGGTCCGACTGGATTCGCCGGGGCGGCGGTTGCCGGCGGGCTTGAGGCCGACGGGAGAGCCCGGATCGAGCGGGGGCTGATGCGGCACGACGTCTCGGCGGAGGTCGAGCGCTTTGGTTTGGGCGTCCGATCCGGGGCTACGGGGACAAATGTGAACGATGTGGTGGTCCTGGTTCGACGGAGTTGAGCATCCAATTGGTCCGATTGTCCACATCGGGGCGGGGCAGCAGGCCGTCCACGGCGGCGGGGCTGGGTCGGGTATGTTGGCGTTGGATTTGGAGCCCAAAGACTGTGCGGCGAACGAGATACTGCGTGACTGACACGATCTGAACACGGGCGGGTTGACTTTCGGCGTGTGCGAGCCTGGGGCGATCTGAGTTATCCACCGCTTGCTCACGATTGAGCGGGCTTGACTTTTCGAGAACCGAAGGGACACCGGGGTTTGCGAGTCCTGCACCTCTGCGACGAGCTTTTCTTCCTGCGGGAGTCCTCGCTCCTGCGGCGGCTCCGCGTCGGGCTTGTCGATGAGGGCATCCGGCTGGCGACGGCGGTCCCCGAACGAGTGGGGGAGCGCACCGAGGATCTGCTCTCCGGGCCGATCGTGACATACGGCCGCGACCGGCTCGCGCTGGGGCGCGGTTTGCGTCAGCGGCGGCTGGTGGATCAGATCTGTCAATCGGCCGGGTGGGACGAGGGGCCTGATGTCATCCACTGCTTCGGCGGCGGGTCGTGGGCGCTCGGGGAGCAGCTCGCGCGGCAGGAGTCGGCGGTCCTCGTGCTTGAGCTCTGGCGGCGCGGGCTTTCGCACCGCGTGCGCGCAATCCGGGGGTTGCAGTCGCGGGGTGAAGGCGACGGTCCGGTTCTGCTGGCGCCGTGGAAATCGATCGAGGCGGAGGCGAAGGAGGATCTGCGGTCGCTGACGATCCGGCACAACCCGTGGGGCGTGCACACCTCCCCCAAGGTCGCGGCGCGGGCCGAGGCAGGCAAGACGCGGTCGGTGATCCTCGCGGGTGGGCGGCACTCGGCGACGCGGCTGCTCAAAGCCTTCCGTGGGTGCGCGGAGCTGATCGAGAAGGGGATGGACCTGATCGTGTTTGCGGATGCGCTCGGGACAAGCTCTGCAGGGCTGTGGAAGCTCGCGACGAAGCTCGGGCTCACCGATCGGCTGAGCGTGATCGCGGACCTGGAAGTGGACCGGACGCTGCCGCTCGCCGCGGATGCGCTGGTGTATGCCGGGAACCCCGGCGAGGTGCGGACGCTGCTGCTCGATGCGATGGCGACCGGGCTTCCGGTGGTGGCGGGCGAGGATCCGTGGAACGAGGCGCTGCTCGATCGGCGGACGGCGTTTCTGGTGCCGGAGCCCGAGCGGGACGGGTGGCGGGAGCCCCTGGAGACGGCGCTCGAGGACAAGCCTCTGCGCGAGGAGATCTGCCGCTCGGCGGCGGAGTGGGTGAAGAAGAACAACCGGACGAGCGCGTGCGTGGCGACGCTGCTGGACGTCTACGAGACGGCGGCGGCGGAGGCGACGGGCACGACCGCGCGGATCGGCGCGAGCTAGGGTCCGGTCGTGGCGAAGCGCGGCTTGTTCGATCCATCGAAGATGAAGGGCGCGGGCGACGTGCCCCCGCCGGTCGAGCGCGGCGGCGACGGCGATCGGCCGTGGTCGGTCTCGGAGCTCGCCGGGCGGATCGATCAGGCGCTGCGGTCGGGCTTGCCCGCGGCGGTGCATGTGCGGGGTGAGGTCTCGGGCTTCCGGGACCGGACGCACTGGTACTTCGATCTGAAGGACGGTTCGAGTGTGGTGAACGCCGTGATGTTCGCGTCGGCGGCGCGGCGGTCGGAGCTTCGGATCGAGAACGGGATTGAGGTGGTCGCGCGCGGTCGCTTGGAGTTCTACAAGCCGGGCGGGAAGGTGTCGCTGATTGTCGATCGCGTGGAGGCGGTCGGGGCGGGGGCGCTGGAAGCCCGGTTGAAAGCGCTGGTCGATGAGCTGCGCGGGCTCGGGTGGCTCGATCAGGCGCGGAAGCGTCCAACGCCTGTGTTCCCGCGGCGGGTGGCGGTGGTGACGAGCAAGACCGGCGCGGCGCTGCAGGATGTCATCGACACGATGCGGCGGCGGTGCGCGGCGGTGGGATTGCTTGTCGTCGATGCACGCGTGCAGGGCGAGCGGGCAGCGCCGGAGGTAGCGGCGGCGATCCGCGCGCTCGGTGCGGCGCGCGAGCGGCTCGGGATCGAGGCGATCCTTGTGACGCGCGGCGGCGGATCGATGGAGGATCTGTGGGCGTTCAACGAGCGGGTCGTCGCCGAGGCAATCGTGGAGTCGCCTGTTGCTGTGGTCGCGGCGATCGGGCATGAGACGGATGTGACGGTGGCGGAGCTTGTTGCCGATGCGCGATGCGCGACGCCCACGCAGGCGGCGGTGCTGCTGACACCTGATCGTGCGGCCTTGGTGCGGCAGCTCGATTCGATGGCGGATCGCGTGTCGCTGCTGGTCCGGCGGCGGGCGGCGGGGGCGCGGGAGAAGGTCGAGGCGCTCGCGTCCCGCCCCGTGATCGCGCGGCCGACTGGTGTGGTTGAGGTGCAGGCGGATCGGATCGATGGCCTGCGTCGGCGGCTCGGGGCGGCTGCACGGTCGGAGGTCGGCGCGGAGCGGGACCGGCTTGCGTCGCTGACGCTTCGGCTCGAGCGGCGGCGGCCCGCGGCAGAGCAGGCCCGGTGGGCGGAGCGGCTCGATCAGCTCGAGGCGAGGCTCGGACGCGCGGCGCGGCGGTCGGTCGCGACGCGTCGGGAGCTTCTGGCGAACCGCGGGCGGGAGCTTGCTGTTGTCAGCCCGGTGGCCGTGCTGGAGCGGGGGTACTCGTTCACGACCGATGCCCAGGGCCGAGCGGTGCGCTCGACGCAGCAGGCCACGCCCGGGGATTCGATCACGACGCGGGTCGCGGACGGGACGTTCGACTCGGTTGTCGGCGGCGAGGCACCGACGGCCGACAAGCTGACGGCGAAGGGGCCCCAGCTCGATCTGTTCGGCGGGACGCGGGGTACCGGCTCGCGTCGGAAGCGGTGACGGCGTAGATTTGCGGGATGCCCGAGACGCCCAAGGATCATGAAGTCGAGTCGATGAGCTACGAGGACGCCGTGGGCGAGCTCGAGGCGATCATCGACCGGATCGAGTCGGGTGAGGTCGGGCTCGAGGACTCGATCACGGCGTACGAGCGTGGGATGGCGCTGGTGAAGCGCTGCCGTGGCGTGCTCGATCAGGCCGAGCAGCGGATCGAGACGCTGGAGGCGAGCCGCCTCGCGGACGGCGGCGCTGAGGGCGGCTCGGCGTGAGCTGGTACGAGATCACCGAGACGTTGCCGTCGGTGATCCGGCTGCTGTTTGTGCTGAGTTTCGGCGCATGCGTGGGTTCGCTCGTGAACGTGCTGGTGTACCGGATGCCGCTGGGTCTGAGCGTGATCACGCCGCCGTCGCGGTGCCCGTCGTGTGAGACGCGGCTGACGTGGCGTGAGAACGTGCCGGTGTTGGGCTGGCTCCTGCTCGGCGGGAAGTGCCGGTTCTGCAAGAGCCCGATCTCACCCGAGTATCCGATCGTCGAGGCGATCGTGGGGATCGGGTTTGTCGCGATCTTCTGGCTTGTGCATGTCGCGCCCGAGGGGTTCGTCTTGCAGCCCGAGTGGGCGGCGAACGCGTCGCCCGAGTTGCCGGTGCTGCCGATCACGCTGGTGTGGTGGTGCCTATTTGCGTGCCTGGTCGCGATGACGCTCGTTGACGCGAAGACGAGCACGATCCCGCTCGTGCTGGCGTGGATCCCGGCGGTGTTCGCGGTGGTGCTGCTGCCCGCGCACGCGGCCTGGCTCACGCTGCAGCACGGAGAGATGGAGTTCATCGAGTCGCTCGGCTGGGCGTTCACGGACGGCCCGGAGTGGATCTCCGAGGAGGGCTGGATGTGGGCGATCCCGGCCGTCGAGCCGTACAACTGGGGGATGCTCGGCGGCGTGCTCGGGGCGCTGGTCGGTCTCGGTGCGAGCGCGGTCCTGGTCGAGACGAAGCTGCTGCGGCGTTCGTTCGCGGATTACGAGGAGTGGGAGAAGGGCGCGATCGTCGAAGCCGAGCGGGAACTCGAGGCGGCGGTCGCGCGGGGCGCGATGACCAGAGCCGAGGTCCGCGAGAACCCGGCCGCGATGTGGATCCGGTACCCGCACGCGCGGCGGGAGATGGTCAAGGAGATCCTGTTCCTCGCGGTGCCCGCGATGCTGGCGATGGGCGGGTCGTTTGCTGCCGCGGCGCTCGGCGGCGACTCGGCGATGCCCTTGTGGCTCAGCGTGCTGGGCGGGGTCGTGCTCGGGTATCTCGCCGGCGGCGGGATCGTCTGGGCGGTGCGGATCTTCGGGTCGATCGCGTTCGGCAAGGAGGCGATGGGGATCGGCGACGTCCACCTGATGGCGGGCGTGGGGGCGTGCCTGGGCTGGATCGACCCGGTGCTGGCGTTCTTCGGGGCGGCGTTCGTGGCAATCTTCTGGACGATCCTCGGGATGGTCCTGGGCGGCGGGTTCCGGCGGGCGATGCCTTACGGACCCTATCTCGCGGTGGCGACGGTGCTCGTGGTGCTCGGCAAGCCCTGGATCGAGGAAGCGATGCGGATCGCCTGGGGCCCGCTCGCGCCGGCGGGGCTGCCCTAGTTCCGGGTCTTGGTTCTGGCCGGAGTCTTGGGCCTGCCCGAGATCTGGTTTCGGTGAGCGCACGATCGGGATTGGTCCGATACCTTTGATCCAGAATCGATTTGGGGACGCCGGCGAGGTCTTCTTGAGAGCCCGGCGAGAACGGAAGGGACGTTCGGTATGAGTCAGCGTGTGAGGATGATCGGACTTGCCGCGGCGGGTTTGCTCCTGGGTCTGGCGGGCTGCCAGACGGTGCCGCAATCGGAGTACGACGCGGCGATCGCGGAGAACAACGAGCTTCGGTCGCGCCGGGACGACCTTGTCGATCGCCTGAACCAGTCCGAGGCGGACAAGCTCGACCTGCAGCGCAACAACACGCAGCTGGCGCAGGAGAATCTGCGTCTGCAGGGGCAGCTCAACCAGCAGCCTCAGCAGGCGGCCCCGGGCGGGTTCCAGATGCGTGCGGGCGAGGAAGCGGTGGTCACGCTCGCCAGCGACGTGCTTTTCGCGTCTGGCAAGGCGGATCTGACGTCGCAGGGCAAGAGCCGGCTCAACGAGATCGCCAGCGTGATCCAGTCGCAGTACGCCGGGATGGGGGTCCGGGTCGAGGGATATACGGACTCTGACCCGATCCGCAAGAGCGGCTGGAAGACCAACGAGCGGCTCAGCGCCGAGCGGGCGATGTCGGTCGAGGCCTACCTCGTGACGCGGGGGATCCCCGCGGACCGGATCTATTCGGCGGCGATGGGCTCGGCGAACCGCAAGAACACGAAGGCGGCGAGCCGGCGGGTCGAGATCGTGATCGTGACCCGCGGGTGAGCATGTCCAGCGATGAAGACACGGGTTTGGGGTTGATGGCCCTGCTCCGGGGCGGGTATACTCCGCCCGACGACCGATTGGCGCAGTTGGCTAGCGCGTCTGCATGACACGCAGAAGGTCACAGGTTCGAGTCCTGTATCGGTCATTGGCGTTTCGCCGCTCGGGCCCGCTGGAGGGATGAGAGCCGAGGGGCGTGGCGGAAAGGCATACGGCCGCGGCGAGAGCCGTGGGGCCGATTCCATGCTCGCTGTGCCCGTGGAGGGGGTTGCGAGCGTCGGGACGGCTTGGTGAAAGAATGGGCGGCCCGCCGAACGGCGGGCCGTTTCTCTTTTTGAGGACTGGTCTCGCTATGCTCCGGTCGGCCCGATGAAGCCCACGCGCCACCTTAGCTCAGTTGGTAGAGCAGCGGTTTTGTAAACCGCAGGTCGTCGGTTCGAGTCCGACAGGTGGCTTTCCTGCCCGCCCTGCCCCCGGGCGGGACCGACTCAAGATGCCCAGAGCCCTGCTCGTCACGTTCGGAAGTCACGGTGACGTGAACCCGTTCATCGGGATCGGGAATGAGCTGCGCAGACGCGGCTGGGGTGTCACGCTCGCGGCGAACGAGGTCTTCGCCGAGCAGATCCGCGCAGCGGGGCTCGACTTCGAGCAGCTCGGCACGCGGGAGCAGTTCGAAGAATTGATCGATCGGCCCGACGTGTTTCATCCGACGCGCGGTGTGCGCATGGTGTTCGACGAGGCCTGCCGCTTTGCCGGTGAGACCGCGGACTTCGTGCGCGACTCGGCCGGCGAGTTCAACGTCGTCGCGGCGTCAACGCTTGCGTTCGGAGCTCGGATTGCGCAAGACGGGCTCGCGGGGAAGGGCGATCGCCTTCGGCTCGCGACGGTGCATCTCGCGCCGAGCATCTTCTGGTCGGTCGAGGATCCGCCCGAGTACGGCAGGTCGGGCCCGCCGTTTCGCCGGATGCCGCGGTGGCTTCGGCGGTTCATGTACGGTGGGCTCGATGTGATCAGCGATGCGCTTCTGCGCGGCAAGCTGACCGAGGCGTGCCGGCGTCACGGGATCAGAACGCCGCGACGGATCTTCCGGTCGTGGTGGCACAGCCCCGACCGTGTGCTCGCGATGTTCCCGGAGTGGTACGCCGCGCCCGCGAGCGATTGGCCGGGTGTGGTCCGGTGCTGCGGCTTTCCGGCGGGTGACGGCGGTGGCGATGCGACGCTCTCCGAAGAGCTCGTGGCGTGGCTGGATGGTCTCGATCGACCGCCGATCGTGGCGACGTTCGGAACGGGGAACGCGCACGCCGACACGCTGCTCAGGGCCGCACTCGCAGCGGCCGACCGGGCAGATCGCATCGTGCTCGCGCTCAGCCGCTTCGCGGATGGCAATGCTGGCTCGCGGCATCGTTTCGAGAGCTATGTACCGCTCTCGGCCCTGCTGCCGCGAGTCGGGGCGATCGTTCATCACGGCGGTATCGGCACCACGGCGCGGGCGCTCCGCTCCGGAACACCGCAGGTCGTGACGCCCTTCTCGTTCGACCAGTGGGACAATGCGCGCCGGGTTGAAGAGCTTGGTTGCGGCATTGCTATTGATCAGTATCGCCGCAGCGGGCGGCATCTCGTTGATGATCTCGTGGAAGCGTTCGGCGTGCAGGTCTCCGTCGAGACGCGCGTACCGGTGTCGGGATTTGATGGTGTGACGCGGGCCGCGGATGAGATCGAGATATTGGTCGGCGGCGGTCCGTGAAGAGACAATCGTTGAACCAGCGTGAGACACCGCTTGCTCTTAGGCTTGATCGTGTCACGGGCCCGTGGCGGAACTGGCAGACGCGGCGGACTTAAAATCCGCTTCCCGGTGACGGGAGTGGGGGTTCGAGCCCCCCCGGGCCCATTGTTTCAGCCGAGCGTCTCACCGAACGATCCGTCGAGGTCGGCGATGAGATCCGCGGCCGACTCGATGCCCACGGACATACGGAGCAGTCCTTCGGGGGTCGGGGTATGCGGGCCCTCGATGCTCGCTCGGTGCTCGATCAGGCTCTCGACGCCGCCGAGGCTTGTGGCTCGCTTGATCAGGCGCAGGCGGTTCGCGACTTCGAACGCACGCTCGCGGCCGCCGGGGACTTCGAAGCTCAGCATGCCGCCGAAGGCCTTCATCTGTCGCTGAGCGAGTTCGTGCTGCGGATGCGACGCGAGACCCGGGTAGTGGATGCGCTCGACGCCAGCGTGGGATTCGAGGAATTCGGCGACGGCTTGGGCATTCTCGCAGTGCTTGGGCATCCGGACGGCGAGTGTGCGGATGCCGCGGAGCGTGAGCCAGCAGTCGAACGGCGCGGCCACAGCGCCGCAGAGCTTCTGGACCTGGGCGATCCGCGCGGCGAGTTCGTTGTTCTCGCGGAAGGCGAGCGCGCCGCCGAGCAGGTCGGAGTGACCGCCGAGGTACTTGGTTGTCGCGTGCATCGCGATGTCGGCGCCGAGGTCGAGGGGCGACTGCAGCAGGGGGGTGGCCCAGGTGTTGTCCACCGCGACCACGGCTCCGGCATCGCGGCCGATCTGCGCGAGCGCGGCGATATCCGCGACCTTCACGCGCGGGTTGGTCGGCGTCTCGATCCAGATCAGCCGCGTGTTTGGGCGCACGGCCTTTCGGACGGCGTCCGGGTTCGTCAGGTCGGCCTGCGTGAACTCAAAGTTCCAGCGCGGGAAGACATCGCGGAGCATCGTCGTCGTGCCGTGGTAGGCGTCGTCGGAGACGACCGCGTGGTCGCCGGCGGACATCGCCTGCACGACCGCGGTGATGGCGGCCATGCCGCTCGAGAAGCACAAGGCGTGCTCGGCCGATTCGAGTTCGGCGATCGCGGCTTCGAGCATCGCGCGGGTTGGGTTGTTCTCGCGGGCGTAGGAGAAGCCCGCGTCGTAGCCACCATCGAGATCGCGCTGAAAGGTGCTGGAGAAGTGGACCGGGGGCGAGATCGAGCCGGTGAGGGCGTCGGGCTCCCAGCCGGTGTGGACCACACGGGTCTCGGCGGATTGATTGTTGTATCGGTCGGGTCCCGCGGTCATGCCGGCAGGTTAGCCGACGTCGTCCTCGCGACGCATGACCGCGCGGATGCCGCCGGCGACGGCCGCGGCGAGAACGGCACCGAAGATCGTGATCGGCGCGACGGCCGCGATGGATCCGGTCAGCGAGGGGTTGTCGCTGTCGAGGCTGAAGAACGAGAAGAACTCGTCTTCCCACGAGGTTGGTCCGCCGATCGAGGGCTTGCGTACGGGCGGCAGTGGGCGGTGCGGGTCGCGGTCGGCGATGAACGTGCCCGCGGCGACTTCGCCCTGCGCGGTGTCCCCGATCGTCGGGATCGGCGCATCCTGCGGTGCCCGCGGTGTGCTGTTCACGATGATCGGCTGGTCGCCGGTGTTGACCGCGACACCCGATGCTTCGAGCAATCGTCGGCCGTCCTCGGACGCCAGATCGACGCGGAAGGTTTCGGTGATGGACGTGGGCGCGGAGGAGACATCCGTCAGCGGCGTCGGGCCGGCTGCGGGCTGTCCTGCGGCAACGATCGAGATCAGCGAGACGGTCGGATGCATGACGACCTCCACCTCCAGCATACCGAATTGCCCGCCGATGCGGGCCCCTCGTCAAACGGTTGGATCGGTCTGCGCATTCAGTCGGGTCGCCAAACGGCGCGCGTGTTCATCGGAAGCACCGGCGCACGCGGCAGAGACCGACGGGTCGCGTTTATCGGGCGGAGCCCGCGTGTCGATCGGCGATCAACCGCGGATCAGCGCGAGCAACTCGTTGTGCAGGCGGCCGTTGGTCATGACGGCAGAGCCGCCGCGGAAGGTTTGCGTGCCGGTCCAGTCGGTCATCATGCCGCCCGCTTCGGTCGCGATGATGTCCCACGTCGCGATGTCGAAGGGCTTGACCTCGGGCTCGATCGCGATCTCCGCTCGGCCGGTCGCCACAAGAACCGCGGCGTACGCGTCCGACCAGCCGCGGGTGAATCCGGTTCGCGTTCGTAGGGATTCCAACGCAAGTTCCTGGTCGTTGATCCTGAATGAGTCGATCGACGTGAAGCAAGCGCAGGATGTCTTGAGGTCGGCTTTGCCATTGACCTCAAAGCGGCGAGCTTTGTTGCTTCCAAGCTCGTGCCAGCAGCCGCCGCCGCGGTGGGCGTAGACACGCTCGCTCAGCGCGGGGAGGTCGATGACGCCGGCGACGCTTCTGCCGGGCTCGTCCTCGTGCTCGACGGCGATCAGCGTGGACCACAGCGGCACGCCCCGCATGAACGAGAAGGTGCCGTCGATGGGGTCGATGATCCAGCGGTAGCCGCTCGTGCCGGCGGTGTCCTCGAACTCTTCTCCCAGCACGGCGTCGCCCGCGAACTCTTCGGCGACGCGGTCCCGGATCAGCCGTTCGCAGGCTCGGTCGGCCTCGGTGACGGGCGAGCCGTCGCCCTTGGATTCAACGATCCCGCCGCGGCGATCGGCCCACGGCAGGGTGACCGCGCGGGCCTCATCGGCGAGTTTCAGTGCAAAGCGGAGTCGCGCGTCGATTTGGTCGGTCGTGGGCGGCATATCGGGGATTGAAGCACCCCGGAACCGCATCGGCTGACCCAAAAACGAAACAGGCCGGGAAGGTCCCGGCCTGCTGTCAGAAGCCCGGTCTTGGGAGTTTCCGCCCACGGCCGGTGATGGAGGAGAGAGACAAGACACGGACAATGTGCCGCGCTTTCTCGCTTGTGCCACCGTTTGGGGGAGTTTTTTCGTCTCTGCGGGCCAGAAAATCGCAAGGTATTGCTGGGCAGCAGCTTGTGGAGTCACGCGGAGGTCGCGGCCGCGAAGCGCTGGCCGATGGTGTCCCAGTCGATGACCCGCATGAAGGCGTCGAGGTATTCGCCCCGCCTGTTCTGGTAGTTCAGGTAGTAGGCGTGCTCCCAGACGTCCACGCCCAGGAGCGGGACGACGCCGGTGAGGTTGAGGTTCTGCTGCTTCTCGCCCTGCAGGACGATCAGCTTGCCGCCGACGGGCTCCCAGCAGAGCCAGCCCCAGCCCGAGCCCTCGACGGCGCCGGCTGCCGCTTTGAAGTGGGCCGCGAACATCGCGAAGCCGCCAAAATCGCGGTCGATGCGGCTGGCGAGCTCGCCCTTGGGGAAGCCGCCGCCGCCCTGGCTCGGGGGCTTCATGCCGAGGAAGAAGAGCGTGTGGTTGACGTGGCCCGAGCCGTTGAAGGCGAGCTCGCGGGACCAGTGCTTGATGAGGCCGACGTCGCCGCCGCCCTCGCGGATCTCGCGGAGCTTGGTCAGGGCCCGGTTGAGCCCGCGGACGTAGCCCGCGTGGTGCTTGGAGTGGTGGATCTCCATCGTCTGGGCGTCGAGATGGGGCTCGAGGGCGTCGTAGGCGTAGGGGAGCTCGGGGAGGCTGTATTCGCCGGTCGTGGCGTCGTAGCCCGGGCCGAAGGCGGCGGAGGTGGTCGTCGATCCGGTGTGGGCCGACGCGATGCCGGCCATCACCACGCCGCCCATCGCAGCGAGGGCGGTGCGGCGGTCGATGGAATCGGTGCTGGGCGTGTCCGTCATGGGTGGTCCTTTCTGCTGGTCCCGTGCCGCGTTGAACGAACCGCTCCCGGGAGCCTACCTGAATCAGCCGCTGTTCTCCTGGCGTCCCTCGATCGCCGCGAGCAGGCAGCCGGTCGCGAGGATGAACAGCTCGTCGAACTGGTCGTGGTCCTTGAGCACCGAGACGCCCAGGCGGTACACGAACGGGTTGAAGTGGCTGCGGAACTCGGCGATCCGCTCGCCCGAGGCGTCCTCGAGCCACAACTTCTGCGGGAAGAGGTTGCCCACTAGGTACCGGCGGAGGAGGCCCATGGTGGCGGAATCCTCGATGATGCGGCCGATCTGGGTGGTCTCGTCGTCGTCGAAGCACATCCACTCGTCGCGGACGAAGGTCGAGCGCATGCCCTTGCGGCGGAGCGTGCCGAGCGACTCGCCGGTCGGGAGCTTGACGTCGTAGGTGGTCGAGAAATCGAGGATGCTGCGGGCCTTCATGCTGAAAAGCTCCTCGCCGGGGGCCTGCCTGGTGCCTCCATCGCCGGCATAGAAGCGCATGTCCTCGCGGAGGCGGAAGGCCTTCTGCTTGCAGGTCGCCGTCAGTTCTCCGTCAGCGTTGTAGACGTGGAAGGTGTTGCCGAAGATCTTGAGGATCTTCCGGCGGATGGTGTACTTCTCGCCCGGCGCGGCGGTGATGGGCATGACGTGGCTCCCTCGGTGTTTCTCTCGGTGCGGGTGGGGAGCATAGCGGGACACCCAGCGTCACTCAGTGATCGTGCTGGCATGGTGGTGGATGAGGACCGCAGCTGTGATCGAGAGCAACGTGGTCACCGAGAGTGAATTGTGACGGGAGAGGATTGAGAGGCCGTACGCAAGCCGGAGGTTTTGCTGATCTTGCTCGATCAGCGCAATCACTTCGGCGTCCCGAGTTCGGAGCTCATAGCACCGCGTCAGGTACTTCGTGATCGGTCGGAGGAGCGGGGCCTGCAGCAGGCTCGGGGCGAGGGGGCTGCAGCGATCGAGCGTTCCAATTTCGACTTCATCGCTTGGGCTCAGCAGCTTCCATCGGTCCAGAAACCCGTGGCGTTCTCGCTGCCATCGGCCCAGTGCTTCGCTGTCAATTCCCTCGGCTTCGAATGTCGGGAAGGTCCGATCGAGTGTCTGTTCACGGAGCACAAAGGACGCGTCCGAATCGGAAACGAACTCGAAACGGCCCGGCGAAACAAGCTCATCATGGCGGCATTGAGCGACGATCTCGTCAGTCTGAGACAGGACTTCGAAGCGCGTTCCAAGCGCCAGCTTTCGCAGCAGAAAGTCTTACTTTCGACTCGCCGCGCTCCGGCTCATCCGTGCACCCAAGAAAAAGGCCGCCCAGATGGGCGGCCTGCTGAACTCGCTCGTTCTGAAGAAGTGATCAGGCCTCTTCGCCGACGCTCCAGCGGTAGAACTGCGTGATCGTGCCCGGGGCGACGACGTCCTTGATCCGCTGCGATTCGTCCATGACGAACTTCTGCTCGAGCAGCGCGACCTCGGCGAAGAACTTCTTCATGCCGCCCTCGACCATCTTCTCGGCGATCTCCTGCGGCTTGCCGGACTCGACGGCCTGGGAGATGCGGAATGCCTTCTCCTTCTCGACCATGTCGGCCGGGATCTCGTCCTCGGAGACGCCCAGCGGACGCGGGACGGCCGAGGTGACGTGCATGCCGACCTTGCGGAGGGTCTCGTCGTTGACGTCGCCCTGACCGATCAGCAGGACGGCGGTCTTGTTGTCGTGGTGGACGTAGCTGCCGAAGACGACGCCCTCGGCGGTGTCGACCTTCTCGATGCGGCCGATGGAGATGTTCTCGCCGGTCGTGACCTTGATGTTGTCCACGATCTCGAGCATCTCGGGCGTGGGCTCGACCTTGCCGGCGGGCTGGGCCAGCGCGAGCTCGGCGAGCTTGTCGATGGTCTCACCGAAGTTGTCGTTCTTGGCGGTGAAGTCGGTCTCGGCCTTGAGCTCGATGATGACGGCCGACGAGTTGTCGCCCGCGACCTTGACGGTCACGCGGCCCTCGCCCGCCGCGCGGTCGGACCGCTTCTCCATCTTGCCCTTGAGCTTCTTGCGGAGCAGCTCTTCTGCCTTCTCCGGGTCGCCGTCGGCCTCGGTGAGGGCTTTCTTGCACTCCATCATCGCAAGCCCGGTGGCGTTGCGCAGCTTCATCACGTCTTTGGCGTTGATCTCGGCCATCTCATGCTCCCTCGAGCGAAGGTGTTGTGTGTCTGGTTGCGGTCGGTCGTACGAACGATCAGGACTCGGCCTTGGCGGGCTCGGCGGCGTTCTCGCCCGCCTGCTCCGGCTCCGGGACGGACGAGTCGTCGGCGCGGTACTGGGCGCGGCGGCTGCGGCGGCGCTGGCTCTCGGCCGACTCGCCGGCCTCGCCCGACTTCTCCTCGGGGGAGACGCCGCGGGCCTGCTTACCCTCGCCGATCGACTTGCAGAGCTCGCGGAGCACCACGTCGATCGAGCGCATCGAGTCGTCGTTGCCCGGGATCGGGATATCGACCTGATCGGGGTCACCGTCGGTATCGATCAGCGCGACGGTCGGGATGCCGAGCTTGCGGGCTTCCTTGATCGCGGTGACCTCGCGGCGGACGTCGATGATCATCATCGCGCCGGGGAGCTTGTCCATGCCGCGGACGCCGTCGAGGTTGCGCTTGATCTTCTTCATCTCGCGGCGGAGCTGCGACTCCATCTTCTTGGAGTAGCTCTGGAAGTTGTCCTGCTCCTCGATCGCCTCGAGCTCCTCGAGCCGCTTCAGGCGGGTGCGGATGGTGCGGAAGTTGGTGAGCGTGCCGCCGAGCCAGCGCTCGGTGACGTAGTGCATGCCGACGTCGCTGACGCGCTGCTCGATGACGCCCTTGGCCTGGCGCTTGGTGCCGATGAAGCAGATGTCCTTGCCGCCCGCGACGGTCTTGTGGAGGAACTTCTTGGCGAGGAGCAGGCCCTTGACCGTTTCCTTGATGTCGATGATGTGGATGCCGTTGCGCTTGCCATAGATGTAGCGCTGCATCTTCGGGTTCCAGCCCGAGGCGCGCTGGCCGAAGTGGATGCCGGCTTCGATGAGATCTTGGACGAGACTGCTCTGCTGTGAACCTGCCTGGGACATGCTGTCCGCCTTTCCTGTCAGCGACACCGGCGGCTTCGATCGGGGCTGACCCGTCCGGAGATCCGGCGGGACAAGCGAGGCCGCCCAGAGGGCGCTTCCGTGTTGACCCGTGCCGTCTGGCGTGGGCCGTGTGATGTTCGGGAACGGCGAGGCCCCGGGTCGGGACTGGCGCCGCCGCGGCCTCCCGATTCGACCGCGAGCCGAACAATAGGCAGGCATGGGGGCGGCGAGGCCGGGTACAGTGCCCCTGATGGCACCCGAATCCGGCTCAAATCGACCCAACCCGCGGTCAGGCCCCCGTTCCAGCCCGCTTCGTGACCCGATCATCGGGACCCGGACGCTGCACGAATCGCGGGCGTATGACGTCGAAGAGCTCGAGATCGAGCGGCCCAGCGGGGTGCAATCCAAGGCGATCATCCGCCACCGAGGGGCGGTCGTGATTGTGCCGCTGCTGGAGCAGCCGGGCCGCTCCCCGAAGTTTGTGATGGTCCGCAACGACCGGCACGCCCTGAATGCGCAGCTGGAGGAGTTCCCGGCGGGCGGGATTGATGCGGGCGAGGGCCCGCTCGAGGCGGCTGCCCGGGAGCTCCGCGAGGAGACGGGGTACGAGGCGACCTCGATCTACCCGATCGGAACCTTCTACACGACCCCCGGTATGACCGATGAGCTGATGCACGCCTACGCCGCGACGGGGCTCCGGCAGGTCGGGCAGGACCTTGAGGAGGACGAATCGCTCGAGGTCGTGACGCGGACGATGGCGGATCTGGAGTCGATGATCGAGCGGGGCGAGTTGAAGGACGGCAAGACAATCCTCGCGCTGCTCTGGGCGGAACGCTCGGGGCTGCTCCGCTAGCGGCCGATAGAGTTGTCGCGTCGCCCGGCGACGACTGGCGCAGACGACTGGAGCACCCACCGCATGGCCCGCGAGTCCTGGCGAGACAGCCTGAACGATGACGAGGGCGGCCGCGGCGGCTTCCTCCGCCGCGTGTTCGGCGAGGGTGACAACCCGATGACGTGGGCGGTCCCCATCTATCGCGCGTGGGGCATCTTGGTCACGCTTCACATCGGCTTTCTTATTTACATCGTCCTTGAGTTACTCCGCGCGATCCCCGACGGCGCAGCGGGGATCGGCTATCGAGCGGTGTTCCTGTTCTGTTTGTTCGGCATGGTGCTGCTGCACGAATATGGGCACTGCTTCGCGTGTCGCAAGATCGGCGGCGAGGCTGATCGGATCATGATGTGGCCGCTTGGCGGGCTTGCGTCTTGCCTGCCGCCGCACGGGTGGAAGCCCTCGCTGATCACGACGATCGGCGGACCGGCGGTGAATGCCGTGCTGATCGTGCCGCTCGGGCTTGTGGTGCTGCTCACGACGCGCGAACTCGGCGCGGTGGTGTTCAATCCGTTTGCGTTGTACGACGCGGATGGACCGATCGCGCAGATCGGGGCGGGCTCGTCCTCAACGCTCGAGCTTTACACGAAGGTGCTGCTGTTCCAGGCGTACTTCACAAACTGGATGCTGCTTGTGTTCAACGTGGTCGTGCCGATGTACCCGATGGACGGCGGCCGCATTCTCCACGCGGTCCTGTGGCGAAGGATGGGCGAGCACCGGGCGTCCGACATCTCGGCGACGGTCGGTCTGGTCGCCGCGATGGTGCTCGTGATCGCGGGGCTCGTCACGGGCAAAACCATCCTGGCGGCGATCGGGTTCCTGGGCGGGCTGACGTGCTACTTCGAGAAGCGGCGGGTCAAGATGATGGGCGGGGACGACCCGCTGATCGCCGCGAGCGCGGCGGCGACGGGGCCCGATCCCGCGGAGGAGCGTGAGAAGAAGCGGGCCCAGAAAGAACACGAGGAGCGGCTCAAGGCCGAGGCGGAGATCGACCGAATCCTCGAGAAGATCTCGAAGTCCGGGATGGATTCGCTGACGCGGAAAGAGAAGAAGACGCTCGAGAGCGTCAGCAGGACGACCGAATCCCAATAAGGTTGGGGACGGACCGAACGGGCAGGCGACGGGGGACGAACGCACCACATGGGCCTCGCAGACCGCGATTACACACGAAACCGACCTTCGAGAGGCGGCTACGCGGGCTCGCCCGCCGGTGTCGGTTGGAGCCTTTCCGGCTGGCGGTTCTGGTCGATCACGACGTGGCTAATCGTGATCAATGTCGCGATCTATGTGCTCGACAACCTGGTCCTGCGGTCGGCGCTTGTTGATTCGGTCTACGGCGTTTCGGCGACGGGGAGCGTGCTCACGGCACCGCGGACGCCGCTCGAGGCGTTCGGAATGTTCTCGACGCACCTTGGCTTCGAGAAGCTCGAGGTCTGGCGGCTGGTGACGTACCAGTTCCTGCACGCCAATTTCTGGCATCTCGCGTTCAATATGTACGGATTGTACATGTTCGGTCGCGTGGTCGAGGCGCACATGGGCCGGCGGACGTACGCGGCGTTCTACCTCGTCTGCGGCATCTTCGGCGGGCTGTTGTTTCTCTCGCTCAACCTCTCGGCGTTGCTCGGGCTGTCGCTGCCGGGCGTGCTGCTTGTGAGCAAGTTCACGCCGCTGGTCGGCGCGTCGGCGGGCGTGTTCGGCGTCGCGATCGCGCGGGCGTACATCACCCCTAAGGACATCGTGCGGCTGCTGTTCCCGCCGATCGACCTCGACATGCGCACGCTGGCGTACGGCTTCGTTGGGCTGGCATTCCTCAACCTGATCCTTGCGGGCGACAACCCGGGCGGCGACGCGGCCCACGTCGGCGGCGCGATCGCGGGGTACTTCTTCGTTCGCCGCACGCACCTGCTGCGGGACTTCTTCGAGGTCTCGAAGAAGTCCGAAGCCCCGGGGAAGAAGAAGAAGTCTCGGCGGACGCCGGGCCGCCGCGGAGCCTCGGACGACGAGGTGGACCGGATCCTCGACAAGGTGCAGGCCGAGGGGATCCACTCGCTGAGCGAGCGGGAGAAGAAGAAGCTCTCCGAAGCCACCGAAGAGCGCCGGGGCGGGCGGTGACGGAGCCGCTGCGGTTCGAGATCGGCGCGAAATCAAGGATCTGTCGCGCGCGCACGGGGCTGGTGACGACGCCGCACGGATCGTTCGAGACGCCGGCGTTCATGCCGGTCGGCACCAAGGCGACGATCAAGGGCTTGCTGCCTCCGCAGGTCGCCGCGACGGGCGCCCAGTGCGTCCTGAATAACACGTATCACCTGCTGCTTCGTCCCGGCGAGGAACTGATCCAGCGGCGGGGCGGTGTGCACGCCTTCATGGGCTGGGACGGGCCCATCCTGACTGACTCGGGCGGGTACCAGGCGTACTCGATGGCGGACATCAACGCGATCGATGAGGACGGTGTTACCTTCAAGAGCATCGTCACGGGCTCGCCCATCCGGCTCACGCCCGAGCGGGCGATTGAGGTGCAGAATGCGCTTGGGGCCGACATCATCATGGCGTTCGACGACTGCCCGCCCTCAGTCGATCCCGCGGCCGCTCCGATCAATCAGACGCGGCTCCGCGAGGCGGTGCACCGCGACACGACCAAGGGCTACGACCACAGCGCACGGCTCGATCTCGCGCTGGAACGCACCACGCGGTGGCTCGATCGGTGCAAGCGCGCGCACGGCCGCGCCGATGCCCAGGCGCTCTTCGGCATCGTGCAGGGCGGGACGGACCTCGAACGGCGCACGGAATCCGCGAAGCAGGTGACGGCCATCGAGTTGCCGGGCTACGCGATCGGCGGCGTCGCGGTGGGGGAGCAGTCCGACGACATCGACCGGGTGACGGCGCACACCGCGCCGCTGCTGCCCGAGGACAAGCCGCGATACTTGATGGGTGTCGGCTACCCGCGGGATCTGGTCGCGGCGGTCCGCTCGGGCGTGGACATGTTCGATTGCGTCCTCCCGACGCGGAACGGGCGGAACGCCAACGCCTTTACGAGGCTCGACGAGACCGGGGACGGTCGGTTCCAGATCCGGCTCCGGAACGCACGGTTCGCGGAGGACGACGGGCCGCTTGAATCGGACTGCGACTGCACGGCGTGCGACCCGGGTGGGCACGGCTGGGCGACGCCGGGCGGGCGACCCTTCAGCCGCGCGTACATCAGGCATCTGTTCATCAGCGAGGAGATGCTCGGGCCCATCCTGATCAGCATCCACAACCTGCGGCACTACCAGCGGCTGATGACCGACCTGCGGTCAGCGATCGGCTCGGACGGCTGGGATTCGTTCGCGGCGAGGTGGCCCGGGGCTTCGGGGAGCGTCGCGCGGTGAATCGGAGGCTGGGGGCGTCTACTGTTGCGGTCCGGCGCGGGGGTTCCGCGCCGGTGTCGGTTACCCAAACCGACGCCTGACGATTCGCCGGTGAAGCCGCGGAGCGGCTCTGGAGCGTTCATGTTCGATCTCATTGATGGTGTGATGCAGCAGATTTTCGTCCTCGCGCAGGACGGTGAGGCGCTCGGCTCGAGTTCCGGGACGCAGCCGGCGGGCGGGACGACCGCTCCCGGAGGTGCCGCCCCGACCGGACCGGCGGGGGGCGGAGGCGGGCTGCTCTTCATCATGCTGCCGTTCCTCGGCCTGATGATCTGGATGATGATCTCGCAGGGCCGCAAGGCCAAGAAAGAGCAGGCGGCCCGCGCCGAGATGCTGGGCTCGATCAAGCGGTTCGACTCGGTGCAGACCGTGGGCGGCGTGATCGGCACGGTGCAGGAGCTCAGCGAGAACCGCGTCGTGCTCAAGGTCGATGACAGCGGCACGCGCGTGACGTTCAGCCGCTCGGCGGTCCAGCAGGTGCTGGAGACCAAGTCGGCGGAGATCGAGACGGTTCAGCAGGAGCCGCAGATGGCGGGGCAGACGGCCTGATCGCGTCCGCGCGATCCGGCGTGACCACAAGCGTCCTTCTTTAGAGAGCAGTTCATGGAACGATTCGTTCGGCCGGCCTTGTTTTGTCTGATTCTGCTGCTGATCGCGGCGTTCGCGATCACGCCGCCCGAGAAGCAGCTGCGTCTCGGCAAGGACCTCCGCGGCGGCACGACGCTGGTCTACCAGGTGCAGGTCACGGGCAACGCCGACCCGGGGCAGGTGATCGCGGACACGATCGCGGTCCTCGAGGACCGCATCGACCCGACGGGCCTGCTCGAGATCCAGATGGTGCGGCAGGGCCGCGACCGGATCGAGATCTCGATGCCGCTGCCGCGCCCCGAGGTGAAGGACAAGCGCGAGGAGTTCGAGCAGGCGCTGGCCGCGATTGCCGAGGGAGGCGTGGACGCGGCCCGGATCGACAGCGCGGTGCGCATCGAGGACTCGACGCAGCGCGCCGAGGCGATCGACACGCTCGCCGGCGGCGACGCGGATCAGGCATCGGCGCTCGTCGCCGCCGCCGCGGCGTGGGACGAATCGGAAGTCCTGCGCGAGACGTACCGGGCCGCGGTTGAGGCGGAGTGGGAGGACAGCCGCATCGCGGAGGTCGAGCAAGAGCTCGTGGACGCGGAGCTCGCGTACGAGCGGGCCCGCGACGCCGCGGTGAGCGAGACGCCCGATCCGGAGGTGCTGCGGAACGCGCTGCGGCTTTCGGACGAGCAGCGTGTCCTGAAGGACGAGAACGACGAAAACCAGTTCTACGACAGCGCCCGCGACTCGGCGATCGAGGATCTCAAGGCGCAGTTCCCGGAGCAGGCCACCGCGATCGAGACGGCGGTGGCGGTGTACGAGGAGTACGAGTCGATCCGCACAGGACTCGACGACACCGACGACCTCAAGCGGCTCGTCGCGGCGTCGGGCGTGCCGGGCTTCCGCATCGCGGTTGATCCGCTCGCATCGGGTAGTGGCAACACCTACGCGGACGAGCAGGAACTCCGCGAGCAGCTGCGTGAGCAGGGGCCTCTGAACGCCTCGGACAACTTTGTTCGCTGGTGCAAGGTCAACAACGTCGAGGTCTTCGCGGGCGGGCCCTCGACGATCTCGCGGCTCGAGCTTCTTGAGGCCGATGCGGCGACCTATTTCCAGTCGATCGGCTTCGTCGGCGAGGAGTACGGCGGCGAGTACTGGATCCTCTGCTGGGATACACGCGACAAGGCGCTGACCCGCGCCACGGGCGAGTGGGCCGTGGCCGCGGCGTTCCCGACAACGGACAACTACGGGCGGGCCGCGGTCGGCTTCCGCATGGACGCCCGCGGCGCCCAGCGGCTCGGCGCGCTGACCGGACCGAACCAGGGCAACCGCATGGCGGTCCTGCTCGATGAAGAGGTCTACACCGCGCCGAACCTCAACGCGGCGATCTCGTCCAACGGCATCATCGAGGGCAGCTTTAGCCCTGAAGAGATCGCGTACATCGTCAAGGTGCTCTCGGCCGGCTCGCTGCAGGCGCGGCTCAGCCCCGAGCCGCTGAGCGAGAACACGATCGAGCCCGAGTTCGGCACGGAGAACCTGCGCACGGGCCGTCAGGCGGGCCTCGTCGCGCTCGTGGCGGTGTCGGCGTTCATGGCGTTGTACTACTTCGCGTTCGGCATCGTCGCGGTGATGAGCCTGATCTTCAACGCGGTGCTCATCCTCGGCGCGATGGCGCTCGCGCGGGCGTCCTTCACGCTGCCGGGCATCGCGGGCGTCATCCTGACGTTCGGTATGGCGGTGGACGCGAATGTGCTCATCTACGAGCGCATCCGCGAGGAGCAGCGGCGCGGCGCGGACCTTCGTTCGGCAGCTCGGCTGGGCTATCAGAAAGCCCTTTCCGCGATCGTGGACGGAAACGTCACGAACCTGATCGTGTGCTTCATCCTCGGAACGCTCGGCACGCAGGAGATCAAGGGCTTCGCGATCACGCTCGGTATCGGCGTGGTCGGCACGATGATTTCGGCCCTCGTCTTCGCCCGTCTGCTCATCAACCTGTTCGTCGATGCGCTGCGTGTGAAGTCGCTCCCCATGCTGCCGACCGCGGTGCCCGCGCTCGAGAAGCTGCTCGAGCCCAAGATCAACTGGATGGGCGCCCGGTTCATCACGGTGCCGATCAGCCTCGCGCTGATCGGTCTCGGCGTGACGCTCGTCGTTGTGCAGAACAAGGAGATGCTCGACACCGAGTTCACGGGCGGCACGCAGGCGACGATCGAGTTCGCCGAGGGCAAGGCGCTCACGCAGCGTGAGGTGACCGAGCGGATCGAGAAGCTCGCGGTCGAGGCCGAAGAAGAAGGCACGCCGCTGGTCGATCTTCTGAACGCCGACATCATCGTCGTGGACAGCCTCGACGGTGTGACGAGCGGCAAGTTCCAGATCAAGACCACGGTCACGCAGTCGGAGCTGGTGCTCGCGGCGATTTCCGAGGAGTTCGCCGAGGAACTCGATTCGCGGCCGCCCGTGCGGTTCACGGGCGACACGATCGAGCGGCTGGCCGATGCTCCGGTTTACCCGATCCTGTCGAACCGGCTGAGCCGGGTGATCCCGGGCCGCGCTGATCTGACGGGCCAGGTCGGGCCGTATGTCGGCGGCGTGGCGATCCTGCTCGACGGCATCGAGGCCGAAGGGATCTCGCTCGACGACATCGAGCAGAGCCTCGAGGATCAGCGGCAGCAGACAAGCTTCAGCGACACGCTGGGTCGCAACCGCGAGGTGCGAGTCATCGCGGGCACGGACGATTCCGTGAGGGCTGCAGTGGTGCTGGTCGCGGACGAGAACATTTCCTACACGCAGTCGGAGGATGTCTGGCGTTCGGAGCTGGCGTCGGTCGAGTGGGACCTGGTCCGCCAGGCGCTGCGCGACACGACGACGCTCGCGAGCGTTCAGAGCTTCAGCGCGGTCATCGCCGAGGACTTCCAGCAGACCGCGATCGTCTCGGTCGTGCTCAGCCTCTTGCTTATCCTGATTTACATCTGGGTGCGGTTCGGCTCCGTGCGGTACTCGCTCGCGGCGATCATCACGCTTATGCACGACGTGATCATCGTGATCGGGCTCATCGCGCTCGCGGAGATCCTCTACGAGGGCGACGCGACGCAGGGCCTCGCGCAGACGCTCGGCATCGAGCCGTTCAAGATCGACCTGAGCCTTGTCGCGGCGTTGCTGACGATCATCGGCTACTCGCTCAACGACACGATTATCATCATGGACCGCATCCGCGAGAACCGCGGGCGGCTGCCGTACGCGAGCAAGCAGGTGATCAACGATTCGATCAACCAGACGATCAGCCGCACGGTGATCACGTCGGGCACGACGTTCATCGCGACGGCGATCCTGTTCTTCGCGGGCGGCGCGGGCGTCAAGGCGTTCGCGTACGCCCTGCTGTGCGGCGTGGTCGTCGGTACCTACTCATCGATCGCCGTGGCGTCGCCGCTCGTGTGGTCGCGGAAGCAGGACCGCACGGCCCCGACGCCGACAGAGTCGGACGAGCGTCGGTTGGCGTAAGCCGCGGGCCAGCGGCAAGGAGCGTGTGTGGCTCGATCGGACGGCATCGCGGGGCGTGGCTCGGACCGGATCTTCGGTGGGCTGATCGTCCTGATTGTCGTGTGGATCGGGACGTACTGGCTCTTTGAGCCCGACCGGTCGCCGCGGGTGAGCGTCGCGACGCAGGACCTGGGAGATGAGCTGGAGCAGGTGCCGGTGCTCGATCTCACTGATTCGATCGCGGATCCCGAGGCGACGCGGATCGCCCCAGTCGTCACATCGGATCGTGTCGTGCCCCCGGAGTTCCGTGAGTACACGGTCCGCGAGGGGGACACCTTTGAGGTCATCGCGCGGCGTGAGTTCGGGAGCGCGAACGAGTGGACAGCGATCGCACAAGCCAACCCGCTTATGGACCCGAACCGGCTCCGCGCGGGCAGGCGGATTCTGATCCCGAAGAACCCCGGCAACGTGCAGGGGGTCGCGGTCGGCGAGGACGGTGAGGCGGTCCCCGCGGGCCAGCCGGAGACACCGGTGGTGGAGTACACCGTCTCGCGTGGTGACACGCTCAGCGGGATCGCGTCGCGGTTCTACGGGTCGGTGCGGTACACGGACTTTCTCTACGCCGCGAACCGGACGGTGATGCGGAGCAAGAACGATCTGCGGATCGGGCAGGTGTTGGTGATCCCGCCCGAGCCCGCGGATGACGACAACGCCGAGCCGTGATCGGCGCGGCAGAGGAGTGATTCGATTGAGCGACGGTGGACCGATCTATTTTGTGACGGGTGGCGCAGGGTTCGTTGGCGCGAACCTCGTGGCCGAGCTGATGCGGCGCGATTCGTCAGCCGAGATCCACGTCATTGACGACTTTCGCTCGGGGTCGTTCGCGAACATCGTCGAAGCGTGCGCGCGTGCGGGAGTCGGCCCGTTCCGCGGGTCGGTTGTCCCGGAATCGACGGCCGAGCTAAATCTCGCGAACGCCGTCGAGATGCTGCGGCCCGCGGCGGTCTTCCACCTCGGCGCGATCACGGACACGACACTTGCCGATGAGGCCGAGATGATCCGGGTCAACACCGAGGGATTCGAGGACCTGATTGATGCGTGCGCCGACACGCGGACGCCGCTTGTTTATGCCTCGAGCGCCGCGACCTACGGGACGCCGCCCCAGACCACGTCGCGCGAGGCGTTCCCGATCGACGCCGCCGGCGAACCCAACAACGTGTACGGCTTCAGCAAGTGGCTCATGGAGACGATCCACCGGCGGGTCATTGACCGACGCGCAGCGACCGGGGATCCCGCGCCGATCTGTGTGGGGCTGCGGTACTTCAATGTCTTCGGTCCCGGCGAGTCGCGCAAGGGCAAGATGGCGAGCATGGTCTACCAGCTCGCGCAGCAGATGCTGGACGGTCATTCGCCGCGGCTCTTCACGGGCGGTGAGCAGTCGCGCGACCAGGTGCCGGTCGAGGACGTTGTGTCCTGCACGCTCGCGGCAGCGGGTTTCGGCGAGACGCCGATCGAGTCGATCACGCCTGGCGTCTACAACCTCGGCTCGGGCGTCGCGACGAGCTTCAACGAGATCGTGTCGGCACTGCGCGAGGCGCTCGGGCTCGACGAAGCGACGCAGCCGACCGAGTACTTCGAGATGCCCGCCCACATCCGCGCGTTCTACCAGGACTGGACGCTCGCGAAGATGAGCGAGACCGAGCGCGGTCTCGGATGGACGCCGGGCGTCGAGACGCGAGCGGCGATGGTGGCGTACGGCAAGCTGCTCGCCTCAGAGTGCGGCACCGTCGCCGCGGGCGTCTGACGATGTCAGAGCGGCTCGTCTTTTTGCCCGGTCTCGGAGCCGACGCGCGGTTGTTTGAGCCGCAGCTTGCGGAGTTTCAGGCCGGCGAAGTCATCAGTTGGCCGGACCACAACGGATGCAAGTCGATCGGAGACCTTGCCGAGCGCGTGCTCGAAACAGGTGTCTGCAACGCCGACACGCGCCTCGTCGGGTTCAGCTTCGGTTCGATGGTGGCGCTCGAGATGGCTTGCCGCGCAGCCGACACGAACAGGCCCCCGGAGGTGGTGCTGATCTCGGGTCTCCGGTCTCGCCGCGCACTGACCCTCCCGTTCAAGCTGCAGGCGTGGGCAGCTCAGCTTGCCCCGAGATCGATCCTGCGGAAGCAGCTCGTCGGGCCCGTGGCGGAGAGTTTCAAGAAGCGCGACGGTGTATCGGACACGGTCGTGCAGACACTGTCCGATATGGCGGCCGACTGCGACCTCGGCTTCCTGAAGTGGGCGCTCCGGGCGTGCGCGCGCTGGACATTCGACGGCCGCTGCCCCGTGCCGGTGAGGCAACTCCACGGCCGGTCCGACACCGTCATCCCGCTAGTCGAGCACCCGGACCTCCCGGGCGGTCGGGCCGAGACGATCGAGGGCGGGCACCTGCTCACGCTCACGTCCCCCGATGCCGTAAACCGATTCATCGCGGCGGGCGGACCCGGCTAACCTTACCCGTCAGCTGTGCGAATCAAGAGGGGTCATCAGTGAGCATCAAGCGTATTCTGGTCACCGGCGGGGCGGGGTTCCTAGGCAGCCACCTGTGCGACCGGCTGGTCGAGCAGGGGCAGGACGTGATCTGCCTCGACAACTTCTTCACGAGCCAGAAGTCCAACGTCGCGCACCTGCTCGACAAGCCCAACTTCGAGCTCATCCGCCACGACGTGACGCACCCAATCTGGCTCGAGGTGGACGAGATCTACAACCTCGCATGCCCCGCGGCACCGGGCCATTACCAGTACACCCCGATCAAGACGATGAAGACCTCAGTCATGGGCGCGATCAACGTGCTCGGCATGGCGAAGCGCTGCAACGCCAAAGTCTTCCAGGCCTCGACCAGCGAGGTCTACGGCGACCCCGACGTGCACCCGCAGCCCGAGAGCTACCGGGGCAACGTCAACCCGATCGGACCCCGCGCGTGCTACGACGAGGGCAAGCGGGCGGCCGAGACGCTCTTCTTCGACTACCACCGCTCCAACGGCGTCAACATCCGCGTCGTCCGCATTTTCAACACCTACGGCCCGCGCATGCACCCGTTTGACGGCCGCGTCGTGTCGAACTTCATCCGCCAGGCGATCGCGGGCGAGGACATCACGATCTTCGGCGACGGCAGTCAGACCCGCTCGTTCTGCTACGTCGATGATCTGATCGACGCGTTCCTCATGCTCATGAACGGGCCGGACGATTTCGTGGGCCCGATGAACGCGGGTAACCAGGGCGAGTTCACAATCAAGGAGCTCGCGGAGCTGGTCGTGGAGCTCACGGGCTCGAAATCGCAGCTCGTGC
>JBCDKU010000021.1:0-33386 GCA_038746265.1 Planctomycetota bacterium
CCGATGGGCGGTCCGCCGATGGGCGGCGGCGACGACGGCCGCAGCCCGCGCAGAGGCGGCGGCAAGCGTCGCGGCGGCGGCACACCGACCGGACCGAACGCGCCGGGCCAGGGCGCGGGCGGCGGCCGCGGCAAGCGACGCGACGGCCCGGGCGGTGGCGCTTGGTCGGAGCAGGATCTCGCCGAGCGCGAGGCGCGTCTGCAGAAATCGGGCGGCTTCCTGAAGCAGCGCCGGCAGCAGATGAAGCGGGGCGGCGGCCCGGACAACCGCGCCCAGACGCCCGCCCAGAAGGGCGGCAAGGTGCAGATCACCGAGCCGTTCACCATCAAGGACCTCTCGGCGGCGACGGGCGTGAAGGGCGCGGAGATCGTCAAGAAGCTCTTCATGCAGGGCGTCATGGCGACCATCAACTCGCCTATCGAGCCCAACATCGCGGCCGAGATGATGATCGATTACGACATCGAGCTCGAGGTCACCGAGGCGAAGACCGCGGAGCAGCAAGTCTCCGAAGAGTTCGAGGCACGCGAGGCCGTTGACGAGCGCGAGCGCGGCCCGGTCGTGACGATCCTGGGTCACGTGGACCACGGCAAGACGTCGCTGCTCGACAAGATCCGCAACGCGAATGTCGCGGCGGGCGAGGCCGGCGGCATCACGCAGGCGACCAGCGCCTTCCGCGTGCCGCTCGAGATCGGCGACGAGAAGCGTGTCGTGGTGTTCCTCGATACGCCGGGCCACGAGGCGTTCACGGAGATGCGATCGCGCGGCGCGAACATGACCGACATCGTCGTGCTCGTGGTCGCGGCGGATGACGGCGTGATGCCTCAGACGAAGGAGTCGATCGCGCATGCGAAGGCGGCGGGTGTGCCGATCGTGGTGGCGCTCAACAAGATCGACAAGCCCGAGGCGACCGACTCGAACATCCAGAAGATCCTGGGCCAGCTCGCGGAGAACGAGCTGAACCCGACCGACTGGGGCGGGGATACCGAGGTCGTGCGGACGAGCGCGATCAAGGGCGAGGGCATCCAGGAGCTGCTGGAGATCCTCGACCTGCAGGCGCAGGTGCTCGAGCTCAAGGCCGACTTCGGCGGCAACGCCCGGGGCACGGTTATTGAGGCGCGACCGGAAGAGGGCCGCGGCTCGGTCGCGAACCTGCTGCTGCAGCAGGGCCAGCTCAAGCTGGGCGACTTCGTCGTCGCGGGCCGGGCGTTTGGCCGTGTCCGCGATATCACCAACGATCGCGGCGAGCGCCTGAAGGAAGCGCTGCCGCCGGCGCCGGTGCAGATCTCGGGTATCGATCAGCTCCCCGACGCGGGCGACAAGTTCTATGTCGTGGACTCGCTCAAGAAGGCCGAGCAGGCCGCCGAGCAGCGGCGGAACGTCGAGCGTGAGACGCAGCTGGCGGCTCCGAAGATGACGACGCTGGATTCGATGTTCAGCGCGATGGCGGAGAAGCAGCTCAAGGAGATCCTGGTCGTCCTCAAGGCAGACGTGCAGGGCTCGGTGGACGTGCTCAAGAACGAGATCGAGAAGGTCCAGTCCGACGAGGTGCGCTGCCGCGTGCTGCACTCAGCAGTGGGCGGCGTGACCGAGGCGGACGTGCGGCTTGCCGAGGCGTCGTCGGCGGTCATCGTGGGCTTCAACGTCATCCCGTCGGGCAAGGCGCGTCAGCTCGCCGAGCAGAAGGGCGTGCAGATCCGCCCGTACCAGGTCATCTACGACATCGTGGACGACATGAAGGCGGCGGCCTCGGGCCTGCTCGCGCCAGAGCTCCGCCAGGAGGTCCTGGGGCACGCCGAGGTGCGGCAGGTGTTCAAGGTGTCGAAGGTCGGCGCGATCGCGGGCTGCTACGTCACCGACGGCACGGTCGAGCGCGACGCCTACATCCGCGTCACGCGCGACGACATCGTCATCGAGAACAACCGCCAGCTCGAGCAGCTCAAGCGGTTCAAGGACGACGTCAAGGAGGTCCGCTCGGGCATGGAGTGCGGCATGAAGATCGTCGGCTACGACGACATCAAGGAGGGCGACATCCTCGAGTGCTACAAGCAGATCGAGGTCAAGCGGTCGCTCTAAGGAGCCACAGCGTTCATGGTCGTCGGCGTTCTCCAGCTCACGCTCCACGTCCCCTGGGCCGAGTCGCTCAAGGACAAGCGCTCCGTCGTGAAGTCGGTCAAGGATCGGCTGCACCGCGAGCACTTGGTCGCGGTGGCCGAGGTCGGGCATCTCGACGCGCTCAACGTCGCGGTGCTCGCCGTCTCGGCCGTCGGGACGGACGGCAAGCGTGTGGGCACGACGCTCGACAAGGTGACCGACAAGCTCCGCACGATGACCGACGCCGAGGTGGGGGCGGTCGAGCGGCGTGTGCTCAGCGCGAACGAGATGGGTCTTGGTGAGGCCCGGATCGAGGAGATCGACGAGGACGCGATCGCGGCGGAGATGTTCGAGCGCATGATCGATGTCGATGGCGGGAGCATGAGCGGAGAGCAGCCCTCGTGAGCGATCACGGCTTCCACATGCCGCCGTCGCCGTTCGGCGACAAGTCCTCGTCGCACCGCGCCGAGCAGCTCGCGAGCACGCTGCGCAAGGAGCTCGACCGCGTGCTCGCGCGGGGGCTCGCGGACCCGCGGGTCAAAGGGATGATCACGATCACGGGCCTGACGGTTTCGGACGATTTCAAGACCGCCGACGTGAGCGTCTCGATCGTGCCAGAGGACGCCCAAGAGCTCACGATGCACGGGCTGCGTTCGGCGGCCGGGCATATCCGCAATCAGGTGAAGAAAAGAATCGCGACCAAGGTCATGCCGCGGCTGGAATTCGCCCTCGATACGGGCCTGAAGCACCAGCGGACGGTCTATGAGCTGATCGCCAAGGCCAGCGGCGAACTGGCCGAGACGGACCCGGAACGGGAAACCGAGGCCGGGGAGGACGCGAACGATTCGGCGGCGAATCATGACGGATCGCACGGGGGAGAGGGGTCGTCGGATGACGACAGCAGTAGCAAGAAGGGAACGTGGTGACGCCAGCCGACCGATCAGAACCGATCCGTGTGTTCTTCAAGGACCTAGGCGAGCGCTACACGATCGAGCGCGACCAGGACCACGCGGCCGAGACGCCCACGCACGGCGACCGGCTCGTCGATGAATTGGTCCGCGCGCTGCTGCAGTGGGAGGCCTCGCACAGCCAGGCACGGGCGGCGTACCAGCGACTGCTCTCGAGCGTGATCGATTACACCGAGCTGCGGATCTGTTTCCCGGCCGACGTCGCCAAGGTGCTCGGGCCCCGCTACCCGCGGGTTGAGGAGCGCTGCGAGCGTCTGCGGTGCGCCCTCAACGACATCGCCGCCCGTGAGCAGTCGCTCTCGCTCGCACGGCTCGGCGAGATGAACAAGCGCGACGCGAAGCAGTACGTCGAGTCGATCGAGGGGCTGCCCAAGTTCGTCGCGGCCCGCGTCGTGCTCTTCGGGCTGGGCGGGCACGCCTTCCCGCTCGATGATCGGCTGCTCGATCACCTGATCGGCGCGGAGCTCTTCGAGCCCGATACCGATGTCGATTCCGCGGCCGCGAAGATCGAGCGGGCGCTCCGCGCGGGCGAGGCCGCCGACGGCTACGACCTGCTCGAGCTGTGGTCGGCGAACGGCGGGGCGGGCAAGAAGCCGCGGCCGCGCACCACGAAGAAGAAGGCCCCGAGCAAGCAGTCGTCCAGCGCCGCGTCATGATTGATCCCCACGCCATCCGCCGCGGACTGCTGCTCGCCGCGTCGGCCGGCGCGGTGCTCGCGGTGCCGGCGTGCAGCACGCCCGAGTCGGTCGATGACCGCGCATCGCTCGCGGCCGACGGCGAACTCACGGGCGAGCCGTTCGCGGAACTTGTCCGGCTCTCCGAACGGCAGTCGCGCGGCGAGAAGCCCGAGCCCAAGGGGCTGCCAGGATTCCTGAGGCCGATCGCCGACGCGGACCCGGAGCTCGCCGATCTGCCCCTCGCCGAGACGCTCGAACAGCTCGCCGCGAAGGCCGACACGACGCCCGCGGTCCCGGAATCGCCCGACCGCTCACGCGCGCTGCTGGCGTACGCCTCGGGCCGATCGGCGACGATCGCGGGCGAGCTGAATGATGCCATCCGTCAGCTCGAGCGAGCCGCGCAGCTCGACGGCGATGTGCCGGAGATCTGGCGCGCCCTCGGCGACGCGCGGCTCGCGGACGGACTCCGTGTCAGCGCGGTCACGGCGTATCGCCGGGCGGCTTCACTCGGGCTGCGTGAGAAACGACCGCTGGTCATCGCCGCGGTCGATGCGCTCGACCGGCGGCAATACGACGATGCGCTGCGGTGGCTCGCAACGGCGATCGAGTTGGGCGAGCCCGATGCCGATTCGGCGATCAACCTCGTCGCCAACGCAAGCCTCGGGCGTGCGCTACTCGCGACGAACCGGTGGCGCGCGGGCGCGGAGGCGATCGAGCGCAGCCTGTCCGCGCCGACACGGCTCTCCGGGCCCACGGTGCTCGCCCGGGAGCTCTCGGAGCTCTCCGCGCGGCGTTCGGCGCTGCTCCGCGACGCGGGCGACGCGTGGGTCCGCGCGGGCGAGTACGAGCGGGCCGACGAGGTCTACGCCACGGCGTCCGAGGTTTCGGTTGCCGAGGCGGCGAGTCTGCGGGCTCGGCGAACAGAAGTCGCGCAGCTCCTGGGCCGGCCCGCGCAGTCGGCGCTGCTTCTCTTCCGGCGGATCGCGGACGCGGGCTCGGTGTTGACCGCGAGCGATCTTCGGCTGGTCGGCGAGCTCGCCGTCGATGCCGACATGCGGCGGGCGATGCGATCTGCGATCGCGGACCTGCGCCGCCTCGCCGATCCGGCTGAGCCGGGCGTGCTCGTGCCGTTGGCGCGGGCCGAGGCGGCGATTGCCGGTGGTGTGCGTGAGCAGCGGCGGGAGCTGATCGCAGCTCTGGCCGAGCGTGCGCCGATCGACCTGCTTGGATCCGAACCGATCGCGGTCGATCTCGTGCGGACGTGCAATCTCGCGGATGCCGAGGCGTGCGCGGCCGTGGCGATCGACGCGGTCCGCGCCGAGCCGCAGGCGGCGGCCCCGGTGTCGGCGGCGCTCGCGAAGTGGACCGCCGATCCCCGGGCGTTGCTCGAAGCGCTCACGGAGGGCCCGGCCGATCTCCGCGCGTCGGTGCTGCTCGAGCTGGGGCGTGCGACTGACGCCGCCGAGGTGCTCCGGGCTGCGATCGATTCGGGCGAAACGACCGACGCGACGCCCGGCATCGCGGTCCGCGCGGCAGTGGCGTCGGGCGCATGGGGCCTTGCGGATGACGCCGTGCGTCTCGCGGGCACGATCGAGGATTCGGCGACCCGCGCTCGGTCCACGGCTGACGTGATGTGGAGCCTCCGGCGTCCGCTCGAAGCGCTGACGGCGTTGGCTCCGGTCTTCGAGGACGACTCGGTCGATGCAGCCGACTTCAACCGCGGAGCCGGGTTCGCGCTGCTCGCGGGCCGGTTGGAGCTCGCGGCGGACATGATCGATCGGGCGGCGGCGATGGGGCCTCGCTTCGAACCGGTGTTCGAGACGCGGCTGGTGATCGCGCAGCGGCTCGGGGGCGAGGGCGTGAACGAGCCTGTGACGGAGGTCTTCCGCGACCTGCGCGAGACGCTGCCCGGCGCGAAGCTCGTGCGGCGGCTCGGCATCGAGGAGCGCGTCAACCGCGGGCTCGTCGATGACGCGCGGCGGGACCTGCTGGAGCTGCTCGATGCGGACCCGACCGATCAGGATCTGCTTGTGCGCGCGGTCGCGGTGATCCAGGCGGGCGTGCAGCGCGGCGTGGATGCGGCGCAGACCGAGGCGATGCTCGATCGATTGCAACAGATCGCGTCCGACCACCCCGGGTCGGTCGCGGCCGCGACGGCGCTCGTCGACGGACGGCTCGCGATCCGCGATGCGCAGGGTGCCGCCGACGCGCTCGAGGCATTCGGAGAGCGCACCGGGTCGCCCTCGTTCGGCCCACGGCTCGAGCGGCTGCAGCGCGAGGCGCTCGGCGAAGCCGGCGCCGCTGACGCCGCGCGTGATGCGCGGCTTGCCGCAGAGCAGCTGCCGCCCGGGCAGGCGATCGAACGCCTCGGCCAGCGGGCGAATCAGGCGGCACCGGTGGAGGAACTGCTCGCCGAGGCGAATCGGCTGCTGCCGAGCACGCTCGGGCTCGAGGGTGCGGAGCGGATCGCGCTGGGCCGCGTCGTGCAACTGGTCATCACGAACCTCTCGCAGGTCGTCGGCGTCGCGGAAGACGCGATCACGCGGCGGGAGCGTGCCGACACGGCCGTCGAGTTGGTGGAGTGGGCGCTCGAGCGCGAGGCCCTGCTCGCGCCGGCGGCGCACGAGTTCCGGATCCGGCACGTTGTCGATTCGGGCGCTGATGTCGATCGGCTCGCCCGTGCGATCGACGACGCCGGCGCCGGCGGCCCCCAGCTCCAACTCGGTGCGTTTCAGCTCGCGCTGCAGCTCCTCCGCGCGCAGGGAAGCACGCAGACCGCGATCGACACCGCGATCGCCGTCGCCGGCACCATCGGCTCGCCCCTGACGCCGCTGCCCGACGGCGTTGTGCCGATCTCGATCGAGCTGCTCTGGCAATCGGGCGACGTCGCCGACACGCGGGCGTTCATCGACGCGATCCGCTCACGCCGCGTGGTGTCGGACGCGGTCGAGTCGATGTGGCGCGGGTTCGGGCTGCCGTCCGCGGACCAACCCGGCAGGACGCGCGGGGCCGTCGAGCTTGCGTACTTGGTCGCGGGTCAGGCGTACAGCCTAGGCGATCTCTCGCGGGCCGAGCGGATCTTCGAGCTCGCGCTCGAGTACGACGACGCCCACCCGTGGACCGGTAACGACTTTGGGTATCTGCTGCTTGAACGCGGCGCAGAGGAAGACGTCGTCCGCGCCGAGCAGCTCATCGAGATGGCCGCCAACGCGCTGCCCCTGCAGGCGAGCGTGACCGACTCACTCGGCTGGCTCCGCTACCGCATCGGTGTGCTCGAGAGCGAGTTCGACGAGCAGGGCAACGTCGCGCGCGAGGGCGCGGTCTCGCTGCTCGAGCGCGCGGACCGGCTCGCGGGCGAGAACGACGACGGTGTCATCACCGATCACCTCGGCGACGCCTACTACATGGCGGGCGACGAGCAGCGGGCCCGCGAAACCTGGACGCGGGCCCGGCGGCAGGCCGTCCGCTCGGTCGGCGGGCTGACACGCGACTCGGCTCAGTTCAACGAGGTGCAGGACCGCATCCGGAACATCGCCTCGAAGCTCGAGGCGCTGCGTCTGGGCGAGCGGCCGCCGGTCGCGCCGTCGAGCGCGGAGCCGCCGGACGGCCGCTAGCGGCGCAGCAACAATCGACGGTTGACGTTCGAGCGGTGCGCACGACGCCGCGGGAGATCAGGCATGGCCGGACACAGCAAGTGGGCGAACATCAGGCACCGCAAGGGTCGCGTCGATGCGGCCCGCGCGAAGACGTGGTCGAAGATCAGCCGCGCGATCATCGCCGCGGCCCGCGCCGGCGGCGGCGACCCCGCGACCAACCTCTCGCTGCGGTACGCGATCGAGGAAGCCAAGTCTGAGAACATGCCCAAGGACACGATCAACCGCGCCGTCGACAAGGGCGCGGGCGCGGGCCAGGGCGAGGACTACGAGAACGTCACCTACGAGGGCTACGGGCCGGGCGGCGTCGCGGTGCTGGTCGAGGCGCTCACCGACAACCGCACCCGCACCGCGGGCGACGTCCGCTACATCTTCGGCAAGAACGGCGGCAACATCGGCACGCCCGGCTCGGTCGCGTTCATGTTCCAGACCAAGGGGCGCATCTTCATCGAGTCGGGCAAGGTCGATGAGGACCAGCTCATGGAGCTCGCGCTCGAGGCGGGCGCGGAGGACGTCGAGCTGCCCGAGGACGAGGGCGACGCGTTCACCGTCGTGACCGAGGCGACTGAGTTCATCGCCGTCAAGACCGCGCTCGAAGAGGCCGGCATCGAGATGGCGGACTCGGGCATCACCAAGATCCCGGACAACGAAGCGGAGCTGTCGTCCGACGATGCGACAAAGCTGCTCAAGCTCGTTGACGCGCTCGACGACAACGACGACGTGCAGAAGGTGCACCACAACGGGATCATCCCCGACGACGTGCTCGCCTCGCTCGAGTGAAGCGGCTCCCGATCCCAGACGACATGCGGGGCGGCGCGTCGTTCTCGCGCTGCCGCGCGTACCGCTACACGCTCACGCGGAAGTGGTCCAAAGGCCCGAGGCTGTGCTTCGTCGGCATGAACCCGTCCACCGCCGACGCGACCCACGACGACCCAACGATTCGGCTTGTCATCCTGCGCGCCCGGCGCGAGGGCTTCTGCGAGCTCGAAGCCGTCAACCTCTTCGCGCTGCGCTCGACCGATCCGAAGGGCTTGCTCGCGGTCGAGGACCCTGTCGGCCCGCGCAACGCCGAGGCGGTTCGGCGCGCGATCGAGCGGTCGGACGCGGTGTTCGCGGGGTGGGGCCGCCCGCCGATCGATTCGCCGCGCGTGCGTGCGATCGCGGCCGCGAGCGGGCCGCTGTGCCTCGGCATCACGAAATCAGGTGAGCCGCGGCATCCGCTCTACCTGCCGAAGGACGCCGAACTCATCCCGTGGCTGGGGACCGCCACCGCTCAATAAGCCCCTTGGCTCGCGCGGTCGGCTGCTCGACGCCGCGCAGGTCGATCACGGCGTGGGCGATGCTCTTTGCGAGCGAGAGCACCGCCTGATACGCACCGGCATCGACACGCCCGCCGTCCTCGCCGGGCAGCGCCCGCGATCCCGCGGACAGATCCGAGAGCCGTGCCGCGATGATGCCTGCGCTGCGCGCACCGGCTTCATCGATCGGATCGCCGCCAGCGCCGAGCACCGCCGCGGGATCGAAGCCGAACTCGCGTTCGATCGGCGGCCACGCATGATCGGCGAGCGTCGCGCCGACGCGATCGGCGACCGCACGCAGCGACTCGCGGACCGATTCCGATCCCGGCAGATGAACGCTCACGATCGGTCGGCTCGACTTCCCGAGTTGCCGGACCAGATCCGCCGCCAGTGTCAGTGTCTCGCCCACGGCCGAGATCGCGCGGTCGGCATTCTCGCTCGACGCAAAGTGCGAAGCGGGGATCCAGAGATCGATGCCGGCAAGATCGAGCTCGCGGCGTTTGAGTGCTGCCGCCAGATCCCGCCGCGCGCTCTCTCCGAGCTCACGCGGCCGCATGCCGGGCAGGCTCGCGTCGAGCGCGACCGCCCGCGGGCCGAGCTGCGCGGCCCAATCGAGCCGCGCGGGCGCGCTCAGCGTCCCCGGCTGGCCGGTCAGCCCGGCGATCGAGACCGCGAGCGGTGTGGTCGTGAGCACGCCGAGTTGTAGGCGGCCGTAGCATCCGCCATGCCGACCGAGAACGAGGGCGAAGCCCCGAAGGCGAGGAAAGTCCTCGAAGCGATCCACGTCACCGCCGCCGGGATCTGGGTGGGGGTGCTCGTCCTCGCCGGGGCGTCCGCGGCGATCCTGTTCCCGAAGATGAAGGAGCTCGCGCCGCGGCTGCCCGATTTCGAGGCGTACCGGCCCGAGGCCCACTGGCGGCTCGCCGCCGGCATCACGCAGAACGAGATCTTCAAGGTCGCGGACATCGCGCAGTTCGCGCTCGCGACGGCGTGCCTCGCGACACTCATCGCGATGCTGGTCTTCGGCGGGCTCGATACGAAGAAGTGGTCCACGGGTGTCCGCATCACGCTGCTCACGATCGCGATGAGCCTGCTCAGCTACAACCTGTTCTTCCTCGCGCCGCGGATGCAGGCGAACGCCACGACCTACTGGGAGGCCGCCCGTACGGGCGAGGTCGAGACGGCTGACGCTGCGTACGCGGCCTTCGACGCGGATCATCCGACCGCGAGCCGTGTCTTGGGCGGCACCGCGATCGCGGTGCTTGGTGTGACGATCGCGGGGGCGTGGAGCGCGACTGTCGCGGGCGAATCGAGGAAGCAGGCATGAGCACGACAACGCACCGCACCCCCGAGAACCCACGCGGCTACAAGGACCTGCCCTTCAAGCTGCCGCAGGTCTCGACGAACGACAAACGCCGCGCGAAGCGCATCGCCGATGCGCTCGCCGAGCACTATCCTGACGCCTACTGCGAGCTCGACCACACGCACCCGCACGAGCTGCTCGTCGCGACGATCCTTTCTGCGCAGGCGACCGACGCGGGCGTGAACAAGGCAACGCCGAAGCTCTTTAAGGCGTTCCCGATGCCCGAGGACTACGCGGCCGCTACGCCCGCCAAGATCGAGCCCTACATCAAGACGATCGGCCTGTTCCGCAACAAGGCCAAGTCGGTCCACGCCGCGATGACCACGCTCGTCGAGGATTTCGGCGGCGAGGTGCCGCGGACGGTCGAGGACATGCTCAAGCTGCGGGGCGTCGCGCGCAAGACCGCGAACGTGGTGCTCGGCAACTGCTACGGCATCAACGACGGCTTCGTTGTGGATACCCACGTCCACCGCCTCGCGCAGCGGCTCGGGCTCGTCGAATACGGAACCAACGTCCAGCAGACCGAGCGGATGCTGATGGCGCTCTTCCCCCGCGATCAGTGGACCGTGCTCTCGCACCGCCTGATCTTTCACGGTCGCAGGGCCTGCTCGGCGCGCGGCGGTGAATGCAAGACGCACCCGATCTGCTCGGGCTTCGGTGTCTGCTGCGAGAAACGGGAGAGCTAATTCGGTGCGGGTTCAGCCGCCGGTCAGCTCGGCGGGAGCCACGATATCCGTCCAATTCGACGGATCGGGCACAATCGAGATGTACTCGTAGCGAGCGTGCGGGTCGCGGCCGAGATACTTCTGGGTGATCTTCGTCGCGTACTTGACGCCGACAAATTCCTTGTAGTCCTCGTAGAAGATGTCGAGCTGGACAACGTTGCCCTCGGGCCCGACCGTGCCGATCCGGACCTGCTGGAGCAGGCCCGTTTCCGGATCGAAGTACATCACCCGGTCACGCGGTGAACCGACCGGCGTCGCCGCGATCGCGTGCAGCCTGATGTCGCCCGATTCGTTCTCAACGATGCCCTGGTCGGTGAGCCGCGCATACAGATCGCGGAACTTGGCCGGCCGGTGCATGATCGAGTCCTCGTTCATCGCGAGGGCGGCGAGCCCCTCGAGCTTGACGGGATCGGAGATCGTGGTGTCCTGCCACGCGGTCGTGCCGTCGAAGCCGAGCGTCACGGTGAGCCCGCCGGGCTCGTTGATGACGAGCTTCTGCTGGTCCGGGGCGGCCTGCCACATCTCGAGCCGCGCCTTGAACTGGAACGGCGCGCCGGTGAAGCTGCCGCGACGCAGGACCTTCTCGTGCGCGAGCACCGCCTCAGCGCCGCCGATCGCCTCGAGGTGCCGCTCAAGAACTTCGATCGCCGAGTCGTCGAACGCCTCGCCCGCCTGCCGCGTCCGCCAGTCGTCGGTTGACTGGGCGGCCGCGGGGCTGCCGGCGACCGCCAGCATCGCCAACGCGGCGGCGGTCAGAAGTCGTGTTCCGAAGCGTGAAACCGCCATGCCGCATCCTCCAGGGGTCGCGCCAAGAAGTACACCCGCCGCGACTCGAACGCGGAACCTCTGGCTTCGGAGGCCAGCGCTCTATCCAATTGAGCTACGGGTGCGTCAGGGCGGGTGTTCGCTCATGCGAACGAGATGCCCAGCCCGCCAGTGTACGATCGCCGCTCGCTCATGGCAACGAGCCCACCCGAGACGAACAGCACCGATCACCCGCCGAAACGCCGCTGGGCCCACGGCGGCCTCGCGTGGATCGTTGCCTACGTCTGGCTCGTCAGCCTCGGCACCGGCGCGGTCACCGACGGCATCTTCTTCCTGACCGAGTCCGCGTACGGCTACGGCCGCGGACTGAATTTGTTGCTGGGTGTCCTGAGCCACGCCGCCTACGTCCCCGGGGCGCTGCTCGTGGGCCCGCTGATCCGCCGTCTCGCTCGGCGAACCGGCATCACACCGCGGACCGTTCTGACCGTGCTCACGGCGAGCCTCGGCGGTGTCTGCGTCGCCCCCGCCATCGTCGCGGCGACCACAGCCGAGCCGGGCCCGCCGCCCGCGTGGACGATCTGGCTCGTCGCGATGATCTACGCGCCGCTCACCGGCGCACTCTGGCCCCTCGCCGAGTCCTATGTCTCGGGCGGCCGTTCGGGCCCGCGGCTCACCAAAGCTGTCGGCGCGTTCAATCTGTCTTGGGCCAGCGCGATGATCGCGGCCGCGTGGCTCATGGCTCCGCTCGTCGAGGACCGCCCGATCGACGTCCTCACGCTGCTCGGCGTGGTCCATCTCGCGACCGCAGGTCTCTTGACCCGCTTTGCCCGCGCCCCCGGGTCGCACGAGACGGGCCACAAGCACATCGACCCGATCGCCCGCCGCGAGCTGCCGGTCTTCCGCGTGCTGCTGCCCGCGAGCTACATCGTGATGAGCACACTGACGCCCGTCTTGAGCGTCTCGCTCGCGGGCCTTGGCGTGCCGCGGACGTGGCGCCCGCCGCTCGCGGGCGTCTGGCTCATCACCCGTGTGATCGCGTTCGTTGTGCTGCACCGCTGGCACGGCTGGTACGGCAGCCGTCTGCTCGCGCCGCTCTCGCTGGCCGCGCTGCTCGCCGCCTTCGCCGGTGCGCTGCTTGGTCCGCAGCTCGGGCCGGGACCGGCGGCGCTGACCGTCGTCGTGGGCTCGCTCGCGGTGCTCGGCGTCGCCCAAGCCGCGATCTACAAGGCTTCGCTCACCTACGTCATGGCAGGCAGCGACAGCGACGTGGACGCCGGCGGCACCCACGAGGCGCTCATCGGGCTGGGCTACACCGCGGGCCCGCTCGCCGGCGCAGGGGCCGCGTGGGCGGCCGGAGGGTCGGGTCTCGCAGCCGACGCCGCCGTCGTTCTGGCCGTCAGCGGGCTGATGATCGGGGTGGGGGCGTGGGCGCTGGTGCGGCGGGCTGCGCCGAGAGACCACCAGATCTAGTGGTTTCTCGGCGTGGCATGGCTGCAACATCTATGCGCTGAGTCTGTTCGATGTGAGGTGAATAGGTGGCGCACCCGGCGTAGTCCTCGCATAGATTGGCGAGCACCGCATGCCGGGCTCACCGCCCGCGGGGTTGCCGGCCGATTCTGGCCCCGGGGGAACAGCGAACCTCGCCGTCCCGTTCAGACGTACGGGAGGAGTTGGGCCCACCCGTTCCGCAGCCTCTGCGGGGCGGTCCCGGGCGACAATCTGCACCGATGGGAGTCATGATGCTGAACCAGTCACGAACGCGAATCCGACGCCTTGCCGCGGGGTTCGCGGTCTCCGCGGCCGTTGCCCTGATGGCGGCCCCGGCCCTCGCCCAAGACACCTGGGCGACCCTGACCACCAGCGACGAGCGGGCGCTCGCCCAGCTTCTGGGTCGCGTCGAAGCCGACGCCGGCTCGGTCGGCGGGACGCCGCTGAAGTCGTCGCTCGACCGCCTCCGCACGAGCCTCGAGGCCCGCGAGGCGGAGCGAGCCGAGAAGATCAAGGAAACCGAAACCGAGCTCGACGAGCACCTGGGCACCGCCGCGGATCTCCGCCGCGAGGGCCAGCTCACGAAGTCGGCTGTTGCCGTTTCTGACGCGCTCGACAGCGTGCTCGCGCTGCAGCAGCTCCACGAGGACGAGGACCGGTTCAACCAGACCGAGACCGTCCGCGGCGTGATCCGGCTCGGCGAGCGTGAAGCGCAGGCCGCCGAGGAGCGCGGCGAGTGGCTGCTCTCCTACGAGCTCTACGTCCGTCTCAACGCGCTGCTCGATATCGAGGAGCCCTACGAGAAACAGATGAAGCGGATCGGCCGCCGCCTGGCGATGATCCGTCTCTACGCGCCCGAGAAGTACTGGGAGCTCCGTGACGCTCGCCGTCAGCTCGACGATCTCGACCCGCTGCCGCCCTACAACCCGACGGGCGACAGCTACGACGAGAAGATCGGCGGCGTCCGCGCGACCGCCGTCGTGCGCGGCATCGAGCAGGCGGCCACCCGCCACCTCGATCGCGACCGCACCAACCGGGGCGAGCTCGTCGAGGCGGGCCTGATCGCGATCGAGACCTTCGCGACGACCCCCGAGCTCTACGAGACCTTCCCGACGCTTGCCGACGAGCAGAAGCGCGAGGACTTCCTCCGCGTCGTCCGCCGGCAGCGCGAGATCGTGTCCGACGCCGGCGCGATGGTCGATCTGCGTGACTCGTTCAACGTGCTCAACCGCGTCCTGACGCAGAACCGCTTCTCGGTGGGCATCCCCGAGGAGGCGATCATCCACGAGTACGGCAACGGCGCGATGTCCACGCTTGATGACTACTCGGCCATCATCTGGCCCGACGGCATCGAGCGCCTGCAGCGCACAACCGAGGGCAGCTTCTCGGGCGTCGGCATCCAGATCGAAGAAGCCGAGGACACGCTCGATATCCGCGTCGTCTCACCGCTCGAGGGCACGCCCGCGCAGCGGGCGGGTATCCGCACGGGCGACATCATCCGCGCCGTGGACGGTCAGAGCACGGTCGGCTTCACGCTCGACCAGGCGGTCGATGTCATCACGGGCGAGACGGGCACAGAGGTCGTCCTGACCATCGAGCGTCCGGACCTCGACGACGCGGACGCAAAGCCCGAGACGCTCAAGGTGCCGCTTCGCCGCGCGTCGATCCCCGTCGCGACGGTCAAGGGCTGGCGCCGCACGGGCCCGGGCGACATGGAGTGGAACTGGTTCGTCGATGAGGACGCCGGCATCGGCTACGTCCGCCTGACGCAGTTCACATCGAGCACCACTCGCGATTTCGACAAGGCGATCGCCGAGATGAAGCGACAGGGCCTCAACGGTCTGATCCTGGACCTCCGCTTCAATCCGGGCGGCATCCTGGATCAAGCCGTGGACATCGTGAACCGGTTCATCCCGGCCGGCCGCCCGGTCGTGCGCACGGTCGCGGTGGATGACCGCATTCTCGAGACCAAGATCTCCCGCTCGATCCCGGCCCGCAAGCGGATCGAGGGCATCCCGGTTGCCGTGCTCGTGAACAACGGGTCGGCGTCGGCGTCCGAGATCGTCTCGGGCTCGCTGCAGGCTCACGCCCGCGAGGGTGCTGCTGACGTCGTGATCGTCGGTCAGCGGAGCTTCGGCAAGGGCTCGGTGCAGTCGGTGTTCGGCCTCGACAACTCGCCGCCGGTCGGCATGAAGCTCACCGAGAGCTTCTACCGCCCCTTCGGCGACCGCGAGATTCACCGCATGCCCGGCGCGACCGAGTGGGGCGTCGAGCCCGACATCGAGGTCGAGATGCTGCTCGACAAGGTCTCGGAATCGCTGCGGCTGCGTCGCGACGCGGATATCTGGCCCACCGACGAGCTGGGCCGCCTGATCGAGAACATCGAGCGGCCCGACCCGGACCGCCTCGTGACCGAGGGGCTCGACCTGCAGCTCGGGGCGGCTCTGGTGGCCCTGCAGCGGGCAGCCGCCGAGGAGGGCACCAAGGTCAGCTCGATCGTGCCGTGATGACGGCTCGATGGCTTGCATAGTTACTCATCAGCGGGGCCCGATCGTCGGGCCTCGCTGCCTTTTTGGGTGGTAACCGGGCGTGCATCGCCCATAGACTTCCATTGCGCCGCAGCCGAGACCGACCGGCCGCTGGCAGTTCTGCGACAGACGGAGCCGCGATGACCCAAGCGACCACCTCCCCGACGTTTACTCCGGGCGGATCGAAGCGTCCCTCGGATGAACTCAGCAACAGCACGCTGATCGACTGGCTGCGCCAGATGCAGCTGATCCGCGAGTTCGAGAGCCGCACCGCGCAGGCCTACCAGCAGGCCAAGATCGGCGGCTTCTGCCACGTCTACACCGGGCAGGAGGCGTGCGCGGTCGGCACCATCGGCGCCGTCGAGCACGACGACCCGGTCATCACCGCCTACCGCGACCACGGCCACGCGCTCGCCCGCGGCATGCACCCGACCGCGTGCATGGCGGAGATGTTCGGCAAGGACATCGGCTGCGCCAAGGGCAAGGGCGGCTCGATGCACATGTTCGATCGCCCCAACGAGCTCTACGGCGGCCACGGCATCGTCGGCGCGCAGACGCCGCTCGGCGCGGGGCTCGCGTTCGCGGGCAGATACCTCGACGAGGTGATGGGCGAGGGCAAGAAGCAGGTCACGCTCTGCTACCTGGGTGACGGCGCGGTGGACCAGGGCGCGTTCCACGAGGCGCAGAACCTCGCGAGCCTCTGGGGCCTGCCGGTGATCTACATCGTCGAGAACAACGGCTACTCGATGGGCACCGCCTTCGAGCGGCACACCGCGAACCATGAGAACCTTGTTCTGCGGGCGCAGGGCTACGCGATCGACGCGATCGAGTTCGACGGGTTCGACGTACTCGACGTCTACGACAACATGAAGCCGCTGGTCGATCACTGCCGCGAGAACCAGCGGCCCGGCTTCGTCGATCTCAAGACGTACCGCTACCAAGGTCACTCGATGTCGGACCCGCAGAAGTACCGCACGAAAGAGGAGGTCGATTCGTTCAAGGAGCGCGACTCGATCGCGGCTCTGGCGAGCCACCTCATGACCCCGCAGGACGACGGCGGCCGCGGCTGCCTGACCGAGGACGACTGGGGCGCGATGCAGAAAGAGATCAAGACGCTGGTGCGCGAGGCGGTGAAGGCCTCCGAGGACGCCGACGCTCCGAGCCTCGACGAGCTGCACACCGACGTCTACGCCCTGCCCCAGAAGAACCTCAGCCCCTCGGCGACCTACCGCCACGGGCGACGGAACCCGCTGTTGTGAAGCACGCCGCACGACTCACGCTGATCGTTTGCACCGGCCTTGCGCTTGCCGCCTGCGAAGAGCAGACCAGCGGCGGCGAGTTCTCGCTGCCCGACCCGGGCACCGCGAAGGAGGGCTTCGGCAGCCGCATCGGCAACGTGATGCCCTCCGTCAGGAACGTCGAGGTGCAGTCTCGGCTCACCGAGGTCGCGCGGGCCGTGCAGACGTGGCAGTTGACCAAGAGTTCCATGCCCGAGTCGGTCGAGCAGATGATGGGCGAGAACATGCTGCCCCGCAACGTCGCGTTCGACCCATGGGGCCATGCGATCCGGATCGAGTCGACGGGCACGGACTCGTTCCGTGTCTGGACGATCGGCCCCGACGGCGAGAACGGGACGGACGACGATATCGAGATCACGAGGTAGACCGCGTGCTGACGGCGCAGATCGACATCCCGATGGACGAGATCAGAGCGTTCTGCGCGAAGTGGAAGATTGTGGAGCTCTCGCTTTTCGGCTCGGTCCTGCGGGAAGACTTCGGCGACGACAGCGACGTGGACGTGCTCGTCGTGTTCGGCCCGGACGAGACCTGGGACTACTTCGACTGGCCCGACATGATGGACGAGCTGTCGGCGATGTTCGGGGGACGGAAGATCGATCTGGTGGAGCGGAAGACGGTGCGGAATCCGTTTCTCCGCGAGCACATCATGTCCCGCCGGCGGGTGGTGTATGCCGCCTGAGCCCAGGGACGATCGGGTGTATCTGTGGGACATGCTCCAGTATCTCAAGGAGCTCGAGGAGATCACGCGGGACAAGAGCATCGAGGATCTGCGGAAAGAGCGGGTTCTCTACCTCGCGGTCGAGCGTGTGATCGAGGTTGTGGGCGAGGCCGCCCGGAAGGTCTCGAAAGAGTTCGAGAAGGATCATCCGGAGATCAACTGGGCGGGCATCCGGGGACAGAGGCACGTGATCGCCCATGAGTACGGGCAGGTCGATATCGAGAAGATCTGGCTCATCATCAGCGAGCACGGCCCGGCGCTCCGCCGGCGGCTCGAGCAACTTGTAGAGGATCGCCCCGCGGTCACAGACGACCCGGACGCAGCGAGCGAGAACACACCATGACCACCTACACCCCCAACACCGACCTCATCGAGACCGCCGTCCACAACGCGCTGGGCGAGGTCTCGATGCCCGACTTCCCGGCCGAGCACGAGCTGCCGAGCCGCGAGGGCGACCGCGTGATCCAGTACCGCGAGGCGCTGCGCGAGGCGATGGAGGAAGAAATGCGCCGCGACAAGCGTGTCTTCCTGCTCGGTGAGGAAGTTGCCGAGTACAACGGCGCGTACAAGGTCTCCGAGGGCATGCTCGCCGAGTTCGGCGACAAGCGCATCATCGACACGCCGATCTCCGAGAACGGCTTCGCGGGCCTCGCGATCGGCGCCGCGATGCGCGGGCTGCGGCCCATCGTCGAGTTCATGAGCTGGTCGTTCAGCATGGTCGCGGCGGACCAGATCCTCAACAACGCTCCCAAGATGCTCTACATGTCGGGCGGGCAGTGGGGCTGCCCCTTGGTCTTCCGCGGCAACGATGGCGCGGGCGGGCAGCTGGGCTCGACGCACTCGTGGACGGTCGAGGGCATGTACGCCAACGTGCCGGGTCTCAAGATGGCGATCCCGTCCAACCCCTACGACGCCAAGGGCCTGCTCAAGACCGCGATCCGCGACCCCGATCCGGTCTTCTTCCTCGAGTCCGAGCGCATGCTCGGCGACAAGGCGCACGTGCCTGATGAGGAGTACTACATCCCCTTCGGCCGCGCGCGGAAGTCGCGCGAGGGCTCGGATATCACGCTCGTGAGCTGGGGCCGGCCCGCGAACTTCTGCCTCGAAGCAGCCGAGACGCTCGCGGGCGAGGGCATCGACGCCGAGGTGCTCGACATGCGGACGATCCGCCCGCTCGACATCGAGTCGATCGTCGAGTCGATCAAGAAGACGCACCGCGTCGTCGTTGTAGATCAGTGCTGGCCCTTCGGCTCGGTCGCGTCCGAGACAATCGCGCAGATCTGCGAGCACGCCTTCGACTGGCTCGACCACCAACCGGTCCGCGTCAACACCGAGGACGTCCCGACCCCCTACGCCAAGAACCTCGAGGCGGCGTACCTGCCGAACCCGGGGCGGATCGCGGACGCCGTCCGCGGCGTGATGTCGGCGACGCGCTGAAAGCTGCTCCCCGAAGTTTGGCTTTCGAACGTCCTTCTCCGTGAAAGCTGGCGCGGCCGAATCCGAGAGAACGGGTAGGCTTGGGCGGTAAGCGCCCAGCGAAGGGGGACACCATGACTGAGTTCGACTCCGAGACCTCGACGCTCGTCCCGACGCGGCCCGACCCGGGCTGGCCCAAGGCGATCGGGGTGATCAGCATTATTCTGGGGCTTCTGTCGATCGTGCTCGGCTCGCTCGGCATGGTGTTTTCGTGGTTCGTGCTGCCAGGTCTCGTCGAGAGCCAGCTGAACGGAGCGCCGCTGCCGCCGAACATGCAGATGTCACCCGCGATGCTTGCGTATGCCACGGCGAGCGCGCTCGTGAACCTCTTGCTCGTGACCGCGGGTGTGCAGACGTTCTGCCGCCGCGGCGTCGGACGCACGATGCACCTCGCCTACGCGGTGCTGCTGTCGATCACCACGATCGGCGGTACGTATTTTCAGTATCAGCTCGCGCGTGAAACGCTCGCGTGGGCTCAGGATTACCCGGACAATCCGATCGCGCAGCAGGCGAGTGCGGGAGGCGAGGTCGGGCAACTCATCGGGCTGCTCGCGGGCTCGGCGCTCAGCCTTGCCTGGCCCGTCTTCTGCATCATCTGGTTCGGCATGGTCAAACGCGACGCCGACGCTATGCGCGGCGGCGCCGCGGACGACTGATCCGGTTCAGCCGCCGAGCGTGGGCGTAGACGGCAGCTCGTTCGGCCACCACGCCTGCAGCGCGTTCTTCTCGGGGACGTAGAGCGCGTCGAAGACAACGTTCCACGATCCGGAGCCAACGGGACGCTGCGTGATGTGCTGCCGCACACAGCCGTCGCGGACGACCTCGAAGATCATGCGGTGCTCGAGCTCGCGGCCGTCGGGCAGGCGGTGTGTGCCGTTGAAGACGACGCCGTCTTCGGTGGGCGTGCCCGAGGTGCGGAGCTCATCGCCCGTCGAGCCGACCCAGACCTGATGCCACGTGCTCTGCCGGCCCGGGTCGGGGTAGTTCATGCTGACGCCGCTGTCGCCGCCGCGACCCGTCCATGATTCAATGACGACCTTGCCGTCCGACTGCGATGTGATCGAGTTGCTGCCCACGCGGCGGCGGTCGCGGCCGTAGACCGTCCACTCGCCGACCCAGAAGTGCATCCCGCCGAGCGACGCGGGCTCGAAGTCCGGGTCCTCGCCCGTCTCGGCCCAAGTCACGAACCGCTCGAAGCGGTCGTCCTCGCGGAGGTTGTCCATGTCGGTGTCGGCCGCGAGCTGCTGGGCGTTCGCGAAGCCGCCGTTGAACGCGACCTCGAGCGCGGTGAAGGCTTTGTCCTTGTCGTTCTGCAGCGCGTGCACGCAGGCGACGTTGTAGAGCGCGACGCCCTTCATCTGCCCGATGTTCGTCTCGGCCGCCTTCTTGTGGATCTCGATCGCCTTGTCGTAGTCGCCCAGGCCGTGGACCGCGAAGCCGTAGAGCAGCCACGCGGTGCCGTCGTTCGGGTCTGCTTTGGTGAGCTGTTCGAAGATCTCGGCCGCGCCCGCGAGGTCGCCTGATTGCATCAACTGCTGGCCCTGCTGCATGGTGGGGGCGTCGGGCTGGGCAACGCTCACGGCCGCGCCGGCCGAGGCGGCGAGTGCGAGCGACAGGAATCCGGCGGTCATGGTGCGTGCGATCCGGTTCATCGGGCGGTCTCCTTCTTCCACGAATGGTTTTCCACGAACTGGGGGTGCTGAGCCCGTTCAGGCATGTTCGTCAAACCGGACCAGCCGGTTCGGGTTGCTCGGATCCGGGCTCGGAGCCTTTCGCGGGCAGGGTCAGGCTGCATCGACCGCGGGCACCGAGCCGAAAGAGTACCCGTATGAGCACCGAATCCCCTGTGTACATCCTGATCGGCGGTGGCGGCGGCATCGGAGCCAGTCTCGCCAAACGCCTCGCAGACCGCAACGCCACCCTCGTCCTCGCGGGCCGCACCGAGGAGCGGCTGAAAACAGTCGCCGACGAGATCGGCTGCGAAACGGCCGACTGCGACGCGACCAGCTTCGACGAGGTCGAGGAACTGGTCTCGAACACCACCGAGAAGCACGGGGGCCTCGACGGCATCGTGAACCTCGCCGGCTCGATCCTGCTCAAGCCGGCCCACCTGTCCACGCCCAAGGATTTCGACGATACGTTCGATCTCAACGTCCGCACCGCGTTCGCGACGGTCCGGGCCGCGGCGAAGACGCTCGGCAAGCACAACGGCGGGTCAATCGTCCTGATGTCGAGCTGCGCCGCCGAGATCGGCCTCATGAACCATGAGCTGATCGCCGCTGCGAAGTCGGCGGTCAACGGGCTCGCGCGATCCGCGGCCGCGACGTACGCCGGCAAGAAGATCCGCGTGAACTCGGTCGCCCCGGGCCTCGTCGAGACACCCATGGCCGAGCCGATCACGAAGAACGAAGCCAGCCGCAAGGCCTCCGAGGCGCTGCACCCGCTGGGCCGCCTCGGCAAGCCTGATGACGTCGCCCCGATCATCGACTGGCTGCTCAGCGACGCGAGCGACTGGGTGACGGGCCAGACGATCGGCGTGGACGGCGGCCTCGCAACGATCAAGGGCCGCGGCGGGTGATGAGCGACACCGCGAACACTGCACCGAAGTGGATGTCGCGATGGCTGATCGCCGCCGCGATCTACAACATCGCGTGGGGCGCGCTGACCGTGCTCTACCCCAACTGGCTCTTCGACCTGACCGGCATGGAACCGCCCGCGTACCCGTTCATCTGGCAGTGCGTCGGCATGATCGTCGGCGTCTACGGTGTCGGCTACTGGGCGGCCGCGTTCGACCCCTACCGCCACTGGCCGATCGTGCTCGTCGGCTTCCTCGGCAAGATTTTCGGGCCCATGGGCTACGTCTCGGGTTTGCTGCTCGGCGGCAAAGTCCCCGGTATCAACGCGGTCCCGCCCGAGTTCGGCGTCACGCTCCTCACCAACGATCTGATCTGGTGGGTCCCGTTCTTCCTGATGCTCTTCGGCGCGTTCCGCCACGCGCAGCGAGGCAGCTACGCCGACGCGACCGATCCCGCGTCCGCGATGTCGGAGTTCACCGACGCGGAGGGTGTCACGCTCCTTGAACGCACCAACCGCTCCAAGACACTTGTCGTCTTCCTGCGTCACTCGGGGTGCACCTTCTGCAAGGAAGCCCTCGCCGACCTCAAGGCGAAGCGCTCGCAGATCGAATCCGACGGCACGCGCATCGCGCTGGTCTCGATGACGCCGCAGGACCAAGCTATGGCGTGGCTCGATTCATACGGCCTCGCCGACGTCCCGCACTTTGCCGATCCCGAGCGCCGCCTCTACCGCAGCTTCGGCCTCATCCGCGGCACGCTCTCGCAGACGTTCGGCCTCAAGTCCTGGACCCGCGGCCTTGCGGCCACCCTGCAGGGCCACGCCGTCGGCAAGCTTGTCGGCGACGGCTTCCAGATGCCGGGCGTCTTTCTCGTCGAGCGAGGCGAGATCATCCACGCCTACCGCCACGAGTCGGTCGCCGACCGGCCCGACTACGAAGCGATCGCGTGCGAGACATCGCCAGCAAGCGGGGCCGCCAGTGCCGCTTGATCTGATCCTGGCCCACGTCCACGCGTACGCGACACTCTGCATGACGGGCCTGATCTGGTTCGTGCAGGTCAACCACTACCCGCTGTTCAAGAACGTCGCCGAGGCGAACGAGGACGTCTGGCGCAAGTACGAAGAGGCGCACCAGGCGCGCACGACCGTCATCGTGATGCCGTTGATGTTCGCCGAGCTGGGGACCGCCGGCTGGTTCGCGTTCACGCAGACCGGCCCGCTCACGATCGCGGGCGCTGCCCTTATCGCGATCGTGTGGCTGCAGACTTTCGCCGTCGCCGTCCCGATCCACGCCGCGCTGGGCCGTGCGTTCGACGCGAGGCTCCACGCGCGTCTCGTCTGGACCAACTGGATCCGCACGGTCGGCTGGTCGGCACGGGGCGTGATCGGGCTGATGCTCCTGCAACGGGTCCTCCTGCAACAGGCAGCCGCCGCATGACCGCGTTCCCCGCACTCAACGACCGCAAGAAGGCCCGCCGGCTCGTCGTGATCCTGGGCGATCAGCTCGATCGCCGAGCCACGGTCATCCAAGAGCTCGATAAGTCGAAGGACGTCGTCCTGTTTATGGAGGTGGACGACGAGCAGACGCACGTCCCGAGCCACAAGCAGCGGACGGCGCTCTTCCTCGCCGCCATGCGGCACTTCGCCGTCGAGCTCGCCGATGACTGTGTCCGCGTCCGCTACGTCGAGATCACCGACAGCCACAACACCCACCGCTTCCACGGCGAGATCGAGCGCGCGGTCAAGGCGTGTAAGCCTGACGAGATCCACATCACCCACCCGGGCGAGTGGCGCGTCTACAACGAGGTCAAGACGTGGCCCGACCGCTTCGGCATCCCGGTCGAGATCCACGACGACACGCACTTCACCTGCACGCTCGATGAGTTCGAAACGTGGGCCGAGGGCCGCAAGCAGCTCACGATGGAGTACTTCTACCGCGAACGCCGCAAGAAGCTGGGCGTGCTCGTCGAGAAGGACGGCAAGTCACCCGAGGGCGGCGACTGGAACTACGACAAGGACAACCGCGAGACCTTCAAGCAGACGCCGAAGCCGCCCAAGCCCTACACGCCCCGGCCCGACGCGATCACGAAGGAAGTCCTCGAGCTGGTCGAGCGCCGCTTCCCCGATCACCCGGGCTCGCTTGAGTCCTTCCGCTGGCCCGTGACACCCGCGGAGGCACGGCGGGCGCTCGACGACTTCATCGAGAACCGACTCGGCAAGTTCGGGCCCTACGAGGACGCGATGTGGACGGGCGAGCCCTTTCTGTACCACTCGCTGCTCTCGACCTCGGGCAACCTCAAGCTGCTCGACCCGATGGAAGCCGTCCGCAAGGCCGTCGATGCGTACGAGGCGGGCCGTGCGCCGCTCAACTCCGTCGAGGGTTTCGTGCGGCAGTGGATCGGCTGGCGCGAGTTCATCCGGGGCGTCTACTGGTCGCAGGGCGAGGACTACCCCGACCGCAACGGGCTCGACGCGGATGGCGACCTGCCCGAGTTCTTCTGGGACGCCGACACCGACATGGCGTGCATGAAGGACTGCCTGGGCTCGGTCGTCGATCACGCCTACGCCCACCATATCCCACGGCTCATGGTCATCGGCAACTTCGCGATGCTCGCGGGCGTGCACGCGCGGAAGGTGGGCGATTGGTATCTCGCGATGTTCGCCGACGCGGTGGACTGGGCGTCCAACCCGAACACCATCGGCATGTCGCAGCACGCCGACCACGGCGTCGTCGGCACCAAGCCCTACGCCGCGAGTGGCAAGTACATCTCGCGCATGTCCAACTACTGCAAGGACTGCCGCTACAGCGTCTCGAAGAAGACGGGCGACGACGCGTGCCCCTTTAACGTCTTCTACTGGGACTTCCTCATCCGCCACCAAGACCGCTTCAAGGGCAACAACCGCATGGCGATGGTGCTCAAGAACGTGGACCGGATGAAGGACGGCGACAAGACCGAGATCACGGTCTCCGCCAAGTCCCTCCGCGAGAAGATGGGGATTTAGAACCGTTCCAATAAAAGGCCTGGCATTGCGGCGGCGTTGAGACTCAATCTCAGCGACGCTAGACTGCGCCCGCTCGGGGTGTGTCCCCCTCGGCGTGGAGCATTCGCATGGTCACGCTCGGCAACGATCGCCCTTCGACACCCGAAACCAAGCCGGACGCGGTTTGCCTCACCGCCCTCCGCCGCGGCGCGACCGCCACGATCACGGCCATCACCGCCGAGGGCGTGGGGCTCGACTTGGGTGGGCACCGCCTCGCCGTGGGCGACCGGATCACCGTGCAGCGGCGGGGCAACCCGACCTTGATCGCGATCGCTGAGCGGCCGGGCCGCTCGATTCGCGTGGGCCTGTGCACCGGGACCGCGCGGGGCGTGTTCGTCTGCCCCGACTGCGACGAGACCGGCTGCGTCGAGGGAGCCCGGCGGCGGTGAAGCTCGCGGTCCTCGGGCCATCCCGCTCGTCCGCCCCCCCGAGCCGCCGCGTCGCGATGCTCGGGCTGCCCAATGTCGGGAAATCCTCGCTCTTCACCCGCCTCGTCGGCGGCGGTCGCCGCACCGCCAACGCGATCGGCACATCCCAGGACGCCTGCTCGGGCTGCGTGACCTGCACCACCGGCTGCGAGCTCGGCTCCGAGACACCCGACCAGTTCGAGCTCGTGGACCTGCCGGGTGTCTACGACCTCGCCCACGACACCCCGGAGGCACGGGTCTGCCGCGAGGCCGTCGCGCACGGTGCCGCGCCGGGTGCGCCCGTCGAGCGCCCGGACGCCTTGCTGGTTGTGATCGAGGCCCTCGACCTGACCGACGGGCTCCGCCTGCTTCGGTCCGTCGCCCACACCGGCATCCCGGTGGTCGTCGCGGTCAACATGATCGACGAGGCCACCCGGCAGGGCGTCGAGGTCTCCGACGTCGTCCTCTCCGAACGCCTCGGCTGCCCGGTCATCCAGGTCAGCGCCCGTCTCTCGACGGGCGTCACCGAGCTTCGCGATGCCCTCAGCTCACCAGAAGCCGCCCGGCCCGTGAACGTCCCGCTGAATGAGGACGAGATCGCCTCGATCGTGCGGTCCGCCTCGATCTCGGGCGAGCTCCCGCGCAGCCGCGTGCTCGCCGCCAAGCTCTCCGACGGCTTCGACCACCTGGCGACGCACCCCGTCTTTGGCGCAGCTCTGTTCATCTCGCTGATGGCGAGCCTGCTCTGGGCTGTCCTGAAGATCAGCGAGATCCCGGGTGGCTGGCTCGAGGAGGGCCTCGCCGCCCTCGGCGGCTGGATCACCGGGGCGCTGCCCGAGGGCTTCTTGGCGAGCCTCGTCGGCGAGGGCATCTTCGGCGGCGTTGGCGGCGTGGTCGTCTTCGTGCCGCAGATCTTCGCGACCTTCGTCGTCCTCGCCCTCCTCGAGCACACGGGCTACGCCTCGCGGGCGACGCTCGCCGTGGACCGCCTGCTCCGTCCGTTCGGCCTCTCGGGACGCGCCTTCATCCCCATGCTCACGTCCTACGGCTGCGCGATCCCCGCGGTCATCGCCGCCCGCTCGATCAAGTGCAAGCGTGAACGCCTCGCGACGATCCTCGCGATCCCGTTTCTGGGGTGTCCCGCGCGTGTTCCTGTGTACGTCCTGCTCACCGCCGTCCTCTTCCCCGGGAGTGCGCTGCAGGCCGCTCTGGCGATGCTCGCGTGCTACGCCGTGAGCGTCGCGGCTGCGCTGCTGACGTCGCTGCTTGCGCGTCGCACACTCGCGAAGGGAACAACCGCCCCGTTCGTGGTCGAACTCCCCCCGTATCGCCGACCGTCGTTCCGAGCGGCGTTCGCGACGGGCGCGTCGCGGTCGCTCGCGTTTTTGAAGAAAGCCGGGACCCTGATCCTCGCGGCGTCACTTTTGATGTGGACGCTCGAGTCGGTCCACGTCTCATCCACATCAGATCCCCGGACTGGTCAGGGTATCCACACCAGCGCACTCGATGCGCTGGGGCAGGCGGCTCAGCCGGCGTTCGCGCCGCTTGGCTTCGACGACCAGATCACGGTGGGGGTGCTGACCAGTTTCGCCGCACGCGAGCTGTTCGTCAGCGCCATGGCCGTCCAGCAGGAGATCGACGAGGACGAGACCGAGCCCGTGGAGCTCCGCGAGCGTATCACGTCCGCGACGAAAGCCGATGGCTCACCGGTCTTTACGACCGCGACGAGCTGGTCGCTCCTGGTCTTCTTCGCGCTCTCGACGCAGTGCCTCTCGACGCTCGCGATCACCGCGCGGGAAGCCAGGTCCGCGTGGATCGCTGCCGGTCAGTTCGTCTGGGCGTTCGCGTTGGCGTACGGGCTCGCGTTCGCCGTCCACGCGGTGCTGGCGTGATCGCGGCGAGTATCAATCGCACGGTGCACGACATCGGAATCGAGCGGTGGGCAACACACGCTCCAGCCAAGCCCGCGCTTCTCGAGGAGAGAGAGCGCGGGCGGAGAGGGATGAGAAGCACGCCGCGCCGCGTCTCCGCGGCGGGCTGGGACGACTCCCGACGCCTCACCCGCGCGCCGGAAGTGCCCGTCCCTCGTCGCTTTGTCCGCCGCGTGGGCGGTCGCTCGGCTTACCAGCCGAGACGCGGGTCGGCCGGTGGGTCGTCGCTCGGGCCGTCCCAGTTCAGGTACTCGCGGAAGACACGGAAGAACTGGTCCACGATGCTGGCGTGCGTCACGACCGGCTCCTCGCCGACCGGCGGCGGGGCGGGCTGGGCCGTGGCCAGGGCGACGGCGAGCGTGGCAGCGGCGGCCGAGGCGGCGAGCCAGCGGGGGAGCGAACGGGCGGCGGGGCGGGTCTTGCGAGTCATCGTGATCTCCGGGGGTTCCCAACCAGCGGCGCTGGTTTCCCAAGGTCTCGAAACTGAAATTGACGTCCGGGTCAATCCTGGTGCACCAGCGTCCTTGCCGGAACACGCGTCGTCAAACGAGCGAAAGGTAACAGCCGATAATGTTATACTTCGCCGTTGGACGTGATTGTAGAGTCCGAAAATAGCGGGTGTGGAGGTCGGAATTCGCTCCACCCGCCACGTGCTAGGTAATTTGCCTATTCAAAATAACATGCTGTGATTACGAATATTGCGCTTGGGTCGGAATAGATGTTTGTAATATAGTAGGTATTAGATTCAAAGTTTGTCGTCTTCCGTTCGGATCAGTTTGTTTTGTTTTTCTCTGAGATTTTGAGAGAAGTCGAGCGAAAGTGGGTTCTGGCGGCTTGCTTGAGATGGAGAGATTCTCCTAGAGGAGCTGATCGTGTCGCTGATCACGCGGAACACAGGGACGAACGGTGCCCCCGGACCCGGGCAGTCGCCAGACCACCCGAACGGGCACCCCGCAGCCGGCCTCGCGGTCGAAGCGCGCGCCGAGCGTCTGGCCTCCGCCGCCACTGAGGGGACGGATGAGCTGGTGCTCGCGATGCGCTCCGATGCGCAGGAACTCGCGGCCCGCGGCGAGACGATCGACCTGTCCGTGTACCTGCAGGCTGCCCAGCCGGTCTCGGCGGATGACTCGGTGATCGATGCCGCGATCGAGCTGGCGTTCGAGTCGCTCGAGGGCGTCGGCTCCCGTAGTCCCGAAGAAGCCCGGCTCGAGCTCGAGATCCGCCACCCGGAGCTCGCCCAGGAGATCGCGACGACGTTCGCGATGCGGTCCATGGTCCGCGGCAGGGCGCCGCTTGAGGTCTCGGACGGCCTGCCGCGTCCGTTCGGCCCGCCCGATCCGCAGGGGCCGCGGTACCGGCTGCTGCGTCTCGTCGGCGACGGCGCCCACGGCGCGGTCTACGAGGCGGTCGATGAGTTCTCGAACGCGGTCAACGCGGGCGGCACGGTCGCGGTCAAGGTGATTTCGAGCGATGTCGCGCGCTCGGGCTGGACGCTGGGCGACGCGGTCGGAGCCGCGGCGCTCGGCGGGCACGGCTCGGTGCTCGGCATCCGCGACGTGGGCGAGTCCTCGCGCGGCGACCGTTACATCGCGACGGAGTTCGCGACCGCGGGCTCGCTGCAGACGCTCCTCGATCGCAGCTCCAGCGTGACCGTCGAGCACGTGGTGCGTCTCGTCCGCGACGCGGCGACGGCGCTCGACGCGGCGCACAAATCGGGCCTGATCCACGGCAACGTGAAACCCAGCAACCTGCTGCTGTTCGGTGATGCCGAGAACCCCGCCGCGGTCTCGGTCAGGGTCGGCGACTTCGGCGCACCCGCGGGCGTGTCGCTCCGCGCGGCGGAGTACGAGTCGGGCCGGCTGGTCATCGATCGATCGATTAAGGGTGGGCGCCTGCGGGCCCTCCGCGATTCGCTGCTCTTCATGGCGCCCGAGTGCCGGGGCGGGCAGTGCCGGCCGTCGGTCGCGTCGGACGTCTACGCCCTCGCGGCGACGCTCGACTACGCGCTGCGGTTTGTTTCGGGCGAGGGACGGCAGGCCGACGACCGTCTGCGGCGGGTGCTCGCGATCGCGATGTCGGCGGCGTCCGAGCAGCGGCACGCGACGGCGTCGGAGTTCGCGGCCGAGCTGACGGCTTGGCTCGACGGTCGTGCGATCGAGCGCGTGGATACCACGATTTTCCAGAAGCTGCGGCTCGTCGCGAAGCGTCGGCCCGCGAGCTTCTTTGTCGCGTCGCTGACCGCGGTCGCAGCGCTGTCCGGCTCGGTCGGCTGGGTGCTGCAGAGCCAGCAGCAGGCGTACACGCAGGGCACGAACGAGGTGCAGGACGCGATCAAGTCGATGCTCGCGGCCAACGCGATCACCTACGAGCAGTCGAGCGCCCTGCGCGACTGGCTCACCGCGACGATCCTGTTCGATCGCTTGCACGATCTCGGTTATTTCGACGATCTTCCCGGTGACCGTGAGTCGCCCGATCTTCGTGCCCGCGAAGTGCGGACGCAGCTCGATCAGCTCGAGCGCGACCAGGGCGAGCTCGGGATGGAGGGCATGCTGCTCTCGCTCGAGCTCGCGATGCACCAGCTCCGCTCGCGCGAGCCCTACGACGACACGGGCGATCTGCTCGCGAAGGCGGCGGCGTTCTTCGAGCCGATTCTGCTCCCGGGCGACCCGTTCGCGCGCGACATCGAGGTCATGCGGAGCGTGAACACCGTCAAGCTCTCGGTGCTCGAGAACAACTACCAGAGCATCGAGCTGCGGGTGGCGTACACGCAGCTGGTGGACTACCTCAAGTCGAGATCAGCCGGCATGACCGATCCGTTCGACGATTCGGCGCGGCGGGATCCGATCGCGACGCTCGCGCTGCGGGCGGTCGAACATTTGTCTCACCCGGTCGCATACAACGATCCTGAGATCCGCGCGTGGTGCGAAGCGCAGCACCAAGATCGCGGCGAAGCTCGCTCGACGAACTAAGCAGAAATTGAGTTGAGCCTAATTCAGCCGGCCGTGGCGACGGCTGCCGACGCGGAAGCACCGGCGGCGCTGGTCTTCTTGCCGCCGCGACCCTCGGGGTGCACGAGGCTGTAGACCGCCGGCACGAGCACAAGCGTGACGAGCGTGGAGAACGTCAGCCCGCCGACCACCGCCCGCGCGAGCGGCGCCTGGGCCTCGGCGCCCTCGCCGATACCGAGCGCGAGAGGCATGAGCCCGAGGATGGTCGTAAGCGAGGTCATCAGGATCGGGCGCAGACGACGCCGACCCGCTTCGACGAGCGCGTCGTGCGAGTGCATGCCCTGCCGGCGCAGGCGGCCTGCCTGATCGACGAGCAGGATCGCGTTGTTGACGACGATGCCGCCCAGCATGATGAAGCCGATGTAGGACTGCAGGTTGAACGTCGTCTTCGTGAGGAAGAGCGTCGCAAAGACGCCCACCGCGGCGATCGGAACACTCAGCATGACGACCAGCGGGTCGCGCAGCGACTCGTACTGGCTCGCGAGCACCATGTAGACGAGGATGATCGCGAGGATGAACGTCAGCTGCATCTCGCGCGCGGACTCCTGCTGCTCCTCGTAGCTGCCGGCGACGGTCAGCTCGTAGCCGACGGGCTTGGGGATCGTCGCGAGCTGCCGCTTGATGTCCTCGGCGACGGAGCCCATGTCGCGGCCCTCGACCGCCGCGCTGACGGTCGCGATGCGCTGCTGCGCCTTGCGGTCGATGACGAGCGGACCCCGGGCCGAATCGATCGTGACGAGGTTGCGGAGGCTGACGTTCTCGCCCTGGTTGCTGGGCACGGTGAGATCGAGGATCTCCTCGATCGGTGTCTGCTTCGCGTTTTGGAGGCGGACGAGGATGTCGTGCTCGTTGCCGCCCTCGCGGTAGCCGCCCGCGCGGCGGCCGGACAGCGCGGTCTCCAGCGTCTGCGCGATCGCGCGGACCGAGACACCCAGGTCGGCGGCCTTCTGGCGGTCGATGCGGACAAGCTGCTGCGGCACGCCGGCCTCGCGGCTCAGGCGGATGTTCTCGACGCCCGGCACGTCCTTGATCGCCTGCTCGACCTGCACCGCGAGGGCGTCGAGGATCGAGAGCTCGAACCCGCGGATCTCGATCTGGAGGCTCTCGCTGCCGCCGAGCAGGCGCTCGAGAAGCCGCTGGCCCTGCGGCGCCCGCGTGCGGATCTCCATGCCGGCGATCTGGCCCTCAAGCGCTTCGCGGAGTTCTTCGGCGATCTCGGTGTTCGAGCGGGACCGCTCCGTCGCGGGGACGAGCGTGATATCGACCTCGCCCTCGGCGGCGTCGGAGGGGTTGTACGAGCTCGCGCCGACGGAGGTGTAGCTCGACCGCAGGTCGTCGCCCACGATCGGGTAGACGATCTCCTCGATCTTCTTTGTCTGCTGCTCGACGATCTCGAGCTTGGTCCCCACCTCCATGACGCCCGTCACCGAGACCTCGCCCTCGTCGGAGGGCGGCAGGAACTCGCTGCCGATCTTCGGGACGAGGAAGATGCTGCCCGTGAGCATCGCGGCCGCGAGCAGGACGGTCAGCACGCGCGCGCGAAGTGCATCACGGAGCACGCCGATATAGAACGCCTCGATCGCGCCGAAGAACTTGTCGCCGGCGGCGTTGATGAACTTCGAGATGAGGTTTGTCTTCTCGCCGCTCGCGGCTTCCTTGATGAGCGTCGCGGAGAGCATCGGGACGAGCGTCAGCGCGACGATGAGCGACACACCGAGCGAGATCGCGACGGTCAGAGCCAGTTCGCGGAAAAGCAGGCCCGAAACACCCTGGACGAACGCGAGCGGCAGGAAGATCACGAGCGTTGTCGCGGTCGAGGCGACGATCGCGGACGCCACCTCGCCCGCGCCCTTGACCGAGGCGCTGCGGCTGTGCTCGTGGTTTTCGCGTTCGCGGCGGAAGATGTTCTCGAGGACGACGATCGAGCTGTCCACCATCATGCCGATGCCGAGCGCGAGCCCGCCGAGCGTCATGAGGTTGAGCGTGAAGCCTGCGAAGTAGATCAGGGCGAACGTCGCGAGCAGCGAGATCGGGATCGACAGCGCGATCGTCAGCGTCGAGCGCAGGTCACGCAGGAAGATCAGGAGCACGAGGATCGCGAGCCCGCCGCCGTAGACGACCGAGCGCGCGACGTTGGCGATCGCGGTCTCGATGTAGCGGCCCTGGTCGCGGATCACGATGATGTCCACCTGCGGGAGCTCTTCGTTGGCGAGCTCAACGGCGGCCATCACCTTGTCGGCGACCTCGGCGGTGTTCGCGTCCGACTGCTTCCGCACGGCGAGCCGCACGCCCAGGTTGCCACCCATGCGAACGATGCGGGTTTTCTCCTCGGCGCCGTCGAAGATGGTGGCAACGTCGCCCACCGTGATCGGCCCGCGGTCTCGGACGGCGACCACGAGGTCACGGATCTGATCGACCGACGTGAACTCGCCGGGCGTGCGGATGGTGACCTCGTACTGGCCCTGCTCGATCTCGCCCCCCGGCAGGTTGACGTTTGCTTCGCGGATCGAGTTGGTGATGTCCTCAAGCGGGAGGTTGAGGGCGCGGATCTTCGCGAGGTCGAGCTCGATGCGGATCTCGCGGTAGGACTCACCCCACATGTCCACGCCCGCGACGCCCTCGATCGACTCGAAGCGGAAGAGGATTTGGTCCTCGACGAGGGTTGAAAGCTCGACCGGGTCGAGCGGGCTGGACACACCAAGGATCACGATGGGCGACGCGGAGATGTCGTACTTGCTGAGCCGCGGACGCGGCATGTCCTCGGGCAGTTCGTCGGTGACGCGGTCGATGCGGTCGCGGATGTCGTTGGCGGCCGCGTCGAGATCGGTACCCCAGCCGAAGCGGACGCGGACGTTGCTCGAGCCCTCGCCCGATTCGCTGGTGATCTCGTCCATGCCGGCGACGAGCGAGACGGTGTTCTCGATCTTCTCAGTGACGAGCCGCTCCATCTCCTCGGGGCTGGCGTTGCCGTACTCCGAGCGGACGGTGACGGTCGGGAACGTGACCTCGGGCAGGATGTCGATCGGCAGGCGCAGCAGGGCGAACGCGCCGATCAGCACCACAATCAGCGTGAACATGCACGTCGCGATCGGTCGTTCGACGCAGGCTCTCGGCAGGTTCACTGCGTGGGCCTCCCGGTCTCGAGCTCGTCGGGCGTGAGGGCCGAGCCGCCGCCGGTGCTGCCTGTCGGAGCGGGCTTGGGCTCGGTTTCCTTCGCGACGCGGCGGACCGGTGCATCGAAGTTCACGGGCGAGCCGGCTTCGAGCAGCTGCTGGCCGAGGACCACGAGTGGACCGTCGATGCGGTCGTTCTCGGTCGAGACCACCTCGACCTGGTCGCCCTCGCGGATGCCCAGCTTTACCGCGACACTCCGGAC
>JBCDKU010000022.1:0-32708 GCA_038746265.1 Planctomycetota bacterium
GAAATCACGCTCCGCGAGGGAAGGAACCGACAGGTGCGGCGGATGCTCGCCGCGGTGGACCTGCCCGTGAAGAAGCTCGAGCGTGTCGGCATGGGGCCGCTCTCGCTCAAGGGCGTCGCGCGCGGGGCGTGGCGGGAGCTGTCACGCTCCGAGCTGCAGCAGCTCCGCCGGGCAGCAGCGGACCCGAGCCGCAAGAACGCAAAGAAGAAGACCACCAAAAAAGCATCCAAAGCAACCGCGCGAAAGCCGAGCGGCTCCACAAGGAACAAGACGACGTGAGCGGCGAGGAGCAGCACACCGACAGCAGCGGCTCCGGGCCGATCGCGCGGCTCATCTCGCGCATCACGCGCGAGCGCGACGAGATCCGCCGTCTCGTCCGCGTCACGCGGCTCACACTCCGCGGTCTGGGCCGCAGCAAGCTCCCGCAGATGGCGGCCGCGCTGAGCTACCGCACGATCTTCGCGATCATCCCGGTCCTGCTCGTCTCGGGCATCTTCCTGCAGCAGTTCGTGGTCTCGCAGGACCAGCTCCGCGAGGAGCTCGAGCGCGTGCTCAACTACTTCGGGTTCGACACGATCGTCGTCGATACGGGCGACGAGGCAGCAATAACAGCAGACCTCGACGCCGCGGGGGACACCGCCGTCGCGCTGGATTCCGCGATCACCGCGGCCGATCCGACGGTCGTCGGGCCGACGCCGCCCGGCTCGACCTCGGTCGGCAGCGTGCGGCTCGATGAGCTGCTCGCGCAGCTTGTCGAGCAGGCGTCGAACATCCCGCTCAGCGCGATCGGCTTTGTCGGCATCCTCGTGCTGGTCTACGCCGCGGTCTCGATGCTCGTCGAGCTCGAGCGCGGGTTCAACCAGATCTACCACGCGCCCGCGGGCCGCCCGTGGACCAAGCGCGTGCCGATCTATGTGACGACGCTCGTGCTCGGGCTGGTGCTGCTGCTGGCGGCCTTCAGCGTGGGGCAGGTGATCGCGGGCTCGATCGACTGGGGCCCGCTCTCGGGCTTCACGCAGGTCGGCATCAACCTCGCGATCAACACCGGGCTGTTCCTTCTTGCATACACCATCATGCCCAACGCCCGCGTGCACATCCGCGCGGCGTTCGCGGGCGCAGCAATCGCCGCCGTCGCGTGGGAGATCGCCAAGTGGGGCTTTACCCGCTACGTCGGCTTCTCCACAACCAACTTCGAGCGCCTCTACGGCGTCGTCGCGCTGCTGCCCCTGTTCCTGATCTGGGTTTACCTGACGTGGGTCATCGTGCTCTTCGGCCTGCAGATCAGCTACGCGCTGCAGCACTTCCGCGCGTTCATCGCGTCGGCCGAGCTCGACGGCGGGCCCCGACTCATCGACCCCGCCGCGGCGCTCGTCGTCGCGACCGCCGTCGCGGAACGCTTCGAACGCGGGCAGGCGACCACGCCTCAGCACGCCGCCCGGGCCGCCGGCATCGACGGCCGATCCGCCGAGGTCCTGCTCGAGGCGCTCGCCGAGCGCGGCCTGCTCCGGCTTGGCCGCGACGACCAGGACGGCCGCGACGAGTCCTACCTGCTCGCATGCCCCGCCGAGTCGATCCAAGCGATCGAGGTGCTGAAGGCGGGCGAGTCGCTCTGCGGCTCGACCGAACTCGACGACGCCAGCCCGGTGCTCCGGGCGATGGCCGACGCCCGGAGGAATGCCCTGGACGGGCTGTCCCTCCGCGACCTGGGCGTCGCACGTCTGGAAGGCCGCGCGGAAAGAAAGCGGCTGCCGGACCCGGCCGATGCCGATCCCGGTGCCGATCCGGAGCCGCAGACCGGGCTGGAGCTCGGCTGAACGGTTTTTGATCGGATACAACCAAAAGGGTGACCCGAAAGAGGGTCCGCGCTACGCTCCTTGTCCCAAAAATGAATCCGCTCCGTCTGCATGAATTCTCGATCTACCTCGACCAACGCCCCGGCGAACTCGCGGGCGTCCTCGACCTGGCCACCAGCCGCGGCATCTCGGTGACCGCCGTCTCGGTGAGCGAGCACAACGGCCGCGGCTGCGTCCGCCTCCTCGGCGAGCCCCTCGAAGACCTGCGGGCCCTGTGCGAGTCCCTGACCGACTCGGGTGTGGGCCCGGTCGTCGAGTCCGAGGTCATCGGCGTCGAAACCGGGGCCGTCAACGGCGACGACGCGGGCTCCGAGACCGCCAAGATGTGCGAACTCGCCAAAGCCCTCGCCGACGCCCGGATCAACGTCCGGTACGGCTACCTCGCCCCGGCCCACAACGGCCACCGCGCGATGTGCATCATCCGCGTGGACGAGCCCGACGAGGTCGCCAAGCAGCTCGAGCAGCTCGATCTCGGTGCGGTCCATCAGAACGGGCACCACAACGGGCACAGCAGCGGCGATGACTCCGCCTGAGCCGAACGCGGGCCGGCCGGAAGCGAGCTAGCATCGCATCCGCGGGGGTTTGGCAGCCGAATTCCTGCGTGAGGAGATTCTTTCCATGGGTATCGAAGCCGCTCTCGCCTCCGAAGACTCGATCCTGACCACGCAGCTCCAGCGCGTGGTGAACTGGGCCCGCCGCAACAGCCTGTGGCCCATCCCGTTCGCGACCGCGTGCTGCGGCATCGAGCTGATGGCGACCGCGTCGAGCCGCTACGACCTCGCCCGCTTTGGCGCTGAGGTGATGCGGTTCAGCCCGCGTCAGGCGGACCTGCTGATCGTCGCGGGCCGCATCGGTGTGAAGATGCTCCCGGTCCTCCAGCGGATCTACGAGCAGATGGCCGAGCCCAAGTGGGTGATCTCCATGGGCGCGTGCGCCTCAACGGGCGGCGTCTTCGACACCTACGCGACGGTGCAGGGCTGCGACCAGTTCATCCCCGTCGATGTCTACGTCCCGGGCTGCCCGCCGCGTCCCGAGATGCTGATCGAGGGCGTCATGGCGATCCAGCGGAAGATCGACGAAGAGGGCATCCCGCCCAAGGGCCCCGACGGCAAGCGCATCCCGCTCGGCCTCGCGGTCCAGCCGACCCACAACCCCGCCCCGCAGCCGGTGGGCCTGACGCTCGGCAACTGACCGCGACCGCGCATGTGCGGCCGCTTCTACATCGTCCAGCTCTATGAGGAAGTCGCCGCGCGTTTCGGCGTGACGATCCCCGGTTGGACCAGCGATATCCGCATCACGCCGCGCTTCAACGCCGCGCCGGGGCAGCGCATCGCCGCGGTGCGCGCAACCGGCTCGGCCCGCGAACTGGCCGCGCCGAAGTGGGGGCTGATCCCGCGGTGGTCAAACGACGACGCGATCGCCTCGAAGACCGCCAACGCCCGCAGCGAGACCGCGCACGAGAAGCCGTCGTTCCGCGAGGCGTTCGCGAAGCGGCGGTGCCTGATCCCCGCGAGCGGGTTCTACGAGTGGAAGCAGACCGCGAGCGGCAAGCAGCCCGTCGCGGTGCATCTCGAGGATGAGCCGCTCTACGCGATGGCGGGGCTGTGGGAGACGTGGCGCGATCCAGCCACAGGCACAGACCTCGACACGGCGACCGTCCTGACCTGCGAAGCCAACGACTTCATCGCGGGCATGCACCCGCGGATGCCGGTCATCCTGCCGGACTCAGCTTGGGAGCGCTGGCTCGATCCGGGCACGACCACCGACGACGCCCGCGGGCTGTGCCGGCCGCTGCCGGCGGGGCGGATGACGTCGCACGCCGTCTCGCGGCGGGTCAACGACGTGAAGAACGACGACCGGAGCCTCATCCAGCCCGTCGAGGCCGACCCGGGCGGGCTCTTCGAGCACTCGGGATGACAGCGGGAATAGGTGTCTGAGCCGGGTTGCGATCCCGGCACGCCCGGCTAGTCTCTGGGCATGAACCAGTTGTTGTGCCGGTCCGTTCGCTTGCTTGCCGCGGTCCTCGTGGTGACGGTCCTGAGCGCGCCCTCGCTCGCCCAGCACCGCGCCCCGCGGCCGACCCCGCTCTCAGAGTGGGTCGAGGGCGAGGTCGCGCTCATCATGGCAAACCTCAACGAGACCGGCGATCTCGAGGACGCGATCACGGCGAGCGACGCGCTGCTCGACCGCCTGATCGGGCACGCATCGTTCGAGACGCTCGACCAGCGGGCGTGGGCCGACGCCGCGATGACACGGCGGGTGCTGCGGCACGCCGAGGAGCTCTCGGGCGACACGCAAACAGAAGTGCTCGCGCTCTGGCAGCGCCAGCAGGATCTTGTGCAGGAGGTCGCGTCGGCCGTCCGCGAACGCGACCGGCTCGATCGCATCTACAGCATCCTGCTCGCGCTCACCGAGCGGTATGAGAAAGAGGCGGCGGAGTTCCCCTCGCTCGTCGCCGCGATCTGCGTCGTGTTCGACACGGGCAGGCCCTTCGGCATGATCGAGCAGCGCGTGCCCAACCCGGTCGGGCCCATCGAGATCTTCGAGCACCTGGGCGGCAACGCGCGGCGGCTCCAGATCAACCCGCAGCACCTGCCCCCGGAGCTGCTGGTGTTCGTCGTCGATACGCCGGTCTCGCCCGAGGACCTGCAATGGGCGCTGCAGAACTACGGTGCTCGCCCCGATGTCGGCCGCGCGTACCACGACGTGCAGTATGACGTGAACAACCTGCTCAGCGGCGACACTCTCCAGATCGATCGGGCGATCGAGGGACAGGGCGAGGTCTTCGGGCTCGAATCGCTCCGCCGTCACGGCGGCGTGTGCCGCCAGCAGGCGTTCTTCGCGGTCAACGTCGGCAAGGCGGTCGGCGTGCCCACGGCCTACGCGCGGGCGTTCGGCCCGAGCCTCGGGCACGCGTGGGTGGGCTACCTCGCGCGGCGCGGCCGCATGACCGCGTGGGACTTCAGCGAGGGACGCTGGGACGACTACCTCAACATCCGCGGCGAGGTCTTCTGCCCGCAGACGGGCGGTGACCTGGGCGACGAGGACGTCGCGCTGCTCGCCGACCTGGCAAGCTCGACACCCTACGAACGCCTCGCGAGCATCGCGCTGCTCGACGCGGCTGAGCGGATCGCCGAGCTCGAGACCGATGATGAAGCGCCGGCGTGGGATCCGCAGCGGCCGCCGCTGCTGTCCGCAGAAGAGCTTGAGGGCGCCCCGGCGCGGGTGAACGGGTTTCTCCGCCGCAAGGGACTCGAGCGTGAACGGCGCGAGCGTGGCGACGCGCTCCGCTTCGAGCTGCTCGAGCAGGGACTGCGGACGGTGCCCGCGTCGCCCCGCGGGTGGGCGATGCTCGAGGGATGGTCGGGCGAGCTCGACGAGGACGGGCGGCAGTTCTGGTTCGAGATCGCGAGCCGGCTCGTGGGCCGCCGCTTCCCCGACGTACTCCGGCGGATCGTGATCGGGCTGGCGGGCGGGATCACCGATCCCGCGGCGCACGACGCGGCGCTGATCTGGCTCGTCAACGCGGTCGGCGTCAAGCCGCAGCTGCGGTGCGAGATCGTGCTCGAGCGCGCGAGGCTCATGGTCGCGCACGGCGAGAAGGACGCCGCGTGGGGCCTGCTGGGCGATGTCGCGGTGCGGTCGGCGGCCGACGCGCCGCAGGTCGTGGATCTGCTCCGCGAGATGGAGCGGATCTCCGCCGGGATGCCCAACGCCGATAGCTACCTGATCCCGGTCTACCGGCGGGCGTTCAACGCGGCGCGGACGCCCTCGAGCGCCGTCGCGGGCTACGCGCAGTTCTCAACCAAGGCGCGCGTGGGTCGGCGGCTCGCGCAGATCCTCCGCCGCGCGGGATTGCACAGCGATGCCCGCACGATCGAGAACGCGATCCAGCAGTACAACGTGCAACCGTGATGTGATCCGAGGCTCGGCGCTCGACGCGAAGCCGGGGCGATCAGACGCTGGTCAGCGTGCGGCCGATGCGGCGACGCTTGTTCAGGATCTTGCGACCCGACTTGGTCTTCATGCGAGCGCGGAAGCCCGACTTGCGCTTCTTCTTGATGCGGCTGAGGCGGCGGTTGTAGTGAACGGCCATGGTCGGGCTCCGTCTGCGTCGCTGATCGGGTCCTGCCGGGGTCGAACACCCCCGGTGGGACCGCAACGGTAGGCCGGGTCGCCAGCGCGGGTCCACCCGGGCGGGTCATGATCGATGTGGATCCCGGGCCTTGTGCCGGGGGGGTAGGCGACATAAACTCCCGCCAGACAGGATGTAGCGGGATTGTCAAGGCTCGGCTCCGGGCCCGCCCGCGGAGAGATCGGCCACCGGATGGGCCGCAGCGGACCGTGCTTTGGCGCGGTGAACACCATGGATCCAACGGCTCGCGAAGCCGCCGAGAAGGTCATCGGGCTCCGGTTCAACGACCCCGATCTGCTGGGGCTGGCCCTGCAGCACGCCTCGTTTTCGGACTCCCGGATCGATTCGAACGAGCGGCTCGAGTTCCTCGGGGACGCCGTGCTTGGGCTCGTCGTGTGCGCGCGGATCTTCGAGCGCTACCCCGACCTGCTCGAGGGCGAGATGACCAAGATCAAGTCGTCCGCGGTGTCGCGTCGGACGTGCGCGCAGATCGCCAAAGAGACGGGGATGATCGATCTGCTCGTGATCGGCAAGGGGATGGCCGAGCAGCCCAAGCTGCCGTCGTCGCTCGCGGCCGCGGTGGTCGAGTCGGTCGTCGGCGCGATCTACATGGACCGGGGCTTCGAGGCCTGCCGGGATTTTTTGCTCCCGCTGCTCGATCCGTACATCGAAGAGGCGTTCGAGTCAGGCCACCAGCAGAATTACAAGAGCCTGCTGCAGCAGCACGCGCAGCAGACGTTCGGCGAGCCTCCCGCGTATCGCGTGCTCGACGAGAAGGGCCCGGACCACGCGAAGGCGTTCAAGGTCGCGGTCGAGGTCTCGGGCAAACGCTTCGAGGCGGCCTGGGCGGCGACAAAGAAAGCAGCAGAGCAGCACGCGGCACGCATCGCGCTCGTAGCGATGGGGGTGGTCGATGCGGATGAGGACTCGACGGCCCCGGCGGGGTCGGGGGCGTGAGGCTCGATCGGTGCGGAGGATCGTCGGACAACGTGAAGCACCAACGGACTAGCCCCCAGCGTGAGCTGGGGGAGAGTTTGCACGTTGGTTGATCTTTCTTTTTCCCCAGCTCACGCTGGGGGCTCGTTAAGGGAACTCAAATCGCGCCGGTGATCGCGGCGGCGAGCGTGCCCAAGGCGAACACGCCGAAGACGCCGACGGCGATCATGAGCCACTTCTGGCTGCGTCCGATCAGCTCGGCGAGCTCGCGTTCGCGTTCGACGTCGGTCTCACGCATGGTCTTGATCGCAGAACCCAGGTCGTCGGTGGACCGGGACATCGTGTCCATCGTGGTGCGGAAGCCGTCGATGCTCTCTGCCATTTTCTCCTCGGCCTCGCCCGAGCGGTGGATGGCGGTTTGCATCTTCTGGAGGGCCGAGGTCTGCTGCTGCAGGCTCTCGAGCTGGCTCGTCGCGGTCTTGCTGATGCGCTCGGCGATCGCGTCGGCGTTCTCGGAGTTCGAGCGAACGGCGTCGGCGAGTTGCTCGATCGCGCCGGCGATGCGGTCGGACGAGTCCGCGAGCCGCGGGAGCACGTCCATCTTCTGGCTGGCTTCCTCGGCGACCTCGAGCATGCGCTCGGAGCGGCGGGACTGCTGATCGAGGTGGCCGTCTACCTTGCGGACAAGGTCCACGACCTCCTGGTAGTTGCTGCGGAGCTCGTTCAGGAGCTCCTGCTTACTCCGGATGGGCGAGGGGACGATCGAGCGGTGGCCGTTGCCGCTGCCGTTAGATGTGCCTCGGGCGGGCGCGTCGTCGAGGGTGTCGAACTCGTCGTCGATGTCGTAGGAGGCGTCGCCGTTCGCGTTCGGCTTGGGCTCGTGCATTGCGCCGTTGAGCGGCTCGTCGGCGATGGCGACGGCGGTGCCGCCGGCGTCGTACTCGGCGGCGGTCTCGGTGTGGGCGTGGCGATCGCTCGGGGCCGAGGGCGAGGCGTGCCCCGATCCGGTGGCCTCGGTCGCGAGTTGCCGGTTGGAACCGAAGAGCTTGAGGAACGAGTCGAGCAGGCTCATGTGTGGCATCCTTCCCTGTCCGGTCGATCGGCCAGCCGGTCCATGGCGGCCGAGGCGGCTGTCACGCGTGTGCATCCTGCACCTTGCGTGCCCGCACCACAAGCGTACGACACGGGACGACCCCACGCAATTGTTGCGCGTCGGATTCGTCTGCAGAACCAGCACTTTGCGGCGCAAGTGGTGTTGTACCGCGATTCTGCGCGCGCCGGGCGTTACTCAAGCGGCGGCACCGGACCCACCGGAGTCAGGGATTCGGGCGTTGCTGATTCGAGCAGGTCGGAGCGCTTCGTGGTGAGGTTGTCCACCAGCGTCCCCTGCATGCGGAAGGCGTATCCAGAGAGTTTCCGCGTCAGCTCGGCGAGGTCGGCGGCCGGCGGCTCGCCCTCGGCGGCGGCCGACGAGGGCTCGATCGACACCCATGCGCCGCGCTGGTCGATGCGGTTGAGGCGCATCTCGAACGCGATGTCGTCGGTGGTCTCGATGCGGACGCGGACCGCATCGGCGTCGTTGATCGGGTTGTCCTCGCCCGTGAGGGGTGTGATCACCGTGCAGCTGACGAAGCCGATCGCGTTGGAGACGGCGCGGATGGTCCCGGCGGCGCCCTCGGCGAGCTCGAAGCCTGCGGGGATCTCGGAGAGCACGAACGCGGTCGATGGGGCGTTCTCATCGCGGATGATCGTGAAGGCGTCCTCGCCCGGGTGCTCGATGGTGACCGAGCGGATGCGGGAGGCGTTCATCTGGATGAGCGGGCGTTCGACGAACTGGATCGGGATGCGCGGCAGCTCGATGCCCTCGGAGCTGAGCCAGGTCTGGTCCTCGGAGGCGGCGCGGACGAACCGGCGACCCAGGTTCGTGCGGTCGCCCGCGATGAGATCGGCGATCGGCTCGCCCGCGGCGTTCGCGAAGGTGACGCGGAGCGTCGCGGGGTCGCGGTCGTCGATGGTGTCGGGGACGGGCTCGACGCCGAGGCGTTCGTGCTGCTCGGGCAGGGCGGTCTTGGCTTCAAGCGGGGAGAGCTCGGCAAGGGCGCGGAGGACGGCGGTCACCTGCTCGGCGTCGGCGGGATAGCCGCCGAAGGGCTCGGCGATGAGCCAGTCGCCCGCGGTGGAGTCTTCGGCGCGGCGGAGGACGATGTCGGTGTCGCCCGTGCGGATGGAGATGGTGGCGATGTCGTCGCCGGCGTTGTAGAGGCCCGGGAAGAGGCGTTCGGGCACAGCGGCCACGCGGCTCGGCGCGCTAAGCGTGCTGAACGCGGCGAGGGTGACCGAGACGGCCGCGGCGCCGGCGATGATGAGGAAGGCTTTGGGGGTCATTCGCGGCTGGCCCTCCGGCGGTCCTCGCGGCGGCGGGCGCCGCGGTAGATCGAGAGCCCGAGCGCCATCACGCACAAGAGCACGGGGACGGCGGCGGTGTTGATGAGCTGCACGCGCGTCTTGATCGCGTCGATCTCGCGGCTCAGCTCGAGGCGGTTGTCGCGGAGCTCCTTGCGGGTCTCCTCGCGTTCGAGGCGGAGCGTCGCGAGTTCCTGCTGAACCTCTTGCGAGAGCAGCGCCTCGCGCTGCCGGGCGGCGTCGGAGCCGGTGCCCGTGAGGATCTCGTTGATGCGGGTGACGATCTGGTCTTCGCGCTCCTGCAGGGTCTGGTTGCGTTCGAGCAGCTCGGTGTCGGCGTCGCGCTGGATCTCTTCGAGCTTGGTGAAGGGGCGGGCGTAGTCGGCGCGGGCGCGGAGATCGATCAGGTCGGGCGAGCCCGCGAGCTGGTCGAGGAGGTTGAGCAGGAGCGAGCCGTTGTCGGCGGTGATGAGCTGGCTGCCGCCGAGACGGGTGAGCCAGAGGTCGTCCTGCAGCATGTCGGCGTCGGCGACGACGATGACGTTGATGCCGGCTTCGGTCGATTCTGTGAGCTGCGTCTCGGCGTCGGGCTCCTGACCCGGTTCGATCGGGAGTTCGTCCGGGATTTCAGGCGGGCCGTCGGGGAAGGCGGTTTTGGCGGGGCCCGAGATCCGCGCGGCGATCGTGAGCTCGCCCTCGGGGACGATCGCGGGGAGCAGCGACGTGGGATCGGTGAGGTTGCGGATGGGTTCGACGGGGAGCGTGCCGCCCTCAGCGCTTGTCGTGACGATCGGCGTGATGGTCGTGGTCGCGTCGTCGAGCGTGTCGAGCACGCCCGCGGCGTACGCGGTGAGGCGGCTGAAGCGGCCCGCGGCGACGTCGTCCTCTTCGATCTCGGCTTCGCTCAGATCGAGGAAGTGGGGGAAGGGGACGTTCTGCACGCCCGCGCGGGTCTGGATGGGGCGGGTGATCGCGCGGGTGCGGTCGGCGGCGACGCGGCCGTCACGCATGTCGAGTCCCCAGGCGGCGAGCAGCGGGCCCAGATCGCTCGACGTGCGCTCGGGGCGCGGCGCGACGGCGGCGCCGGAGACGTCGTTGCCCGGATCGAAGATCGAGTAGGGGTCCTGAAAGACGATGAGGCGGCCGCCGGCGAGGACGTACTGGTCGAGGGCGTAGAGCGTCTGGGGCGGGAGGTCGCGCGGGTGGATGAGCAGGACGGCGTCGAAGTCGTCCGGGATTTTCGCCCACGTCGCGGGGATCGGCTGGACGTCGAAGGCAGTCGCGACCTGCGGCACGATCGACCAGGGCGGGGTGACCTGGCCCGTCTGGGGGTCGCGGCGACCTCCGAGGTCGAGCTGGGTAGCGAGGCCGATCTTGGGCTTGTCGGGATTGGCGAGCGTGGAGATCACCCGGGCGATCTCGACCTCGCGGAAGCGCTCGTCGGGGATCTGCGCGATGACCTGGGGCGGGGTCTCGACGAGGTTGGTGCCGACGATGCCGAGGTAGGCGGCGCCGGTCGGCAGGTTGATGGGCTGGAGGCCCAGGCGTGCGGCTTCGTCTTCCTCGTCGCTGAAGGGCTCGGGGTCGATGGTCTCGAGGATGATCTTGCCGTCGGAGGCGGCGACGAAGGCCTCGAGGAGTTCTTCGGCGCGGCGGCCCTCGGAGAGCAGCTGCGGCTGCTCGGCGAGCTGGGACTGAGAGAAGTAGTACGTGAGCATGACGGGTTCGGGCGGGGACTTGGCGATGCGCTTGCTTGCCTCGGACAGCGTGTAGAGCTTGTTCTCGGTGAGGTCGAGGCGGGCGGAGGTGAGCGCGCGGTCGGCGAAGACGTTGACCGCGAGGAAGGTCACGAGCAGGAGCGCGAGGGCGGTGTGGGCGAGGACGCGGTGCATGGGTCAGCTCGCCTTTCGCAGATCGATGATGATGGCGTTGGCGACGAGGGCGCACGTGATGAGTGCGCCGAAGTAGACGAGATCGCTGAGGTCGATCACGCCCTTGGAGATCGAGTCGAAGCGGGAGATGAAGCTGAAGCGGGCGATGGTCTCGACGAGGGGCAGGGGCAGGATGCCGTCGAGCTGGCTCGTGAAGGGGCCGAAGCCGATCATCAGGAGGACGAAGCAGACGACCGTCGAGAGGACGAGCGCGATGACCTGGGATTTGGTCGCGGCGCTGAGCATGGAGCCGATCGCGAGGAAGCCGCCCGCCATGAGGAAGCTGCCGACGTAGCCGGCGGCGATCGCGCCGTGGTCGGGCTCGCCCAGGTTCGAGACCGTGACCCAGAGGGGGAGCGTGAGCAGCAGCGCGATGCCCGTGAAGGCCCAGGCGGCCGCGAACTTGCCGGCGACCGCGGACCAGATCGGGACGGGCAGGGTCATAAGGAGTTCGATCGTGCCGCCCCGGCGTTCCTCGGCCCAGAGCCTCATCGAGATCGCGGGCACGAGGAAGAGATAGAGCCAGGGGTGGAACTGGAAGAAGCTGTTGAGGTCGGCCTGGCCCCGCTCCCAGAAGCTGCCGAGCTGGAAGGTCGCGACGCCCGCGAGCACCAGAAAGATGATGATGAAGACGTAGGCGAGCGGCGTTGCGAAGTAGGCGGCGAGCTCGCGCTGGAAGACCGCGAGCAGCGCGGTCATGCCCGATGGGCGCGGGGCTTTCGCTGTGGCCTGGTCCGTGTTTCGGTCCGTGGATCGGGCGGCGGCGGTCGTCATGCGGTCGCCTCCTGCGACTCGGTCGTGTTCGACCTGGCGCGCTGCGTCAGGTCGCGGAAGACGTCGTCGAGGCGTCCCTGCTTGACGGTGAACTCGTCGAGCTCGAGGTTGCGTTCACGGGCGAGGCGGCCGACCTCGAGGGCGATCTGCGCGCCGGGCTCGGGGAGGACGAGGCAGCGGAGGCCCTCGCTGTCGCCGCCCAGGCGCTGGACCTCGCGGACGTTGTAGATCGCGCGGAGGGCGTCGGGGAGTCCGTCGGTGTTGCCGCGGGCGCAGATGACGACGGCGTTGTGGTCGTCGGCGCGGGCCTTGAGATCGGCGGGGGAGCCGTCGGCGACGAGCTTGCCCTCGGCGATGATCACGGCGCGGGTGCAGACGGCCTCGACTTCTTCGAGGATGTGCGTCGAGAGGACGACGCACTTCTCGCCCGCCATGTCCTTGATGAGCTCGCGGACCTCGTGCTTCTGGTTGGGGTCGAGGCCGTCGGTGGGCTCGTCGAGGATGAGGATGTCGGGGTCGTGCAGCATCGCCTGGGCAAGACCCACGCGGCGCTTGTAGCCCTTGGAGAGCGTCTCGATCGGCTGCCGCATGAAGCCCTGCAGGTGGACGAGGTCGGCGACCGTCGCGATGCGGCGCTTGGTTTCGGCGCGGGAGAGGCCCCGGACTCGGGCGACGAAGCTCAGAAATCCCTCGGGCGTCATGTCGGGGTAGGCGGGGGCGCCCTCGGGGAGGTAGCCCACGAGGCTCTTGGTCTTGAGCGGCTCGGCGAGGACATCGACGCCCGCGACGGAGATCGAGCCGGAGGTCGGGGCGAGGAAGCCCGTGACCATCTTCATGGTGGTGGACTTGCCGGCACCGTTGGGACCGAGGAAGCCCAAGATCTCGCCCTTGGCGACGGACAGCGAGATGCGGTCCACTGCGACCACGGGGCCGAAGACTTTGCGGAGCTGTTTGGTCTCGATCACGGGACGCATCTCCACGGGCGGCTTCCGGCGGCGGTCTCACGAACGCCGTGCGGGCAAGTTTTTACACGCTCGGGCGGGAAGATCAACCCTTTGGGCTCGATGTGTGCGTTCTTCACCCGTCAGGAGTCCGATCGGGGGCGGTCCCGTCGCGGATGGCGCGCAGAAACGCCCGCATCCCGGCGTCCATGCCGGGATGCGGGCGGTCGTGGGTCGGTTGGGATTGGGATCAGTGGTGCGAGCGGCCCAGGCGGGTGGAGCGGGAGCCGGTGATCTCGCGGACGACGCCCGAACTGCCGAAGCGGGCAGCGACGACGAGCGCGGTCTGGCCGTGCCGGTTGGCGACGAGCCGGTTCGCGCCCGCGGCGATCAGCGAGCGGGCGAGGTCGGCGTTGCCGTACTGCGCGCACTCGATGAGCGGGGTGTCGCCCGTGTTGTCGCGGGCGTTGAGCTTCGCGCCGGCTTCGATCAGCGAGCGGCCCTCGGCGTCGTTGTTGTACTTCGCGGCGAGGTGCAGCGGGGTCTGGTTGTAGCTGTTGCGGACGTTCACCTCGGCGTGGGCGGCGATGAGGCTCCGCGTGGTCTGGTTGCTGCCGTACTTGGCGGCCTGGTGCAGCGGTGTCGAGTGGATGTCGTTGGTCGCGTTGACATCGGCACCGGCCGCGATCAACGCGCGGGCGGACTTGGGGTTGCCGTACTTGGCGGCGAGGTGCAGCGGGGTGTTCTTGCGCGAGGTGCGGGTGTTGACGTCCGCGCCGGCGTCGAGCAGCGCTTGCAGCGTTGTCGTGTTGCCGAACTTCGCGGCGTTGAGCAGCGCGGTATCGAGCTCGCGCTGCTCGGCTCGTGAACGCTCGACGGGCTTCGCGCTCAGCGCGGAAAGTGTTTCAACAAGATTCGCCGATGAGCCGGAGCGCTGCTGCAGCGCTTCGACGATGTTGGGTTGGCTGGTCGTTGGCCCGGCGAGGGCGGTGGAGGCGGTGAGCGCAGCGATCGCGCACGAGGTCAGCATGGGATCTCCTTTCGTTGGGGGGTGTGCTCTTGCGGGAGGCGGTGTCCCGCCGATACGGATGGGTTCGCCGCGGCCGGGCGAACCGGATTCGCGGCCCGTCGAAACTGGTCCGACCGGTGCCGTCACGACCTGCACCTTGAGCGGCGTCCCGCGAAGGGGTGGTGGACTGTGAGAATCAGCCGCAACACGGCCGAAACCGGGGCCAAGTTTGAATGAGTTGGAGTCGTGGAAGACTCGGGCGGCTCGGCGGTCGATGTAGATGCGGGGGTTGGGTGCGTGGTAATTCCCGGACGGACAGCAGGCACAGCGACCAGGCACGGCGACAGGGGGTCCGCGTGAAGGGTGTGATCTTTACGGAATTGATGGAGATGATCGAATCCAAGTTTGGGTTCGACGTCGTGGACCGGATCATCGATGAGGCCGACCTCGAGTCTGGAGGTGTCTACACCGCAACCGGGACCTACTCGCATCTCGAGGCGGTCCAGATCGTGATGGCGCTCTCGAACATCAGCGGCATCTCGCCCGGCGACCTGCAACTGGTCTTCGGCGAGCACCTGTTCGGACGTTTGCTCGAGCGCTTCCCGCAGTGCGTGGGTGACGAGCAGGACTTGTTCAGCTTTCTCGAGTCGATCGAGGAGCACATCCATGTGCAGGTGCTCAAGCTCCACCCCGAGGCGCAGCTGCCGAGCTTCGAGTGCGAGCGGTCCGCGGACGGGCGGATGCTGAGCATGACGTACTCGTCGGCCCGCCACTTCGACGCGATCGCGGAGGGTCTGATCCGCGGTGCGGCGGCGCACTTCGTGACGCCGGTGAGCATCGAGAGCGAACCCGTGCCCGGCGGCGCTGGGACGATCTTCCGGATCCGTGAGGCTGGTGCGGAGGCTGCCTGAGCGTGACGGACGACGGGGCCCAGGTCGAACGGGTGAGCCGACGCGCCCTTGAGCGCGAGCGGGCGGCGCGTCGCGCTGCAGAGCAGCTGCTTGAGGAAAAAGCACTCGAGCTTTACGAGCGGAATGTGGAGCTCGAGCGGGCCCGCGTCGAGGCCGAGGCAGCGAGCCGCGCGAAGTCAGACTTTCTGGCGAACATGAGCCACGAGATCCGGACGCCGATGACGGCGATCCTGGGATACGCGGACCTGCTCGCCAACCGGGAGCAGGTCGAGCCCGCGGAGATCATCAGCGCGATCCGGACGATCCGGTCGAACGCGGACCATCTTCTTTCGATCATCAACGACATCCTCGATATCTGCAAGGTCGAGGCGGGGATGCTCGAGATCGAGCACATCGAGATGTCGCCCGGCGAGATCGCGCACGACACGATCCAGCTGCTGTGCGAGCGGGCGACAACAAAGGGGATCGAGCTCGTCCTCGATGTCGAAACGCCGATCCCCTCGGCGGTCGTGAGCGACCCGAACCGGCTCCGGCAGGTGGTGCTGAACCTTGTGGGCAACGCGGTGAAGTTCACCGACGAGGGGCGCGTGACGCTCGGCATCGGGTACGAGCCCAACTCCGAGACGCTGCGGTACCGCGTTGCCGATACCGGGATCGGGATGAACGAGGAGCAGCTGCGGGCGCTGCGCAAGTTCGAGCGCTTCAGCCAGGCGGACACGTCGATGGCTCGGCGATTCGGTGGCACGGGGCTCGGACTCAGCATCTCGTCGTCGCTCGCCTCGCTGCTCGGCGGGGCACTCGAGATCGATTCGGAAGTCAACGTCGGGAGCACGTTCACCCTGCGTGTGACCGCGCCGCTCGTGCACGGCTCGGAGATGCGGACGGCAAAGCAGGTGCGGCAGCGGGCGGAGGATCTCGCGGGGACGCGGTCGGTGCCCGAGATCGGTGCGCAGCACAGCGATGAGAAGCCGCTCGAGGGCGTGCGGATCCTGCTTGCGGAGGACGGCCTCGACAATCAGCGGCTGATCTCGTACTACCTCAAATCCGCGGGCGCGGAGGTCGAGGTCGCGTCGAACGGCGTCGAGGCGATCGAGGTGTTCGTCGAATCGGCGAAGGGCTTCGATCTGGTGCTCATGGACATGCAGATGCCCGAGCTCGACGGCTACGGCGCGACGCGTGCCCTGCGGATCGACGGCGCGCTCACGCCCATCATCGCCGTGACCGCGCACGCGATGGAGGGCGACATGGACAAGTGCCTCTCTGCCGGGTGCGACGCGTACCTCAGCAAGCCGATCGACCGCGGGGAGCTGATCGAGATGTGCGCGTCGTGGATCCGCGGCAAGCCTGCGGGCGATCACGAGGCGGCGTGAGCGGCCGCGGTAGGCTCGGCGGATGCCCCTGAAGATCAAGCGTGTGTACGACGAAGCTGAGCCCGGCGACGGGTTCCGGGTGCTGGTCGATCGGATCTGGCCTCGCGGCGTCTCGAAGGAGCGTGCGGCGGTGGACCTATGGCTCAAGGAAGCCGCGCCCTCGACGGAGCTGCGGAAGTGGTTCGGTCACGACCCGGAGAAGTTCGAGGAATTCAAGAAGCGCTACCGCGCGGAGCTCGACGCAAAGCCCGGGGTCTTGGATCCGATCACGTCAAGGCTCGGGGCGGGGGAGGTGGTGACGCTTGTGTACTCGGCGCGGGATGCGGAGCGGAATCAGGCGGTGGTTTTGGAGTGGGTGATTGGGTTGTAAAGCCCGGGGATTGCAATCCCTGGGCTTCATTGGAGCGTGCGTGATGGGCGCTGCGTGGGATCACTGGTACCACGTCACGGGATGCACCTACGGGGCGTGGCTGCGCGGAGATCCGCGTGGGTTCCGGACGAGGCATCATCGCGAGCACGTCGAGGGTGACTACAGGAATCGTCCACCCGAGGGTGAGTACGCGGAGCTTCTTGAGCAGTCGAAACGACTGATGAAGCGGGAGCCGGTCGTGCTCACAATGGAGATGCGACAGGTTGCACTCGATGCGATGGTGGAGGCATTCTCCGTGCACCAATGCTCGGTTGCCGCGATCGCGGTTGGGGCGCAGCACTATCACATTCTGGCGCAGTTTCAGAGGGTGTCGGCGCGGAAGGTGGTGGGTATCGCGAAGAAGAGAGCGGCGCGTGCGCTCAGTGAGAGCGGGCTTGTCGCGAAGGGTGGGGTGTGGGCGGTCCGCTCGCGGGCGCTTCCGATTCGGGATCGGGATCATGCTCGGAACGCGCGGGGGTATATCGCCCGACATATTGAGCAGAGGTGCGCGGTGTTTGTCGCGCGGTCGAGGCCCAGGGATTGAGATCCCTGGGCTTGGCGATCGTTACTCACCTGTGTCGAGGACTGCCATAAACGCCTCCTGCGGGATGTTGACACTTCCCACAGACTTCATGCGTTCCTTGCCCTTCTTCTGCTTCTCGAGGAGCTTGCGCTTGCGGGTGACGTCGCCGCCGTAGCACTTGGCGGTCACGTCCTTGCGGTAGGCCTTGATCGTCTCGCGGGCGATGATCTTGCCGCCGATCGCGGCCTGGAGCGGGATCTCGAACTGGTGGCGATCGATCTGCTTGCGGAGCTTGCCGAGCAGCTGGCGTCCGCGCTGGTCCGCTTTGTCCTTGTGGGTGATGAGGCTCAGGGCCTCGACGGGCTCGCCGTTGATGAGGATGTCCACCTTGACGAGGCTGTCCGCCTGGAATCGACTCACCTCGTAGTCCATCGTGCCGTAGCCCGAGGTGATGCCCTTGAGCTTGTCGTAGAAGTCGTAGATCAGCTCGGCGAGCGGCATGTCGAATGTGAGCATCTCGCGGGCGTCGGAGACGAACATCTGGCTCTTGAAGATGCCGCGGCGCTCCATGCAGAGCTTCATGACGTCGCCGATCGAGCTCTTGGGCAGCATGATCTCGAGCTTGCAGATGGGCTCTGAGATCTGCTGGACCGAGCCCATGTCGGGCAGGTCGGCGGGGTTGTTGACCTCGATCTCCTTCTCCTCGCCGCCCTTGCCGAGGATGACCGCGCGGTAGGACACGGTCGGCGCGGTCTGGACGAGCTCGAGGTTGAACTCGCGCTCGAGCCGCTCCTGGATGATGTCCATGTGGAGCAGTCCCAAGAAGCCGCAGCGGAAGCCGAAGCCCAGAGCCTCGGAGTGGACGGCCTGGAACGTAAAGCTCGAGTCGTTGAGGCTGAGCCGCTCGACGGCGTCCCGCATCTCCTCGAAGCCCGGTCCCTTCTTCTCGCCGCTCGTCGCGGGGTAGAAGTCGCAGAAGACCATCTGCCGCGGGGCTTCGTAGCCCGAGAGCGGTTCTTCGGCGGGGTCGTGGTCGATGGTGATGGTGTCGCCGACGCGGACCTCGCCCAGGTTCTTGATCGCGGCGACGAGGTAGCACGCCTCTCCCACGCCGACCTCTTTGACCTTGACGGGCTTGGGTGTGTATTTGCCCAGCTCGGTGACCTGGAAGGTCCGCTGCATCTGCATCATGCGGATCTTGTCGCCCACCTTGAGCTTGCCGTCGAAGACGCGGCAGTAGAGCACGACGCCCCGGTAGTCGTCGTAGATCGCGTCGAAGATGAGCGCCCGCGTCTGCTTCACCTCGGCCTCGCGCGGCGGCGGGAGCTTCTCGACGATCGTGCCGAGCAGCTCCTGGATGCCTTGGCCGGTCTTGGCGCTGCACGCGATCGCGTCCTCGCCCGGCAGGCCCAGGACCTGATCGATTTCTTCCGCGATCTCGTCGGGGCGGGCGCCGGGCAGGTCGATCTTGTTGAGGACGGGGATGATCTCGAGGTCCTGCTCGACCGCGAGGTAGGCGTTGACGACGGTCTGCGCCTCGACACCCTGCGCGGCATCGACGACGAGCAGCGCGCCCTCGCACGCCTTGAGGGCGCGGCTGACCTCGTAGCCGAAGTCCACGTGGCCCGGCGTGTCGATGAAGTTGAGCATGTAGGTCTCGCCGTCCGTGTGCTCGTGGAGCACGGTGACGGCGGACGCCTTGATCGTGATGCCGCGCTCACGCTCGAGGTCCATCGAGTCGAGCAGCTGCTCCTTGGCCTCGCGGTCAGAGACGGCTTTGGTCGCCTGGAGCAGCCGATCGGCAAGGGTGCTCTTGCCGTGATCGATGTGGGCGATGATCGAGAAGTTTCGGATGTGCTTGGTGTCGATGTCGGGCATGTGGGTCTGGCAGTCCTCGGCCGCCCGAACGGAGCCCGGTCAGGAGTGGGCTGGCGGCTCGGAAGTGTATTCGTGCCGAGGTGCCGGACAGCTTCACCGCGATCAGGAGGATCGTGGTCCCAAAACAGGCAATTCCTCTCTCACCAGCCCCCCAGCGTGAGCAGGGGAAGAGGCAAGGTCGAGAACGAACACTCCGTGCTCTTTCCCCAGCTCACGCTGGGGGCTCGTCAAGAGGTCAGGGCCGTCTCACCGCAATCAGCTCATAGATCTGCGGCAGGACAAAGAACCGTCCCGGATCCGCCGCGACCTCGCGCCAGAGGGTGTTGATTTCGTCAGCCTCGGGCTGGGTCATGAAGCCGCCCTCGACCATGCGGGGGATGAAGCTGGCCCAGAAGATCGAGGGCCAGGTCCACATGGTGTCGCCGCCCCGGACGACGCGGGCGGAGATGTCGAGGTGGTCGATCTCGAAGCCGGCGTCGCGGAGCACGCCGGGCATCCTGCCCATCACGTCGGAGTCCCCGCCCGGCGCTTCCCACGCGGCGATGACCTGATCGCGGAAGCGGTCCCACCGCGGGTCCTTCGGGGCGATGGTCATCGCGTGGTAGTTGAAGTAGTCCTGGATCAGCACCCTGCCGCCCGGCTTGACGACCTCCGCGAGCCCGCGCGCGACGGCGGCGACGTCATCGACGAAGCACAGCACCCAGCGGACGTAGGCGGCGTCGAACGGGCCCGCGTCCGCGGGGACGACCGCGGGCAATTCGGTGACCTGCCCGTGGTGGACCGTCCACCACGGCATGCCCAGGCGGTCGGCTTCGGACTGGGCGTAGTCGAGGTAGCGCTCGGACTGATCGACGCCGACCAGTTTGCCCGACGCGCCGACCATGCGGGCGAGGTGGACCGAGGCGAAGCCGGGGCCGCAGCCGACGTCAAGAACACTCTGGCCCGGCCCGATTCTCGCACGGTGCCAGAGCTTCGCGGCGTGATCGGCCCAGAGGCTGGCTTGCAGGCCGAGGCGTTCGAGCTCGACGTCGTCGGTGCCCAGGACGTACTCGCGCGGGTCGGCGGGGTGGGTGTCGCTCATGGCGGGGAGCGTACTCGGGCCCGCATGAGAAGCAGGCGTGAGACGCCGTTGTCAGAACTTCGCGGCGTCGGCATTGCTTGGACCCGCGGGAGGGCCATCAATGCCCCGTGACCGAGCGACACCGTCTGCCACGCCTGCTCCGACCCGAAGCCCCGGCGTGGCTCCCCTCGCTCAACCCCTTCAGCTGGACCACACGGGCGGTGATGTCGTTCAGCCCGACGCGGATGCCCCCGATGACGCGGGTGAACTACCGCCGCGAGGTTGTGGCGGCGATGTTCTTGCCGTGGATCATCGCGGTCGTCGAGGGGGGCGTCGCGGGTGTGATCGTCAACAAGTACTTCTCGGGCGAGGTCAGCCGCGGGCTGCTTGATGCCGCGGTCGCGGTGGTGACGGCCGCCCCGGCGTTCGCGAACATCCTGAGCTTCCTGTTCGTCCGCCTTACGCACGGCAAGCACAAGGTCCGCTCGATCACGGTGCTGCAGATCGCGGTGGTGCTCATGGCGGTGGGGATGGCGGCGGCTCCGAAATCGGACGTGGGCCTGGTCCTGCTCGCGACGTGCGCCTCGCTCGCGCGGTGCTTCCTCGCGGGCGTGGTGACGCTCCGCGCGTCGGTCTGGCGGCAGAACTACCCGCGCGAGGCGCGGGCGCGGCTCACCGGACGCATCTCGGCGATCCAGACCCTCACGATCGCGCTCGCGGGCTTCGTGATCGGCTGGGCGATGGACGTGGACGAGGACGCGTTCCGCTGGCTCATCCCGATGATCGCGGTCGCGTCGCTCGCGGGTGTGGGCCTGTGGAGCCGCGTGCGCGTGCGGCGGCACCGGCAGCTGCTCACGACCGAGCAGGCCGACGACCCCTCGGACGGGCCCTCGTTCAACCCGCTGGGCGTGCTGCGGGTGCTGAAGCGCGACAAGCTCTTCGCGTGGTACATGGGCTCGCAGTTCCTGCTCGGGTTCGCGAACATGATGTGCTTCTCAACGCTCGTGATCCTCGTCGAGGAGCGGTTCGAGCTGGGCTACACCAAGTCGATGCTCATCAATCACGGCATCCGGCTCGCGCTCATCACGCTCACGGTGTCGATGTGGGCCAAGCTGCTCGACGGGATGCACGTCGCGAAGTACCGATCGATCCACACGTGGACGTTCGCGGTGATGACGATGCTGTTCTTCGTGGGCGGTGTCGCGCAGATCGAGTGGCTGCTCTACGCGGCCGCGACGGTACACGGGCTCGCGTTTGCGGGCGGCTCGCTCGCGTGGAACATCGGGCACAACGACTTCGCCGACGACGCGAACGCGAGCCAGTACATGACGGCGCACGTGACCCTGACCGGGCTGCGCGGGCTAATCGCGCCGTTCGCGGGGATCTATATCTACCGGTGGTTCGAGGGCGCGTTCGGTGAGCACGCCGGCAGCTACACCTTCGCGCTCGCGTCGGGTCTGATCATGGTGTCGGCGGTGATGTTCTTCGGGCTTGCGCGGGTGATCGATCGGCGGGACGCCGAGAGCGCGGCTTAGCCGATCAGCGCGTCGGTGCCAGAGGGCGGCGTGGTTCGCGGGAACTCGAACTCGATGGTCTCGCCGTGCCGTTTGGCGCGGGCGAGGGCGCGAACGCCGCGGGGCATGCACATCGACCACAGCACGCGGGTGATCTCGACGGGCTCGGGCTCGATGCGTGCACGGGTGAAGAGCGTCAGGCGGCGGCCGTCGATGGTCGCCTCAACCCGGCCCGCGTCGAGGCCCGGCGTGGTCGCGCGGACGACAATCGAGTCGCGCCGCCGTTCGGTCTGGATGGTGCTGCGGGGGAGGCGGTGGAGCTCGTCGAGCAGCCGGGCGACCGAGTGGTCGATGGCATCCCGGTACTTGCGCACTTCTCGGCGAACAGGTCCTCCCAACTCATCGGGCGAACGATCGCGGAACATGTTGACGCCTTCCGTTGGCGGTTTGCCGTGCGCGGCCCTTTGACGAAAGACCGCGATCTCTACGGAATTGACAATACTTGACGCGGGGTCAACTGATCCTGTTGGTCCATGGAATCACCGGAGTTGTGCGCGAATAGGGTGATCGCCCGCCCCACAACGGTCCGTGCGACGCTGAATCAGTTGCGAGAGCGCGACGTGAAGGCGTTACGGCTCGTGGCGCGACTCAGACTCGGCAAGGATCCGATCAATGCGGAGCTCCGCGTCGATCAGCTCGAGCGCAACTGCTTGGTCGTCATGGTCTTCCGTCTCGGATCGCGCGGCTCGGACGCCGGCGCACAGGTCCGTGAGCTGGAGCCGTGCGGTCTCATCACTCGCGGCGAACTCCAAACCAAACCGGAAGCCGGACGGGTCGTGCCTGATCCAGACGGTTCGGGCGAAGACGAGGATGCGTCCTTCGGGGATCTCGATGAGGATCTGCTTCCAGTCGCCGACGGGGCGCGGGCGGGTCTGGCTCACGACCTGAGCACCGCGGGAAGACAGATCCACGACGCGACCCATGTTCGACCAGAGGCCGTGGGGCTCGACACGCGTAACGCGGCGGGTGTCGCCCGCGCCGGCCATGCGGACGAGCGAGCCGGTCTGGGTGAAGCGGGTTGTGGCTCGGAGTCGTGCCAACTGGTCTCCGGTGGGAGCGAACGCTGGGGGTCCTACCCACCCGGCGGGGAGCCGATATCGACGCAATGTCGCGATCGGCATGATCGGCCAACTGCCGGAGATATAAGCATAATCCCTATTTCCGGCCGGGGCGCTCGCTTCACGGGTTGAGCGGCGAGAAATCCCTCAGATCAACCGCCCGAACGGGTGATTTCGGACCTTGGAGGTGCCGTCGGGGGTCGGATCAGGCCCTGTTGACCATCCAGCCGCTGAAGCTCTTGAGGAACTGCTCGAAGCCGGCGCGGTGGTCGGGCCGGAGGTTGAGTTCCTTCTCGGCGTAGTCGAGGGCCTCGGCGAAGCACGCGAGCCAGGTTCGGCGGGCGGGTTCGTCGATCTCGAAGGGCAGGTGGCGGGCCCGCATCATGGGCGGGCCGTACTTCTGCTGGTAAAGCGGAGGGCCGCCCAGCAGGAAGGTGAAGAAGGACGCGGACCGATCGACAGCGGCCTCGAATTCGACGGTGTCTGCCGCGGGGAACAGGTGCGCGACGTCGGAGCGGACGAGGCGGCCGTAGAAATCGGCGATCATGGCCTGGATGTTGTCCTCGCCCATGGCGGCGTAGGTGCCGCGGTCGATCGAGTTGTTCTGGGGCGGACCGCCCGGCGGGGTGTAGATCGGGCGGTCGGGGGCCTCCGGCAGGCGGTCACCGCCCATGCCGGTAAGCGGCAGGCCCATCGGGCGGGGCTTGTCTTGTCCGGGGGCGTCTGGATCAGGCACGGGCGTCGATCTCCGTGATGAGCTTGGCGAGGCCCTCGACGTCGCGGTCATCGAGGATCTTCTGGACGCGGGCATCGGGCAGCGGGGGCTCGCACTTGGCGGCCGCGAGCGCTTTCTCGGCTCGGGTCCAGAGTTTGTCTGCTTCGGCTCCGCTCGCGAGGTAAAGCTCGCCCACGAGTTCCTGAAGGCGGCCGAGCACGATGGTGCCGTGGTGGAGGTAATAGCGGTTGATGATGCCGCGCTGGTGCTTGGTGTAGTCGCGTCCTGTGGGCATGGGCGGGGGTCCTCGCGGGAGCGTACGGGCGGAAATCCGAAATCGCGCCCGGTCGCCGGAATAACCGGGGGGGTGGCGGCCGATGTTCCCGCTGCGTCGCGCGGCGGTTTGGCTGCGCGGCGTCTGAATCTCACCACAAGCTCGGAGGACTGAACTCATGGCGAACCGCACCCTGAATCGAATCGGCGTTTTTGGCGTGGCTCTGGCGGCCGGCGTGGCCGGGCTCGGCGTGATGACCGCGGCGACGGCGACGACCGCCGAGAGAACGGTGGCGGCGATCGCCGAGGCCGAGGCTCCGGATCTGGTGCTCGTGAAGTGGCACGCGGACTGGTGCGGCAAGTGCCGCGCGCTCGCGCCGACATGGGAGTCGGCCGGCGAGGCGCTGGGCTCGGAGGGCGTGCTCTTTGTCAACCTCGACAAGACCAACAAGCAGACGACGAAGCAGGCCGAGCACCTGACGGCGCAGATTGGGCTCGCGCCGATCTGGGACCGCTACGGGAAGAAGACGGGCGTGCTCACGCTCCACGACGCCGAGACGGGCGAGCTCGTGCGCGAGTTCACGGTCGGCGCGACGGTTGACGACATCCGTTCCGCGGTGAACGAAGCGGGCTGAGACTCGAATCGCGATGAACAAGCGCACCCCACGGACTCAGATCCGTGGGTTTTTTTGTGCGCCGAATGGGCGTCCTGTCAGTCGCCCAGCGCGCCGAGCTCGAGGTCGGGGAGTTCTTCGATCGGGTGATCCCCGAAGGCGACCGACACGGGCAGATCCATCGTCATGCCCGTGGAACCGATGCGTTTGATGATCTGCTCGATGGTGTCGCGGACGTTGTGACGCCGCGCGAAGGCGACGATCGCGACGTCGAGGCGGGTCGCGGTGGGCTCGCCGATGAGGCGGCGGATGCGCTGGCTGGTCGCGAAGTAGTGCTCGGGGAGCAGGTCGGCGCCGACGATGGCGCGGTGACGGTGCGACATCTCTTGGATGAGCCCGTGCACGAGGTAGGCGTCGTCCACGAGGCCCGCGATGCCCAGCTTGTCCGGGATGAAGTCGATTTCTTCGTTGATGTAGGAGAGGGCGGTTTCGATGATCGGGACGATCTGCTCGCTGACGCCCGCTTTCTCGGCGGCGGTGTGGGCGGCCTCGATCAGCTCGATCGTGGACTCGACGTAGCTCTGGATCATGGCGACCGCGGCCGCGGTTTTTTCTTTGATCTGGTCCTCGGAGAGGCCGTGGTCGTGGTGGGAGTAGGCGTTGGAGACGATGTTGGCGAGCGTGCCCTCGCTGGCTTCCTGGGCCTTGGCTTGCTCGATCGCCTGCTTGATCTCGGAGGTATCCACGTCGTGCTCCACTAATCGCGGCGGCGGCGGGTCTGTCACCTGTCTGTCACGGGCCTGGTTCGCCAGACCGCGGCCGCGCGGGCACTCCCCGACCACGGAGAGATATCGGAGACCAGTGTACCCGTGCGGCGGGGCAGGGCGATGCCGGCCCGATTCTCGTCCCGGCTTCTGCTATCCCCGGGCTGGGCCCCCGGGCTGGGCTCTCGGGCGGGTCGGGCCGGTTAGTATCCGGCCCGCGGCGATCGGAGCCCTCTGACGCCGTTTCCAAGACAGCGCACGAAGGGACGCACGCGATGAAGATCCACGAGTACCAGGGACGTGAACTGCTCGCCTCGTTCGGCATCCCGGTGCCCTCGGGCGAGGTGATCACCGACCCCGCGAAGGCCGAGGCGACTTACCAGAGCGTCTCGTCGGCCGCGGGGACCGATCTGGTTGTGGTCAAGGCCCAGGTGCACGCGGGCGGCCGCGGCAAGGCGGGGTTCGTGAAGCTGGTGCGTTCGGCGGCGGAGGCGAAGGAAGCCGCCGAGTTCATGCTGAGCAACAAGATGGTCAGCGTGCAGACCGGTCCCGAGGGGCTCGAGGTCTCGAAGCTGCTGTTCGCCGCGGGCGTGGACATCGAGAAGGAGTACTACCTCGCGATCACGACCGACCGCGACACGCGGCGGAACGTGATGATCGCGAGCGCTGAGGGCGGCGTGGAGATCGAGCAGGTCGCCGAGTCGAACCCCGACGCGATCCTGAAGCAGCCGATCGACCCGCAGATGGGCCTGCAGCCCAACCAGGCGCGGCGTCTGGCGTTCGACCTTGGCTTCAAGGGCAAGCAGGTGAACCAGGCCGTCAAGATCATGATGGCGCTCGCGAAGCTCTACACCGCGAAGGACTGCGCGCTCGCGGAGATCAACCCGCTGATCGTGACCCCGGCCGACGCGAACAACCCGGACGGCCAGGTGCTGGCGATCGACGCGAAGTTCAACTTCGACGACAACGGGCTGTTCCGCCAGAAGGACGTGCAGGCGATGGACGACGGGTCGGAGACCGACCCGGCGGAGCTCAAGGCCGAGGAGCACGGGCTGAGCTACATCAAGCTCGACGGCAACATCGGCTGCCTCGTCAACGGCGCGGGCCTCGCGATGGCGACCATGGACACCATCAAGCACCACGGCGGCGACCCCGCGAACTTCCTTGATGTCGGCGGCTCGGCGTCGGAGCAGGCGGTGACCGAGGCGTTCCGGATCATCCTGAGCGACGACAGCGTCAAGGGGATCCTGGTCAACATCTTCGGCGGGATCATGGACTGCGGCGTGATCGCGCAGGGCGTCGTCAACGCCGCGAAGGAGATCGGGTTCACGGTGCCGCTGGTCGTGCGGCTCGAGGGCAACAACGTTGAGGGCGGACGCTCGACGCTCGACGCCGCGAAGGGTGACCTCCCGACGCTGCAGTCGGCGTCGGACCTGAGCGACGGCGCCCAGAAGGTTGTGGCGGCGGTGGGGTGAGCGACTCCTGGCGACTCAGAAACTGAAGTTCGCGTAGGGCGACGTCGTCGTGATCTGGCCCGGGCCGGTGACGATGGGGCCGAACGAGTGGCTCGTGGAGTTGAGGAACGAGTAGTTGATGTTGAAGTTCTCGATCGCGGTGTTCTTCACGACAACATTCCCGAGGCTCTCGATGCGGAACCCAACATCATTCAGCGCGGCGGTGTTCGACTCGACGTGGTTGGTCGAGCTTGACGCGAGGATGCCGTAGCCCTGGAGCGTGATGTCGCTCCCGGCGGCGCTGTTGACGTTTTCCTCGCAGACGTTGTTCACGATGCGGCAGCGCCGGAAGACGCGGATGCCGGCACGGGTGTTCCGCCGCGCGGCATTGCCGTCGATGAGCGTGCCGAAGCTGGCGAGGATGCCGTAGCGGCCGCACTCGGTGACCGAGGAGGACCTGACCACGCCCTGGGTGACCGAGATGCCGTCGACTGCGGCGTTGCTCACGGAGCAGTTGACGACCGATGCCGCATCGGTGAGGGTGATGCCGTCGTTGCCGGCGTTATTGATGCTGCAGTTCAGAACCGAGTTCTCGCCGGATCCTTGAATGCCGATGAAGCTGTCGCTGACGGTGCATCCGGAGATCGAGTTCGTGTTCAAGACGAGAATCCCGGCGGAACCGGAACTGCGCACGGTGCAGTTCTCGATGCGGTTGTTGTTGTCGAGGTCGATGCCGTCCCCGAGCGGCGCGGTGATGGTGCAACTCGAGATGAGATTGCCGGACATGCCGTTGATCGCGTCTGTGTCGGTGCCCGAGATCAGCGTGTTGCGGACGATGTTGCCGGACGCCATTCGGATGCCGCCTGCCTGCGGGTTCTTGACCGTGCAGCCGTCCACGAGCGACGACTCGGCGAGGCGGATCGCGGTCCCGACGTGATTATCGACGTGGCAATCGCGGATGACGCTGAACGAGCCGATCTCGAACGCGGGCGAGGATTGGGCGGTGCCGTTCGAGACGGCGTAGAGGGCTTCGAGAATGATCTGCTCGTCGTTGACGGCCGAGACGGCGCTCCCGCCCCAGCTCGCGATGGTGCCGTTGCGGATGCGGATATCACTGTACGAGACGGCTTCGCCGACCTCGATCGCGTGCGAGGCGCCGGAGTTGCCGTTGAGCCGGAAGCCGTTGAGATCGATCGTGACGGCGCTGGTCGTGATCGTGATCGCGTGCCCGTCGGCAGGTCCGTTGTAGTTGTAGGGGCCCGTGAGGTAGTAGCTGCCTGATTGGGCGATGACGATCGGCAGCTGGCTCGGATCGATGGGCGTGCGGGGCTCGATCTGGTCCGTGGTCTTGCCTGTGGGCGAGACGGGCCCGGCGGGGGGCGTCAGCGGGCCGGCGGCGGCGGCGGATACGGCGACAGCGGCGATGCAGGACGTGAGCAGTTTCATGTTGTTCCCTCTGCGTGGCAAACGGAAAGGTGCGTGTGACCGGACTCAGTAGATCCAGTTCGCGAGCGGTGTCTGCGAGGTGGTGATCGGGCCGGTGCCGCTGATGAGCGGTCCGACGCGGTTGCCGACGACGAAGTTGAAGGCATCGAACACGTTTCCCGAGGCGGTGTTCCGGACGGCGAAGTTGCCGCCCGAGGTGATGCGCATACCCACGTCGTTGCGGGTGCAGTGGTTGGCCTCGATGCGGTTGTCACCGCTCTGGACGAGGATGCCCGCAGAACCGTCCGCGACGCCTGTCGCGCCGGTGGCGCGGTTGAGATCGACGGCGTTGTTGATCACGGTGCAGCTCGCGAACACGCGGATGCCGGCCTCGTCGTTGTTGGTCGCGGCGTTGTTCTCGATGTGGCAGCTGCGGCTGGCGAGGAAGCCGTAGCGGCCGTTGTTGTACGCGTTGGAGTTGCGGATGACGCTGTTGTTCGTGACGGCCAGCCCGTCCTCGACGGCATCGGATGCGATGCAGCCTTCCACCACGTTGTTGAGGCTCGCCACGATCCCGCTGACCCCCACAAACCGGATCACGCAGGAGGCGATCGTGTTGCGATTATCGAGTCTGATCCCTGTGGCGAAGACGTCGCTGACCGTGCAATCGCGGAGCACGTTGTCGCTCGAGCCTGTGATCCCGTTGCCGCCCGTGGCATTGCGGACCGAGCACTCGAGCACACGGCATGAATTGGTAATGGAGATCCCGCTCAATGCGTTCTCGACGCTGCAGCGGCTCAGGACGGCCCCGTCGCTCACGGCGATGCCCGTCGAGGTCGCGCCGGAGACGATTGATGATTCGATGACTGCGCCCTCGCGCATACTGATGCCGACGCCCTGCTGGTTGCGGACGCGGCAGTTCCGGACGGTCCCGTACTCACCGAGCCAGATCGCGGGGACGGCTGACATCTGCCCGGATGACGAGACGAACACATCTTCGACGACGCAGTGGTCGTCATCGAACGCCAGGATCGCGCCGCGGCCCCATGAGTTGATGGTGCCGTTGCGGATCGTGATCCCGCTGAGCGGCACCGAGCCGGCGACATCGATGGCGTAGTTGCCTGGTGTTCCGCCCCGCCGCCCGTTGAGCCGGAATCCGTTGAGATCGATCGTGACCGCGCTCGTCGTGATCGTGATGGCGTTCTGCGGGGTGCCGGCGAGGTCGTAGTCGTAGTTGCTGGTGAGGTAGTAGCTGCCGGGCTGCGAGATCGTGATGGGCAGATCATCCGGGCTGATCGGCGTTCGCGGCTCGATCTGATCGGTGGTTTTGCCGGTAGACGCGACCGCGCCGGGCGGCGGCGTCAGCGGGCCGGCGAGTGACGCCGCGGAGACAGCGAACGCTGTGCAGACAGCGACAAATCGAGCGAGCGCGTGCATGGTTGGTCCCCTCTCGAAACGCGGAACGTCCCAGCGTACCGGGTCGCGGGAGGGGGGCCAACGGAATTCAGAACTGGACGTTGGCGAACGAGTTGGTGATGTTGAACGCGGCGTTGGGTGCAAGCTGAAAGATCTGCCCGACCGAGGCCCCGGAAACAGAGAAGTTGTTGCTGTTCGCCGCGGCGGTGTTCCGCATGACAAGGGTGCCGCTCACGCCGACGATGCCCGTCGCGTTGAGCGTGACGAAGTTGCTGTCGATCGTCACGTCGGCGGCGCCGCGGATGCCCGCGGAATCATTGTCCTCGGCGTGGCAGGCGATGATCTTCGACCGCGCGCCGACTTGGAAGCCGTCGCCGGCGTTGAGTGCGGCGAGCGAGTCGGTGACGGTCGAGCCCTCGCCGACGAGGACGCCGTCGTTGCCGTTCTCGCTCGAGGTGGAGTCGGTGACGCGGGCGTTGAGTCCCAGGTTGATCCCGAAGCCGCCGCTGCCTGTGACGAGGACGTCGCGGAGCATGACGGCGTTGCCGCCCTGCACGCCGCGCTGGCCGTTGCTCGAAGAGGAGGAGCCGGTGATGATCACGCCGTTGCCGACTTGGATGCCGATCGCGTCGTTACTGTCGGAGACGCAGTCGGTCATTCGCGCGTTGTCGGCGAGCGTGAATCCGTTACCAGCGTTGTTTCGCGCGATGCAACCGGAGAGCTGCGCGGGGTCGTCCGATTGGAATCCAACACCGCCGTTCTCAGCGGAAGTGCAACCCTCGAAGCGGTTCGCGGCGTCCGTGGTGGCGGTGCCGCTCGTGCCGAGGACGAAACCACCGCCGGCGTTCGCCCGGGCGATGCAGTTGATGAAGATGCCGTGCTCTCCTCGGAAGCCGAGATTGCCGCCGTTCTCCGCGATGCATCGCTCGAGGATCGATCGGCCGAAGGTACGGATGCCGATGTCGGTGCAGTTCACCGCACGGCAGTCAATGAGCACGCTCTCTGAGACCATGTCGAAGCCGCGGAAACAATTGTCAACCGTGACGCGCTCGATGGTGACGTCGGCTCCGTCGGCGTTCGCACGGATGCCGTCATCGTCGAAGCGGCGGACGAACCCGTTGCGGATTACGACCGGCAGTTGCCCACCGACCGCGGAAACAGTGATGCCGGCATCGGGGCCCTGCCCGTCGCCGATGATCGAGAAGCCGTTGAGATCGAGTGTCACACCCGGGACGGCGATGTCGATCGCGTTGCCGGTAACAACGAGGTTGCCCGTGAGGTAGTACGAGCCGGGCTCGGTGATCGTGGTCGCCTCGGAGATCGGGGTGCGGGGCTCGATCTGGTCGGTCGTCATGCCGGTCGAAGTGATGGGCCCCGCGGGTGGGGTGAGCGGGCCGGCGGCCGCGGCCGAGAGCGAGATGGCAGACGCGAGGGCGGCGATCGTGCGGTGAAGGGTCGGCTGGCTCATCTCGTGCTCCGTTCGGGTGCTGGGTGGGGACGTGCACGGAAATATACGCGTGTCTCGGCAGGCGGCTTCCCTTGTTGAGGCGGGATATCCGTCGAAACGCCGCCGGTGGCGCGGGTCGCGGCGGGGATGCGGGGTTCCGGCTCGATTCGGCGGCCCGCTGCGACGATCCGCACAGCATGACGCTGTGGACCGATGGTCGCGATCCGAGGATGCTTGTGTTTCTGCCGCCCGGGATGCAGGCGCGGTTCTATCTGCAGGGCCTGCTCGCGGGCGCGAAGCGGCTCGGGATCGAGACAGTGCCGATCGAACTGCAGGCGCTCTGGGCGCGGACGCGGGCGGGCGAGAGCCTGAACCCCGCGGGCGTGCGGCAGGCGCGGGACTGGATCGGCGGGCTCGTGAAGCACCGCGGGATCACCCACACGCTGGGGTACGCGACCGGCGCAGCGATGGAGCTCGGCGTGGGCATGGCGGACGACCGGCCCCGGACGTACTGGCACGGGCGGGGCGTCACCAACGTTCAGCTCTGGACGGACCATCCGAACTGGTACGAGTCGGGTTCGATGCTGCACCCGACCGCGGCGGCGCTGCTTGAGGGCCCGGAGTTTATGCACTGGCTCAAGAGCGCGAGCGCGGCCGAGGAGGCGGCGTCGATCCTCGGTTGGACGGACGTGCGCGGGCTCGCGATGGCGGAAGAACCCGGCTTGCTCGAGCCGCCGGCGGCCGCGAGCGACCCGGATTTCGACGCTGTTGTGATCTGCGGGAGCATTCGGCCCATCCGACCCGAGCTCGAATCGCTGCTCGGCGACGATCAGGTCGAGACCCGGCAGGTGCTCGAGGCGACGCGCGAAGCCGCGACGGCGGGATGGGACAAGTGGCTCGCTGAGCTTGATGCACCCTCGCAGCTGGACCTGCCCGGGTTCGGCCGGGCGGCGATCGCGATGCGGTGCAAGCAGCCAGCCGCGACGGTCTGGGAAATCACTAACCGGCCCGCGTTCTCGGCATTCGAGGGCGAGATCCGGTGGCTCCGGTCCGAGCCGCGGCGGTGGTACGACGCGATCCGGCGGATCCAGCGGCTCGCGATCGGGCTGCGGTCGTTCTGGCCCGCGTGGCTCGCGCGGCGGGCGAAGGTCGGCGTCTTCGGGGCGGACGCCTCGGCTCTCGGCATCGAGCAGACGGCCGAGCAGAAAGCTTGGGTGAGCTACGCGCGGCAGTCCGCGGTCTACCGGCGTGGGGCGTGCGGGCTCAACATCAACCAGCCCCACGACGAGGCGGGCGTGACCCACAAGCCCTTCCAGATCGTGGCAAGCGGCGTGCCCTGTGTGCACGGGGCGACGGCGGGGCTCGGCGAGCTTTTCGAGACCGGGACCGGCCCGGGGCGGGAGCTGTGCGCGTTCGAGTCCGGGCCCGAGCTGCTCAAGGCGGTCCGAACAGCCGCCGCCGACGCCTCGGCCCGCGAGCGGATCGCGGCCGCGGCCCGGGACCGGTTCGACCGCGAGCATCGCTGGGAGCACCGGCTCGAGGCGATCCTGCGGCCCGCAACGCCGACGGCGGAGGTTGTCACCTCCCGCAGCCGCACGGCGGCCTGAAGCTCAGTGGTCGAATGGAGGTGCCGCGCGTGGCATCTGGCTTGGCGTTGGGCTTGGCTCCGGGGGGCCGGCGCTCCTACATTTGCACCCCGCCGGGAGGGCCGGAGAACCGGTCTTCGGGCCCGTCGGGACGCAGAGAAAGCCACTATCCCACCGACTTCCAGAGCGGGGAGACCAGCACATGGGCGCAGGCACGAAGGGCACCATCACCCAGGTCATCGGTTCGAC
>JBCDKU010000023.1:0-32628 GCA_038746265.1 Planctomycetota bacterium
GCCCGGGCGGTGTGACCGCGGCGGTGACGGGCCACTTCGATGCGAAGCAGATGCAGCAGACCATCATCGACGCCATCCGCGCGGGGCGCGATCGCGGTCGCGAGCTCGGGAAGTAGCGCCGCCCTTTCCGGACGAGCCGCGACCGTGCGGGAGCGGCCCGGCGTAGCGCGTGGTTCTGAGCAAACCGCTCCTTGACGGTCGCGGCTCGTTCGACCGCGATCAGAAGTCGCGCCGCCAGAAGATCAGGCAACCCAACCCGAGCACGGCCGCCTCGAAGAGCAACGACGTGCCGACGATCCACCACGTCGAGCGGTCTCGGAGCGCTTCCTCGGTCGCGATGTTGACCTCGCGGGCGGAGATGCTCACGCCCTCGACCTCGTCCGATGGCAGCGCGTTGTCGTCCTCGGGCAGGTCACCGAAGTCGAGCTCGTTGAGATCCACCAGCGTGCGCTCGAGCAGCGCCGTGGTCTCGGTGGTTTTGGGCAGCACGGTCTTGAGCGTCGTGATCGAGTCCGACCAGAAGACGAGCCCCCACGGGTCGTACAGGTCCGCGCGGGTGCTCTCGAGATCCTCGCGGCTGCGCACCAGGAAGGGGTTGGTCTCGAGCAGTTCCTGATCGGAGACCTCGTAGGCATCGGCCGCCTCGTCGCCCTGCTCGCGGCGGACCCGCCCGATGATGCCGCGCTCGGTGTTGGACTCGATCCGCTCGATGCGCTCGACCAGCCGTTGTTCGGTGAGCTCGGATTGCGTGCGGAACTGCAGCAGAATGACGTCCGCGGAGTTGACGAGGAACAGCACGAACCAGAACAGCAGCGTGACGAGCAGGCTCGCGATGGTCGAGCGCGTCAGCAGGCCCAGCAGCGCGCACACGCCGTAGAGATAGCTGAAGAACGTCACGACGATCGGGATCGCCAGCAGCAGCTGCGGCTCCCAGACGTTGGCACGGAAACCGAAGACGAAGAAGCAGCCAAACGTGAAGACCGAGACCTGGAGCGTCACGAAGAGCAACCCGAGGAAGTACTTCGTGAGCAGCAGGCGGACGCGGCCGATCGGCTTACTGAGGACGGTGTCGATCGCCCCGCCCTGGATGAGATCGGGGACGATGCCCGCGGTCGAGATCAGCGCGAGGATCGCGGCGATCCAGGTAAGCCAGATGTTGACGCCGAAGTTGCTGAACATCAGCGCGTAGAAGTTGCGCTCGCCGTTCTCCTCGCCGCCGAAGAAGCCGAGAGAGAGCGGGAGCGGCATCGTGAAGGGGCCGAACGTGACGCCCTGATCGGTGATGCCCAGCAGGGCGAACACGATCACGAGCAAGCCCGAGAGGAACAGCGTGATCCAGAACAGCTTCCGCGCGTTCAGCTCGCGGTAGGCATCGACGAGCAGCGTCCATGTCTGTGTGACAGCGATCACGCGTCACCTCCCGCGCGCGGCGCCTTGGTTCGCTTCTTTTTCTTGCCGGCAGCCCCCGGCATCAACGCCTCGCCCGTGGTCGGATCGGTGACCGCCTGCATGAACAGGTCCTCGAGACTCGGGCGCATGGGCCGCACGGTGTGAATCAGGACGCCGCCGCGGCGGAGGTTGTCGAGCACCGGCGCGATCGTCTCGGGCTGCGTCGAGCCGATCTTGAGCGTCGTGCCGCTGATCTCGACCCACTCGCCCGACGGGAGCGTGCCCCGGCCCGCGCCCTCGGGGCGTTCGGCGCCGGGCGGGAGCGCCGAGAGCAGGAACTCGGCCGCCCGCGCCGGATCGGCGGCGATGACGATCTCGTACCGCTCCTGCCCCTGAACGAGCTCGTTGATCGTGCCCTGGCTCCGCACCTCGCCCTGCACCATGATCGCGACACGGCTGCAAACCATCTCGAGCTCGCTCAGAAGGTGGCTGTTCAGAAAGACCGTGCGGCCCTCGTCCACCATCCGCTTGCAGAGGTCGCGGATGTCGCGGCGGCCCACGGGGTCCACGCCATCGGTGGGCTCGTCGAGCATGACGAGGTCGGGATCGTTGATGAGCGCCTGCGCGATACCGAGGCGCTGCCGCATGCCCTTGGAGTACCGCTTCACGGGCGTCTTGGCCCAGTCGGTCATCTTGACGGCGTCGAGCAGTTCGGCGGCCCGCTTCTTCTTGGTCGTGCGGTCCATTCCCTGCAGGCCGCCGACATACTCGAGGACCTGCTTGCCCTTGAGGTAGCCCGGGAAGCGGTGGTGCTCGGGGAGGTAGCCGATCTTGCGGAGGGTCGGCTTGTGGGCGATGGGCTCACCCAGGACCGAGCCCTTGCCGGCGGACCTGCGGATCACGGTCATCATGATTTTGACGAGCGTGGACTTGCCCGAGCCGTTGGGCCCGAGCAGGCCGAACACCTCGCCCTTCGCGACGCGGAGATCGACGCCGCGGAGAGCCTTGGTGCCGCCGCGATAGGTTTTCTTGACGTTCTGGACGTCGATCGCCCACTCGGTTGGTGTGTCGCTCAACGGCGTGCCCCTCTGCAATCGGTCGGTCAGGGTCCGGTTCGGGATTGAACCTTATCGCTTTCGCGCGACCACGTGGAAGACGTGCCAGTGCTTGCGGAATTCGGCGCACGAGCTGGGTTTGTCGTCCTCGCTGAAGAACTCGAGCACCCAGCCCGAGAGCAGGCTCATGACCCGCTCGCGGGTGTGGATCGTTAGATCGGGGGCCGACGCCCAGGAGTCGCGGTCGCCGAAGAACTGCCCGGCGAAGCGGCCGCCCGGGGTGACCGCGGTCTCGATCTTGGCCCACAGATGGTCGAATTCGGCCGGCGGGCAGAAGGGCAGGGCGTAGCTCGCGTTGAGCAGGTGGCACTCGGGGAGGTCGGCGGCCTCCATCGTCGCGACCTTGGTCCGGAGCCAGTCACCGGCTTTGTGCGCCGGCTTGCGGTCCTTGAGACGCTCGATGCCCTCGGCCGTGCTGTCGATCGCGAGGACGCCCCAGCCGCGCTTGAGCATCTCGGCGGTGTCGATACCGGACCCGCAGGCGAGGTCGATCGCGAGCGGGGCATCGGGGAGGCCCTCGGCGTCGAAGAGATCGAGCGCCCGGATGGTCGTCGCGCGCGGTGTGCGGCCCTCGATGCGTTCGAAGAACGCGGGCCAGTCGCGGCGGGCGGCGGCCTCGTGGATGGGCGGAGTTGGTGTTGCGGATCCGGACATAGGCTGCTTCGAATGTATCCCGATCTTCAGAGTTTCGTCCGTGCCCTCGATGACGCGGGCGAGCTGGTGCGCATCACCGACGAGATCGATCCGGTGCTCGAGATCGGGCATCTCGCGGATCTGGCGAGCAAATCGCGTTGCCCGGGCGAGCCGAGCGGCTCGGCGAAGTCGAACGACCCGGTGTACTGGGATCGGGGCGGTCCCGCGATCCTGTGCGAGAACGTCAAGGGCTCGAAGTTCCCGGTGCTGATCAACGCGTACGGGAGCTATCGGCGGATGGAGATGGCGCTCGGTGCGTTCGGTCGGCACGACACACGCTCGTATCAGGACGGGGCGACCTCCAACGTCGAGGTCACGGTCCGAAAGGGAGCCAAGTACGAGTTCGGCGGCTTCGATGGGATCGGGGCGGTCATCGGAGAACTCGTCAAGCCCCAGCCGCCGCGGGGGCTGGGTGAGGCGATCGCGAAGGCGAAGCAGTTCGCACCCTTGCTCAAGATCGGGCCCAAGCGGAAGAAGTCGGCGGTGAGTCAGGAGGTCGTGGTCACGGGGGACGCGATCGACCTGACGACGCTCCCGATCATCCGGTGCTGGCAGCACGATGGCGACTACGCGGCGCTCGGGTACCCGGAGGGGGTCAACGAGCGCGTGCCGGATCTGGGGCATCCGGGGATCGACGCGGAGCGGTGGGAGCGGGAGTTTCGGGGGCGGTACATCACGCTCTCGGGGATCCACACAATCCACGCCGACGACATCGGTGAGGACAAGCCCTCGTCGCACAACATCGGTATGTACCGCGTGCAGCTGCTCGGTAAGCAGCGGCTCGCGATGCACTGGCACATGCACCACGACGGCGCGAGCCACTGGCGGTCGTGGAAGAAGCGCGGCGAGGACATGCCCGTGGCGATCGCGCTGGGCGGCGAGAGCGTGCTGCCGTATGCCGCGACCGCGCCGCTGCCGCCCGGCATCTCCGAGCTCTTGATGGGCGGCTTCCTGAATCAGGGCGGCATCAAGCTCGTGAAGGGCAAGACGGTGCCGCTCTGGGTGCCCGCGAACGCGGAGATGATCATCGAGGGGTACGTCAGCCACGAGGCCGGGTTCATCGGGTGGGACCCGCGCGAAACCGACGAGCCGCTCGGTCCGGGCGCGGTCTTCGAGGGCCCCTTCGGTGATCACACGGGGTTTTACTCGATGCCCGACCGCTACCCGGTGCTCAAGGTCACCGCGGTGACGCACCGGAGGGACGCGATCTACCCGACGACGGTGGTGGGGCTGCCCCCTCAGGAGGACTACTTCCTGGGCAAGGCGACCGAGCGGCTCTTTCTGCCCCTCTTGAAGGTGCTCATCCCCGACATCGCGGATTACGACCTGCCGATGTTCGGCGCGTTCCACAATTGCGCGTTCGTGCAGATCCAGAAGCACTACCCGTTGCAGGGCCGGCGTGTGATGCACGCGATCTGGGGCGCGGGGCAGATGGCGTGGACGAAATCGATCTTTGTTGTTGATGACCAGACCGATGTGCACGATCAACGGGCGGTGCTGGAGGCCGCGTCGCGGTGGTGTGACCCGCGGCGTGATGTCGAGCTTGTCAACGGCCCGCTCGACATCCTCGACCATGCCGCGCCGCGTCTGGCGGCCGGTGGCAAGATCGGGTTTGACTGCACGCGTCCCTGGGCGGGCGAGGAGGTCAACGGGATCGCGGTCTCGAAAGCGCCCCGCGTGCTGCCGGAGGGCAACGACCTGGTTGAGCTGCTCGAGGCGGTCACGACGGTGGACGGCGTGCGTGACGCGGCGATCCCGGAGGCCGCGCCGGGCTGGCTGATCGTCGAGACCGCGCGGGGATACGACGAGCCCGACGGCGCGGGGCTCGGGCGTCGGGTGCTGGGTCAGATCCTCGATCGCCTGCGCGGCAAGCCGGACGAGCGGGTCGCGCCGTTCATCGTCGCGGTCGGACGCGGCGTGGACTGCCGCGACGCGATCGACGGGCTGTTCCACTGGCTCGCGAACATGGACCCCACGCGGGATCTGATTACGCCCGCGGAGAGCGGCGTGAACTGCCTCGCGTTCGACGCGACGCCCAAGACCCGTTCTCAGGAGGGGGAGAGGGGCGACGAGGCGAACGGCCAGCCGGTCCGGGCGTGGCCGCCGGTGCTCGAACTCGACCAAGCCGTCCTCGGTCACGCTAAGTCTCTCCTGGGGCTGCGCGAGCAGAGCGCCAGTTCGGTGGCGCCGGGCTAGCCGAACGCGATGAGCATCCCGAAAAGCCCCATCCCGGCGCTCGCGAGGATCAACGCCGCGAGCAGGACGAAAGCGACTCGTCGGGCGTGGCGGCCGTCCAGGGTGACGAAGTCCGTGTGCGGCTCGTAGACCACACGCGCGTGATCACCGGCTTTGAACGGGCACGGGCCGCCTCTGCGGCAACTCCGCGTGACCGACTCGCCGTTGATCTCGAGTTCGAACGTGATCACGTGCCCGTTGCCCAGTCGGAAGTCATCTCGCCCCGTCACGATTCTGACAATCCGGGCGGTCGTGCGCCGGAGACGGGCGAGCCGCATGTGGTTCCGGATGCAGATGACGAGGAAGAACGCCATCCCCGCCGCGCCGAAAATCGCGAAGAGACCGAAGACTCCGAGCATGACCTGAATCGTGGAGGACAGCGTGAGTGCAATCATCTGCGGTGTTTTCCTATTCTTTAGTCGGGAGGATACACCATGGGTTTCTTTGACAAGCTGCGCACCGAACTCATCGACATCATCGAGTGGACCGACGACTCGGGCGACACGATGGTCTACCGCTTCCAGCGGCACGACAACGAGATCAAGAACGGGGCCCGGCTCACGGTCCGCGAGGGCCAGGCGGCGGTGTTTATCAACGAGGGGCAGCTCGCCGACGTTTTCACGCCCGGCATGTACCGCCTCGAGACGGAGAACCTGCCGATCCTCGCGACGCTCAAGGGCTGGAAGTTCGGGTTCGACAGCCCGTTCAAGGCGGAGGTCTACTTCGTCTCCACGCGGCGTTTCACCGATCTGAAGTGGGGCACGAAGAACCCGATCATGCTCCGCGACCCGGAGTTCGGGCCTGTCCGCTTGCGGGCGTTCGGCAGCTACGAGACGAAGGTCACCGACCCCGGCGCGTTCATCAAGGAGATCGTGGGCACCGACGGGCGCTTCACCAAGGACGAGATCACCGATCAGCTGCGCAACATCGTGGTGTCCCGGTTCAGCGACAAGCTGGGCGAGCTCAAGATCCCGATCCTCGACCTCGCTTCGAACTACGACGAGCTTGGGCAGCTGCTGACCGAGCGGATCGCGCCGGAGTTCGGCACCTACGGCCTCGACCTCGCGAAGCTGCTGGTCGAGAACGTCTCGCTCCCGCCCGAGGTGGAGGAGGCGCTCGACAAGCGTTCGAGCATGGGCATCATCGGGGACCTGCGGAAGTACACGCAGTTCCAGGCCGCCGAGGCGATCAAGGACGCCGCGCAGAACGAGGGCGGGGGCGGGCTCGCCGCGGGCGGCATGGGCGCGGGGCTGGGCCTTGCGTTCGGGCAGCAGATGGGGCAGGCGCTCAATACGCCCGCGACGGGACCGGCCGCGGGCATTCCGCCGCCGATCCCGACGGGGATTCAGTACTTCGTCGCGGTCGATGGGCAGCAGACGGGGCCGTTCGATCTTGATGGATTGCAGCAGCAGGCGTCGTCGGGTCGTCTGACGCGGGAGTCGCTTGTCTGGACGCAGGGGATGGCGGGCTGGGAGAAGGCGGGCGGCGTCGCGGAGCTCGCGCCGGTGTTCGCGTCCACGCCGCCGCCGCTGCCGCCGCAGGAGTGATCCGTGGCGGTCGATGAAGAGCTGATCCGAGATCTCGATCCCGAGGACGAGGCGCTGGAGGAGGAGCCGGCTCGCGATCGGCAGTTCCCGTGCGCGCAGTGCGGCGCGAAGCTGACCTTCGCCCCTGGTACGGATTCGCTGGTGTGCCCGTACTGCGAGCACGCGGTGACGATCCCGCGGTCCGAGGAGGACATCGAGGAGCTCGACTTCCGGGCGCACCTCGAACTGCTGGCGGCGTCGGCGGAGACCGAGGAGCACGCGGTCGTGAAGTGCGACGCGTGCGGGGCGGAGACCGATCGGCCGGCGGACGTGGATTCGTTCCGGTGTCTGTACTGCGATCACCCGATCGTCGCGACGGCGACGAGCCGCAAACTGATCAAGCCGCGGGCGTTGTTGCCTTTCAAGGTGACGCGGGCGGAGGCGCGGGAGGCGTTCCGGTCGTGGCTCAAGAAGCTCTGGCTGGTGCCGGGCGGGCTGAAGGATCAGGCGCGGGTCGATTCGCGGCTGTCGGGCGTGTACTTGCCGTACTGGACGTACGACGCGTACACGACGACGTTCTATCGCGGGATGCGCGGGGATCACTATTACGTCACGCAGACGTACACCGATTCCAAAGGGCGGATGCGGACGCGGCAGGTTCAGAAAACGCGGTGGCGGCCGGTCTCGGGGACGGTCGCGCGTCCCTTCGATGATGTGCTGGTGCTGGCCTCGGATTCGCTGCCGCGGAAGCACGTCGAGGCGCTCGAGCCGTGGGATCTGGAGTCGCTCTCGCCCTACGAGGACGAGTTTCTGTCTGGGTTTGTCGCGGAGAGCTACCGGGTTGATCTTGCCGAGGGGTTCGGCGCGGCTCAGGGGCTCATGTGGGGCGTGATCCAGGGCGATGTGCGCGCCGATATCGGCGGGGACGTGCAGCGGATCACGTCGCACAAGACGCAGTACGACGGCGTGTCATTTAAGCACATTTTGTTGCCCGTGTGGGTGAGCGCGTTCCGGTTCAAGAACAAGGTCTACCGGTTCATCGTCAACGCGCGCACGGGCGAGGTGAAGGGTGAGCGTCCGTGGTCGGCGTGGAAGATCGCGGGGCTTGTCGTGCTGGGGCTGGCGGTCGTTGGTGCGATCGCGTTGATTGTCGCGATGAACAAGTCCTGAGCCGGAGGCTAGGCAAAGAGGCGTTGCTGGCCGCCCTGCTCGGGCGGGCGGAAGTTACCGCCCGTGAGGTCGGGCCGGTTCTTGTCGAGGCCCGTGCGTTTACGGAAGACGTGGAAGGTTTGGCGGATCTGTTCGACACGCTTGCCGGCGCCTCGGCGTTTGGTGAGGTCGGAGTCGTAGAGCTTGCCGCCGTAGGCGTCGCGGAGGGCGGCCTCGACGGCGCGTTTCCTCGATGGATGGACGTGGCGATCGAGCCACTCGCTGAAGACGGTCTTGACCTGCCACGGCAGGCGGAGGATGGAGTAGTTCGCGCGGCTCGCGCCGTGGTCGGCGGCGGCTTCGAGCAGGCGGGGGATCTCGTGGTCGGTGAGGCCGGGGATGATCGGGGCCACGTTGATCGAGACGGGGATGCCCGCGCCCGACAGCTCGCGGATGATCCGCAGGCGGCCCGCGGGTGTCGCGGCACGGGGCTCGAGCGATTTTGCGAGGTCGGCGTCGAGCGTGACCAGCGTGACGACGACGCGGCCGGCTTGTTGCTCGGCGAGCTTCTGCCAGAGGTCGGTATCGCGGAGAACGAGAGCGCCCTTGGTCATGGTACTGACAGGCTGGGCGCAGTCGGCGAGGATTTCGAGGCATTGCCGTGCGATCCGGAGCTCGTGCTCGACCGGTTGATAGATGTCGGTGATCGCGGACATCACGATCGGCTCGGCCGACCACCTGGGCCTCGCGAGCTCGCGGCGGAGCAGGTGGGGGGCGTCGCGTTTGGCGATGAGCTTGGTCTCGAAGTCGAGGCCGCAGCTGAAGCCGAGGAACTCGTGGTAGGGGCGGGCGAAGCAGTAGACGCAGCCGTGCTCGCAGCCCCGGTAGGGATTGAGCGTCCAGTTGAAGGGCACGTCCGAGGTGGGCGCGACGCGGTTGATGATGGACTCGGAGCGGTCGTCGTAGATGGTCCGCTCGACCTTGCGTGGCTGGTCGTCGCCTGCGCGTTCGATGAGCCGGCGGTCGAGCTCCTCGCCGAGCACGTGCAGCTTCACGGGCTCGAAGCGGTTGGTGGGGTTGACGCCCGAGCCGCGGCGGTGAGCAGGACCCTCGGGGAGGACCCCCTCATAGGCGTAGTCGGGCGGAATGTCGGGCAGTATGTCAGGGTCGTGATCGGTCACCCAAATACAATACGAACAAGAGCGGTGAAAGCAAGAGGCGCGTCGGAGATTCAGCCCGTAAGCTCCCCGGGTGGAGCGGCTCGGGGCACGAGGCCCGCGGCGGCTCGATCGGAGGGTTACGGATGAAGTCGATGCGATTCACGGCCGCGGCTGCGGCGGCGTTTTCTGTCCTTGCGGGCATGGCCGGTGCGGCGTGTGGGCAGGACCTGCTCACAACGGCCGAGCGGACCGACTTCCGCGAGACCAGCACGTACGACGACGTGATGCGGTTCGTGGAGGAGATCGCCGAGCGGAGCGACCTCGCGCACCTGAGCACAATCGGCGAGACCTCCGAGGGGCGCGAGATCCCGCTGCTGGTGATCGCCGATCCCCCCGTGCACACCGCCGAGCAGGCCCGCGGCGATGATCGCATGACGGTCATGCTCTTCGGCAACATCCACGCGGGCGAAGTGTGCGGCAAGGAAGCGCTGCAGATGCTCGCGCGGGAGCTGATCGACGAGGAGAGCGACCGCCACGAGCTGCTCGAAGACCTCATCATCTGCTTGACTCCGATCTACAACGCCGACGGCAACGAGCGGTTCGACGAGGACAACCGACCGGGCCAGAACGGGCCCGACGAGATGGGCCAGCGTCCCAATGCGCAGGGCTTCGATCTCAATCGCGACTGGATCAAGATGGACGCGCCCGAGACGCGGGCGATGATCCGGTTCTTCAACGAGTGGGACCCGACGATGATCGTCGATACCCACACCACCAACGGCTCGAACCACCGCTACACGCTGACCTACCAGGGCCCCAAGAACCCCGCGGGCGACACGGCGGTGCTCGAGTACGTCCGCGACGAGATGCTGCCGGCGGTCGATCGGATGGCCGAAGCCGCGAGCGACTACGAGTTCCACTGGTACGGCAACTTCAGCCGCAACCACACCGCGTGGACGACCTACCCGGCCGAGCCGCGGTACGGCGCGCCCTACCGCGGCATCCGCAACCGGATCAGCGTGCTGACCGAGGCGTACTCCTACGCGACGTTCGAGGACCGCGTCCGCGCGACACACGAGTTCTGCGTGCAGCTGCTGAACTACGCGCAGACCAACAAGGCCGAGATGATCGAGCTGGTCGAGGCCGCGGATGAGCGGACGATCGCGGCGGGTCGCGAGCCCTCGGGTGAGGACGAGGTCGCGATCCGGCACCGCGTGCAGCCGTTCGGCGAAAAGATCACCGTCAAGGGCTACAACGAGTACGACGACGAAGGCAACCGGCGCCAGGGCGTGACGCGGGGCTGGAAGGGCGAGCCTCGCGACTATGAAGTCGAGTTCTTCAACAACTTCGTGCCGACGGTGTCGGTGCCGCGGCCGTACGCGTACGTGTTCCCGGCGTCGCACGAGCACATCGCGCAGGCACTACAGCGGCACGGCATCGAGGTCGAGGTGCTCCGCGAGGAGATCGAGGTCGATGCCGAGTTCTACCGCCTGGGCGAGGTGTCATACGCCCAGCGGGCCTACGAGGGCCACGAGATCGTGCGCAACCTGCAGGCGTCGCGGATCTCGGGCTTCGAGCGGCTCGAGCCCGACATGTACGTCGTCCGCACGGCGCAGAAGCTCGGCAACCTCGCGGTGTTCCTGCTGGAGCCGCGTTCGAGCGACGGGCTCGTCACGTGGAACTACTTCGATGACGACCTGACACCCGGCGAGCGCTTCCCGGTGTTGCGCGTGCCGACACGGACGCCTATGACGCTGCGTTCCGCGCGGTCCCTGCCCGAGGACCGTGTGACGGGAAAGCGTGTGACGTACGACGCGCTCTACGGCAGCGATCGCGGTGCGCGGCCGCAGCTCTCGGGCTCGCCGGTCCGTGTGAGCTGGGCGGACGACGAGCACTTCTACCAGAACAAGGACGGCGAGCAGCGGCTCGTGCACGCGGCGAGCGGGCGATCGGAGCCCGTGGGCTCGGTGCCCGACGAGGTCGCCGAGCGGCTGGCCGCGCACCCGGCGGTGACGGAGAAGGATTCCAAGGCGATCGTGCGGCGGTACTTCTCCGCGGCGCCGCGGCCGGGCGATGACATCAACCGGGGTGTTGTCTTCGAGCACGCGGACGATCTGTTCTACGCGGAGCGTTCGGGCGAAGGGCTCGTGCGGCTCACGGCTGATCCGCTCGAGGAGGAGCTCTGGGAGCTGAGCCCGGACGGGCAGTGGGTGAGTTTCGTCAAGGAGAACGACCTGTTCGTGGTTGATGTCGTCACGCAGACCGAGCGGGCGATCACGACGGGCGGGACGGACCTGTTCCGCAACGGCAAGGCGGACTGGGTCTACTTCGAGGAGCTGCTCGGGCGGAGCTGGAAGACGTACTGGTGGTCGCCCGATTCGTCGGCGATCGCGTACTACGTGACTGACGCGTCGGACGTGCCGAGCTTCACGATCGTGAACGACGTGCCGGACGGGCAGGTCGTTGAGAACACGCGGTACCCGAAGCCGGGCGACCCGAACCCGCACGTCGAGCTGCGCATCGCGTCGCCCGCGGGCGGGCGGCCGCGCGTGGTGGATCTGACGGGCTACGACCGCGGGGCGTATCTGATCACGGCGATCGACTGGACGGACGCGGGCGATCAGCTGCGCGTGATGATCCAGGACCGTGCACAGACGTGGCTCGATTGGCACGTCGTGGGGCCTGAGGGTGGGAAGCCCGAGAAGCTCTTCCGCGAGACGACCGAGGCGTGGGTGGAGCCGACGGGCGAGCCCTACGACCTCGCGGACGGCAGCTTCATCTATCGCTCGGAGCGGGACGGCTGGCTGCACCTGTATCACTTCAACAAGGACGGCACGATCCGCAACCGGATCACCGAGGGCGAGTTCGAGGTGCGGAACATCCACCTGATCGACGAGGACTCGGGCTGGATCTACTTCGACGGCACCGTCGATAGCCACATCGCGAACAACTTCTACCGCGTGCAGATGTCGGGCGGCGAGATCGAGCGGCTGACTTACGAGCCGGGCTCGCACCGCGTCTCGCTCAGCCCCGACGGCTCGATGTTCGTTGATTCGTGGTCGAGCTACGAGGAGCCCACGAAGGTGGCGCTCCGCACGACCGACGGTGGGGGGCTGATCCGCTGGATCGATACCAACCCGGTCTACGAGCTCGAGGAGTACCGGCTCGGCGAGGTGGAGATGGTGCAGATCCGGTCGAAGGAGGGCGTGACGCTCGAGGGCGTGATCGTCTACCCGCCCGACTTCGATCCTTCGAAGTCGTACCCGGTGTGGTTCCAGACGTACGGCGGGCCGCACGCGCCGACGGTGCGGGACGACTGGTCAGGCGGCCGCCTGCAGCAGCAGCTTTACGCGAACCTGGGCATCGTGATGTTCCGGGGCGATCCCTACCCGGCGAGCGGCAAGGGCGCGCAGTCCACGTGGACGGCGTACCGCCAACTCGGTATCCGCGAGGTCGCCGACGTCGCGGAGATGATCGAGTGGATCAAGACGTTCGATTGGGTGGACGGCAGCCGCATCGGCATGGACGGCTGGAGCTACGGCGGGTTCATGACAGGCTTCGCGATGACGCAGACCGATTTGTTCGCGGCTGGTATCAGCGGTGCGCCGCCGACCGATTGGCGGGACTATGACTCGATCTACACCGAGCGATACATGAATACGCCGCAGAACAACCCCGAGGGGTATGACGCGACAAGCGTGGTTCTGTCAGCTGAGGATCTGTCGGGCCGGCTCATGCTCGTGCACGGCGCGATGGACGACAACGTGCACATGCAGAACTCGGTGAGGCTCATCGACGCGCTGCAGGACGCGGACAAGGACTTCGATTTCATGTACTACCCGGGCGCGCGGCACGGCGTGCGGTCGGGCCACCGCAATCGGATGTACTTCGACTTCATCACGCGGTGGATGGAGGTTGATCGCGAGCCGGCGTCGGAGGCGGACGATCTCATCCCCGCGGCGGGCGGCTGAGCTAGCGAGTCAGTTGCGGATCAGTAGTTTCGATCGCGTGTCTTGGCGTCGATCTCGTCGGAGGCGTTGATCCTTCGGCGTTCTTCTGCGCGCATGCCGGCGACGGTGAACGTCGGGGCGACGACGATCAGCGCGATGCATCCAGAGAGAACCACCGCGCCGATCCAGACGTTGATGAAGATCGCCGCGAGGATCGCCGCGGCGAGGAAGAAGCCGGCGATCAGGATCAGCAGCGTGGTGATCTGCTTCGGGCCTGACTTCGGGCTTGCCGGGATGCCGTCGGGCGATTCGGCGGCGATTTTCTCGGTCTCTTTGATCGTGGAGGGGTCGAAGGCAGTAGCCACGGGTGGTCCTTTCGAGCATAGTGGAGCAAGGAATGAGGAAGGCCTGAGACATGAGCAAGCTATCGCATCGAAATTCACTTCGAGCGTTTGGGACACTTAGATTCAAAGTCTGCGACGGGGTGTATCGAGCTAGCTTCATCAGGATGGATGCTGATGAATACCGAAGCTCAACCAAACTTTAACTATTCTTGCTGTGAGGGCCGCTAGTAGATCTGCCGCCGTCAAGCTCACCGAGTTTTGCGTTCAATGTCTGAGAGATAGAGCGCCGAAGTGCACGTGAGAGTTCGAGGCTCACCTGCCATAGTTCGGCATGCAACTTCTGAAAATGATCTGAGTCGTCAGCATCATTTGCTGCAGTCGCATCGGACACTGCTTGGAGAGCATCGCCAAAGCGGACCATCTCACTTTCAACGTCTGCGCCTTCGACGAGGATCATCTCGCCGGACCACATCACCCAGAACTTTCGTGCTGCGATCTTCCAGTCTTGTTCTTCCTCGGCGTCTAGCGGAGATGTTGTTCCGAGGAGGGCTGCGACACGACTGACTTCGAAGTAGAGCTCGATGCGTCGGTCCCATAGCGGTGCTTGGCGTTCGAGTCGTTTGTCCATAACAAAGCGATAGATTCCGAAAGGAGCAATTGCAATTGTCGCTGCAACGCCACCGACCGCAGCAAGTGCGGTTAGGTCATCGGCCGTCAAATTTGCCAGGACACTTATCATCGTGGCGAAGCATATCTGATCAGCTGCTACGTTGCACTACCGATCAGTCACCGCGTCGGGTGGGTTGTCGTCGCCGAGCGTGCCGCTGAAAAGGCGGTTGGTGACGGGGTAGTCGCCCGCGTCGGCCTCAAAGCCGGCGACGACGCTGCCGTCGGGGCGGACGCCGTAGCCGAGCTCGGCGAGCGTCATCGGGACGGCGTGGCCGTCGGCGAAGGTGACGAGGGCCTTGCCGAAGTAGCGGGGGTCGGGCGCGGAGCGGTGCTCGGGGGCGCGGTTGCGTCGGTCGCCGAAGTCGCTGGTCTGCGTGAGCCTGGGCGGGTCGATCTGGTAGCCGTGCCCGCCGCGGGCGCGGAGCTCGGGGTCGCGGCCGCCGTCGGCGCGGTTCTCGGTGCGGAGCAGCTCGGGCTTGCCGGCGGCGGTGCCGAGGCTCGTCGTGAACTGCACGGTGCTCGCGGATTCGATGCGGTAGGCCGACACGGGGTAGTTGATGAAGCCGTTGCCGTCGGCATAATCGAGGAAGCGGGTGTTGCCGAGGAACTGGGCGTTGTAGCCGTAGGAGCAGTTGCGCGTCGACACCCACTCTGGCGTCTGCGGGTCGATGAAGAGCTCGTTCACGATCGGGAGCGAGTGCTCGTCGGCGCGGTCGGTGGAGGGGCTGGCGTAGGCGTAGCTGCCGATGACGCCCCCGAGGACGGCGAACCAGCGGGGTCGGTAGTGGAGCCCGTTGCCGACGTCGTAGAGGTTGAGCCGCTCGTCGGCGAAGCGCCCGGGCTGCGACGGGACGGCAACCCCCATGTTCTCGTCGGCGTAGATCTCCCAGGCGATCCCGATCTGCCGCATGTTGCTCAGGCTCTTGAGCTGGCGGGCGGTGAGCCGGGCCGAGCCCAGCGCCGGCAGGAGCAGGGAGATCAGGACCGCAATGATCGCGATCACGACGAGCAGCTCGATGAGCGTGAAGGCTCGGGCGTAGAGTCCTGAGAGAGTGGTCCCGAGAGAGGATGTGCGTTGTCCCGTCACCCGGTCTGGAAGCGAGCGAACAGGTGGTCGAGGTCGTGGCACCGCTGGGCCGCGGTGCTGTCGGCGCTCCCGGTAGTCGTGATCCTCGCGACGGGCGTGATCCTGCAGCTCAAGAAGGACGTCGCCTGGATCCAGCCGCCCAGCGCGAAGGGCAGCGAGCGCGAGCTCGGGCCCAGCATCGGGTTCGATGCGATTCTCGATGCCGCCCGGACGGTCGAGGAGGCGGGCATCGACTCGTGGGCCGATGTCGATCGCTTGGATGTGCGTCCCGACAAGGGCATGGTCAAGGTCCGCGGCGTGAGCCGCTGGGAGGTCCAGGTCGATACCGCCACGGGGGAAGTCCTGCAGGTCGCGTACCGGCGGTCGGACCTGATCGAATCGATCCACGACGGCAGCTTCTTCGCGGGCGACGTGACGAAGCTCTGGGTCTTCCTGCCCGCGGGCGCGGCGTTGCTGCTGCTCTGGATCAGCGGCGTGTACCTGTGGCTCCTGCCCGTGGTGACGCGCGCGATGAACAAGAACCGCCGCGGCAAGCGACGCGGCGCGATCTGATCCAAGTGTGCCGCGGACGCTCGGCATCAGTCGTCGCTGGAGGCCGTCCGGTCGCCCACGATGCCGTCCGTCGGGCTGAAGCGCGGATCGATCGTCAGGTCACGCTGGTCGGCCGGGATGACGCCCATCTGCAGGCGGCTGGCGTGCACGCGCGAGCGGTGCACGGTGTGCGTCTGCTTCGTGAAGTCCTCGGCCTTGGCGAGGTACGGGTTGTCGAGGTACGTCTGCGGGTTGCGGTCCACGAGCGGGAACCACGTGGACTGGATGTGGACCATGATCCGGTGGCCCTTCTTGAACGTGTGGAAGGTGTCCTGCAGCGGCAGCTCGACCTTCGTGATCTCGTTCGGCGTGAAGGGCTTGGGCTCCGAGGGCGACTCGCGGAAACGTCCGCGGATGACCTCGGAGCGGACCATGTAGTGCGAGCCCGCGGTCGGGTTGCCGGGCGTCGCGGCGGGGGTGTTCGGCGTGTCGCCCGGCTGCACGTCGATCACCTTGACGACCCAGTCGGCGGCCGAGCCGGTCGTCGAGACCCACAGGTCGGCGAGGATCTCGCCCGCGATCGTGACATCCTCCTCGAGCACGTCGGTCTGGTAGACGAGCACGTCTGGCCGGCGCGAGGCGAATCGCTGATCCTCGGTCATGTAGGTCGCGACCATGCCGATCGAGACGGTCTCGGTGTAGGGCACGGGCGCATCGGGGTCGGAGACGAAGCTGTCGCGCGAGTCGGGCGAGTCGCTGACGCGGGGCTGGGTCCAGCCGAGCTTGCCGCCGTCATGCATGTAGAGCGAGCGGGTCTGGGCGCTCGCCGGGGGCCACTCGCTGAAGTTGTGCCAGTAGTTGCGGCCCGTCTCGTACATTGTCGCCTCGGCGACCTCGGGCTTGTCACCCTTGCCCTTGAGGTGATGCTTGAACCAGGGCTGCTCGATGAACGTGCGGTAGTACTCGCTGACGTCGGGCGCGAAGTACTGGTCGCCCAGCTGCTCGCCCGAGCTGCGGGCCCAGCCGCCGTGGCGCCAGGGGCCCATGACGATCTTGTTGTTGACGAGCGGGTTGTTGCGCTCGGACGAGGCGTAGATCTTGAGCGGGCCGTAGAGGTCCTCGGCGTCGAACCAGCCGCCGACGGTGAGGACGTTGGGGCTGACGTTCTTGAGGTGCGGGACGATGTTGCGGGACTGCCAGAACTCGTCGTAGTTGGGGTGGGCGATGATCTGGTTCCAGAAGTCCACCTGCTGCCCGACGTAGGCGTCGGTGCGGAGCGTCTCGAGCTCGCCCACGTGATTCAGGTAGAAGTCGTAGCCGTCAACGGTGGGGTAGGTGAACGGGCGCGGGGCGCGGGTCTGGGTCGGGCCCTCGCGGGGGAGACCGAACGAACTGAGGAAGTTGAACCCGTGCGGCAGGAAGAGTGCGCCGTGGTGGTGGAAGTCGTCGTACCACCAGTCGGCGATCGGCGCCTGCGGGCTGACCGCGACGAGCGCGGGATGGTGATCGATCATGCTGGCGGCGGAGTAGAAGCCCGGGTAGCTGATGCCGGTCAGGCCCGCCTTGTTGTTGTGGTTCTGGACGTTGGCGAGCAGCCACTCGAGCGTGTCGTAGGTGTCGGAGGACTCGTCGATGTCGGTGGGGGAGTTCTTCTGCGGGACGTGGGGCGTCATGTTGACGAACGTGCCCTCGGACATGTTCTTCCCGCGGACGTCCTGGTAGATGAAGATGTACCCCTCTGCTGCGTAGGCGGGGTGCGGGCCCAAGTAGCTCGGGAAGGCGTTCTCGCCGTAGGGGCGGATGGTGTAGGGGGTCCTCTTCATCATGAAGGGGTACGTCTCGGAGCGGTCCTTGGGCTCGTAGATCGAGGTGTAGAGCCGCACGCCGTCCCGCATCGGGATGTAGACCTCGCGCTTGGTGTAGTTCTCGGCGATCCACTGCGCGTCCACGTCGGCGGGGTCGATGTCCGACAGCTGCGCGAGGGGCGCGGTCGTCGCGAGGGCGAGGGAGGACGCGAGAACGGTACGCGTGAGGTCCATGAACGGATCTCCATCTGTGGGGTGCTGTTTGTGTTCGTGCCGCGGAAGCGACGCGGGGCGCCGTTCGACGCCCCGCGCGGGATTCAGGGTTGGTCAGGTCTTAGCGGCGGATCAGGCCGTCGTCGCCGCCCTCTTCCTCCTCGCCGAAGGTCTCTTCGGAGAGGAACGAATCGGTGGCGAAGACCTGCTCGCCCATCTCCGGGTCGTTCTCGACCACGAGCGGGCGGCTGATGGTGTAGGGGCCGGCGGTCATCACGACGCGGTAGGTGCCGGGCTCGACGAGCGGGCCGAAGCGGCGGAAGCGGTTGTCGTTTTGGCCCGCGGGCGGGTCCTTGCGGAGGTTCCACTCGACCTTGTGCAGGCCGGCCGAGCCCTCGGCGTCGAGGGCCTTGACGAGCTTGCCGTTGATGTCGTGAATCTCGATCGAGATGTCCTGCTGCGACGAGCCGAGGTTGTAGAAGATCTCGGCGTTGCCGTCCGGGTTGTCGCCCGCGAAGTAGCGGGTGCCCGAGCCGCGGCTGGGCTCGGAGCGCCAGCGGTAGACGGTGTTGGGCTCGAAGAGGAACGCGTCGGCGTTGCGGGCCGGGCCGGTCATCTGGCGGAGCGAGGTGACGTCGAGGGCCCAGAAGCTGCGGCCGTGGGTGCCGAGCACGATGTCGCCCATCGTCTCGTGCTGCGCGATGTCGTGGATCGCGACGGTCGGCAGGTTGTTGTGGAACTTGGTCCAGGTTGTGCCGCGGTCGATCGAGACGTAGAGGCCGAACTCGGTACCGAGGTAGAGCAGATCCTCGTTCTCGAGGTCCTCGCGGAGCACGCGGGTGGTGACCTCGGGGAGGTTGTCGGTCAGCGACATCCACGACTGGCCCGCGTCGTCCGACATGAAGACGTACGCGGCGTCGTCATCGGCGTAGTGACCGTCCATCACGACGTAGACACGGTCCTCGTCGAACTTCGACCACTCGATCGACTGCACGCGGCGCGGGCCGGGCAGCATCGAGGAGAGCGTGTCGCCCTTGCCGGAGGACGCGCCGTTCGCGCCCTCGCGGGCACCGGTGAACGGGGCGCTGAACCCGACGTCGGCGGAGCTGAGCTCGCCGGTGAGGGTGTCGCCGTCGATCTCGCCCTTGACGGTGAGCACGCCGAAGCCCGCATCGAGCTCGATGGTGAAGCTGTTGTTGTCCTCATCGATCTGGACCGGGGCCTCCTCGGCGCCCTCGATGAACGCGGCGTCCACCTTGGCGGCGTACGAGCCGTCGTCCTTGCGGATCATCTCGACGATGATCTCGCCCGGGGCCTGCTCCGACTGGATCTCGAGCACCCAGACGCCCGCGATCGGGTCGTCCGAGGACGCCGGAGCGTTGCTCGAAGCCTGCGCCGACGCGCGCGCCTGGGCACGGCGGCTCGGCTGCGCCTGCGCCCGATCGCTGTTCGAGCGCTCGCTGGTGGCCGCGGCGGCGTTGCCCGAACGGCCCTGGCTGAGTTTCTCGGCGCCCTTCTCGAGCTCGCTGCGGTCGAGGACGTCGTCCTCGTTCACGTCGAGCACGGGGAAGATCCACTGCATCTGCTCCGGGACCTCGGACTTCTGCAGCTTGCCGTCCCGGTTGCGGTCCATGCGGCGGACCATCTGCTGGATGCGGCTCTGACCCGCCCGCGCCGGCTGGGCGCTGAGCGAATCGGTGCCGTCATCGATGAAGCTCTCGTCCTCGTCCAGCGAGGCGGGACGGTCGAGGTCAAAGAACTCGAACAGGTCGAACTCTTCGTCGCTCTGGACCTCGTTCTGAGCCTTGTTCTGCGTCTCGGCCGCCGGTGCCGGGCTGCCCGCGGCGCGGGGGCCGTCCTCGGCGTCCTCGTTGAACGCGCTCTCGTCGTACGGGAAGACGATGTTGGTCCACTCCTTGCCGCCGTCAGCAGTCACCCAGAGCGAGCCGTCATCGGTGCCGACCATGATGTGGTTGGCGTTCAGCGGCGACTCATCGAGGGCCGTGCCCGCGCCGCGGCGGGTGCGGGTGATCTCGGGGCTGATCTTCTCCATGTTCTCGCCCTCGTCGAGCGAGCGGAAGACGTGGTTGCCAGCCGAGTAGTAGATGCCGCCGTTGTGGTGGCTCAGGAGGAACGGGGTCTTCCAGTTCCAGCGGTAGCGGTCCTCGCCGCGCTCGGCGCGGGGCCGCATGCTGCGGCGGGCACCGGTGCGGAAGTTGACCGAGTAGACGTTGCCGTTCTGCGACGCGCCGTAGACGTGGTCGGGGTCCTCGGGATCGACCATGACGATGAAGCCGTCGCCGCCGCCCACGCGGAACCAGTCGCTGTTGACCGGGCCCTCGTTGGAGCGCGTGCGGTTCGGGGCACCCCAGGTGCCGTTGTCCTGGAGGCCGCCGTAGACGTTGTAGAGCGGGCGGTTATCGACCTGGACGTGGTAGAACTGGCCGATCGCGACGTGGTTGTGGTGGTCCCACTGCTTGCCGCGGTCGTAAGTGATGTACAGGCCGCCGTCGTTGCCGAGCATCAGGTGCTTGCCGTTGCTGGGGTTGATCCAGAGGCTGTGGTGGTCCACGTGGACCTCGCCCGGGATGCCGTCACCCGACCAGGTCTCGCCGCCGTCCTCGGAGCGCCACAGGCTCGTACCCGCCATCCACATGTAGTTGGGATCGGTGTGATCCTGGATGACCTTCGAGTAGTACATCGCGCGGGGGTTGTTGGAGTTGATCCGCTTCCACGTGCGGCCCTTGTCGGTGGACTTGAACAGGCCGCCCGTCTCGAAGCCGTCCGGGCCCTGGTAGTCCTGGATGTTCGCGACCTGACCATCGATGCGGGTCTGGAAGGGGCGGTAGTCCTCGTCGGGGTTCTCGGCGAGTTCGACTTCCATCTCCATCTTCTCGCCGTCACGCATGACGGTGACCTCGATGGTGTCGCCGACCTCCTTGGTGAAGGTCAGGCGCTGGAAGTCGTCGTTGTCGGCGACCACCTCGCCGCCGATGGCGATGATGGTGTCGCCGCGCTGGATGCCGTTCTCCGAGGCGGGGCTGTCGTCATCGACGCGGAAGATCTGGGTGCCGACGTCCACGCCGCGGTCGCTGGTCGTGACGCCGAGCCAGCCCATGTTCTCCATGCCCATGCCCTGGCGCTCGGTATCGACGACCGCGAAGACCACGTCGGTGTCGAAGCGCGACCACCAGAAGCCGACACGGCCCATGTCCACGGTCGGCAGGCCCGAGGTCACGGGCGTCCAGCTGTCGCCGCCGTCGGTCGAACGCCAGATGCCCGAGCCCGGGCCGGTGCGGCGCCACGGGTCGTTGGTGTCGAACTCGTCGCGGCGACGGTCCCACATCGCGGCGAGCATCACGTTCGGGTTGTCCGGGTCCATCACGATGTCGATGCAGCCCGTGTTCTCGTCCACGTACAGGACCTGGTCCCACGACTCGCCGCCGTCGGTGGTCTTGTAGATGCCGCGTTCCTCGTTCGGGCCCCACAGGCGGCCCAGCGCGCCGACGAGCACGGTGTCCGAATCCTCGGGGTGGATCACGAGGGCACCGGTCTGGAAGGACTCGGTCAGGCCCATGTTCTTGAAGGTCTTGCCGCCGTCGGTGGACTTGTAGACGCCGTCGCCGAACGACGTGCTGTTGCGCGGGTTCTCCTCGCCCGTGCCGACCCAGACGATGTCGGGGTCGCCCTGGAAGACGTCGATGTCGCCGATCGCGACGGTGGACTGGTCATCGAACTGGTGCTCGAAGCTGTAGCCGTTGTTGGTGGTCTTGAGCAGACCGCCCGAGGCCGTCGCGACATAGAACGTGCCGGGGTCGGCCTCGTAGATCGCCATGTCCACGATGCGGCCGCCCATATTCGACGGGCCGATCTCGCGCCAGTCGTAGAGCTCCGCCCAGTCCGGGTTCAGCGCCGGCTCGGCCGACTGCCCGAGGACCGGACCAGCCGCGATCGCGACCGCCGCGCCCGCGAGGACGAACATGCTTCCCGCTCGATTCAGTTTCATGATGCACCCTTTTCCCGTATGGCCCGCGGCCGCGGCGGAATGGGCGCTCATGCCCCTCGATCCGTCGCCGGTCTCGCGTGTCGTCGTCGGTCCCGGGCCTCCTGGCCCGAGCCGCGGGGCACGGACGGACCGATCACGGCCCGGCATGCCTCCGCCTCTGCCCATGGGATAACGTATCCTCGAGCGATCGTCAAGGGTTCCGCCTCATTTCAGGGCGATGGCAGGGTGAGTTCCGAGCGTTTGGGGCGGCTTACTGGTACCGCGGGTGATCCGGGCGCCAGTTCGGATCCGAAAGCCGGGCGGCTCGGTCCGACCAGCGGGTGGCGTCGAGGAAGTCATCCGGCGAGAGCCGATCGGCGCTGCCGTCGAGAAGCCCGACAACACCCTGGCCGGCGTGCCGCGCGTGGATGTAGCCGTAGTCCTCGGGCGTGTTGAGGGACGTTGGTGGCGTTGTCGAGTCTCCGGCTGCTCGCAGAGCCAGTTGTTCTTGGTACTCGGCTCCCAGCCTCGGCAATTCAACTCGGAGTCCGCCTTCGATCGCGAACGTCGTACCGGGCTCGACGTATCGGGCCGGAGCAAAGACGATCTGGCCGCTGGGATTGACGGCGTTATCAACACGCAGCAGCGTGTTCCCGGCGCTGGGATGCAGGGGGTTGGCGGTCGTGTTCCCGGTCAGGATGTTGAAATCAGAGGCGTTGACCTTGTAGTTGCCTCCGACAAAATCAACGTTGTAGCCAAAGGACGGAATCACACTGACGAGATATTGAAAGGTGTAGTCTTCACCGCCCGGTGGGGATGATCGGATCGCGTCTTCAACCGCTTCGGCACCGGCGTTCACATGCGATGCTCCCGCCCATCCATAATCGAAGTAGGGGGCCAGCCGGTAGGTCCACCGCTCCACAAGGAGGATGTCGCGATGCTCGATGCCAAACTCGTCAACGATCGTGTTTCGCCGCCCGTTGGTTTCGCCGACGATAAATCCCGGCAGCGTGAAACCGCTGTGATCATCGGTATAGAGCGTGTAGCCCGTCATCAGAGAGCGGGCGGCGGCCATGGCACGGACGACCTTGGCTTGCTCCCGCGCGGCCGAGAGCGCTGGAGCGAGGATCGAGATCAGCAGCGCGATGATTGCGATGACAACGAGCAGTTCGATCAGCGTGAACGCGCGTCGCAGGTCGTGCCTTTTGGTACGCATGTGTTGCATCCCGTTCATCTACCGTGAGCGTAGGTTCCGGCTCGGAGTCACAGCCAGTCGCATTCTCGAGGATCAGGGGCATCCGGTGAACGCGTTGATGTACGCGAACAGGTCCGAAATGTTCAGCACACCGTTGCCATCGAACTCTGCAGACTGGTCGCTTGAAGTGAACGCGTTGATGTACGCGAAAAGGTCCGAGATATTCACCACGCCATCGCCCGAGATGTCTGTCCGGGTGCACCCGTCGTCCACCGCCTCGCGCACGAACGTATCGATCGTCGCATCGGCGAACGAGGTTGAGGAGAACGGCGGACGGACTTCGATCGAGTACCCCGACGCATTGCCCGGGAGCGTCCAGCGCAGAAGGACCTCCTGCTGCGCCCCTCCGAACTGCGAGCCGGGCTCGAGACCGTCGTTTCGCAGCACGCGAACCTCGTCTGCTTCTACTCCGTCAATCGTTACAGGTGCGGTCTCAAGCGGCATCAGGTTCTCGTCTACTGCAACGAACTGAGCACCGTTGAAGAGCGCCTGCAAGACGATCACCGTCTCGAACCCCTCGCCGAGATCGTAGTTGGGGATATCCACATTGATCTCGACCGGGTTTGCGAACGAGTAAAGGTTGCCACCCGAGGTCACGAGCGCGAACGGGGAAACGTCGTACACGGTGGGAAGCAAGAAGTCCGACGGGATCGGCACTGGGAAGCCGCCGCCGTTCGGGAGATTCGGCCCGGCGACAGAGCTGTACGAACTCCACGCCCAAAAGGTCGAGTTCGTCTCCTGACGCTGCCAACCGAATTCGCTCATGTCGTTGGTAAAGAACTGCGGGTTGTTGAGATCCTGCGCGAGCGAGGCACTGGCGGTTGCGGCGAGAGCGGTGGCGGCAACGAGACGGAAGTTCATGGCTTTCCTCCACGCATCGTGGTTGTTCTAGCAGATCATCGCGGCATCCTGGCAGCGATGGAAATGGCGGCCGCCGCTCTCGCGACGACCGACAGGAGCCAGTCCTCTCTCATCTCCTCCGGCGGCGGGCAGCAACCAGACCAGCGCCGCACAGGGCGAGTGCGCCGGACGGGGCAGGCGTGATGGTCACGTTGTCGATGTCGATTGTCCCCTGCACGTCGCCGCCGCCGACCAGAAGCTGAACGTTCTGGATCGCCGTCGCGGTCAGGCCCGCGGGGCCGCCTGTCGGGACGAGCGCGGGGTTGTTCGGATCGATGTTGAAGCTGATCGTCGTGAACTCGTTGCTCGCGGCGAGCGACGGGCCGAACACGATGTTGGCGGGCGAGTTATTGAAGGTGGGCAGACGCACCGAGAAGCTGAGATCGTTTGCGGCGTTGTGGCGGATATCGAAGCTGATCGTGGTGATCCCCGCCGCGACGTAGTCGCCGATGAACGCGCCGCCGCTGAACCCGTCGGTCGCGCCGCCGGCGTCGCCCCCGAAGACCGTGGCGCCGCCGAACGGGCTTGTCGGCAGAAGGCCCGACACGCTGACGAAGCTGTTGCCGCTCTCACTGTTCAGCACGATCGACAGGCCGCCCGACGGGTCCCAGCCGGCAAGACCGTTCTCAAAGGTCTCTGTGAAACCGTTGATCGGCTGGGCCAGTGCCGAGCCGGCGACGGCCGCGACGACCGCACAAGTCGCTGTCTTTCTCATCTGAGTCTCCTTACGGTCTTTCGACCGGGTCTGATTTCGCGGAGGACCTCCCTCCAGGTTGCGAGAGCGTAACGCAATTGCGACTCAGTATCAACTACTGCCAGTGTGGAATCTTCTTGTCTGAGCGTAGTGCGTCGCTCGGCTCGGTCCTGCATCGCACCGTCCCCAGATCGTTATGCTCCCGTGGTCGCCACGCAGCAAGCGACGCGCAATGCATCAACTCACGGAGACATGGGCCATGACTTGTCGTTCTCGCCGCACCGCCGCGGCTCTCGCGATCGCGACCCCGATTCTTGGGATTTTCGCCGGCACAGCCACCGCTCAGCGCGGCTCCGGTTCCTCGGGCGACGAGCCGCAGATCTCGCGATCTGCGATCGCCCCGTTCCGCGCCCGCCTGCTCGGGCCGGGCCTGATGTCGGGCCGTATCAGCGATTTTGCGGTTAACCCCGACAATCCCGCGGAGTACTACGCGGGCGTCGCGTCGGGCGGCGTGTGGAAGACCTCCAATAACGGTCTCACGTGGCAGTCCGTCTTCGATGGTCAGCCCGTCTACTCGATCGGCGTCATCGAGATGGACCCGAACGACACCAACACCCTCTGGGTCGGCACGGGCGAGAACAACTCGCAGCGGTCGGTCGCGTGGGGCAACGGCGTCTACAAGTCGAACGACGGCGGCCGCTCGTGGAAGCACATGGGCCTCGACGATTCCGAGCACATCGGCATGATCGTCATCCACCCCGACGACTCCGACACCGTCTACGTCGCGAGCCAGGGCCCGCTCTGGAACGCCGGCGGCGACCGAGGCCTCTACAAGACCACAGACGGCGGCGAGTCGTGGGAGCGCATCCTGCACATCTCCGAGCACACGGGCATCAACGAGGTCTGGATGGACCCCGAGGACCCGGACACGCTCTATGCGTCTGCCTACCAGCGCCGCCGCCGTGTGTGGACGCTCATCAACGGCGGCCCCGAGTCGGGCGTGTGGAAGTCCACCGACGGCGGCGACACCTGGCGCGAGATCAACCGAGGTTTGCCGAGTTCGGACATGGGCCGCATCGGTCTTGCCGTGTCGGCCGACCCGGACATTCTCTACGCGATCATCGAGGCCGCGGGCGGGCAGTCCGGGTTCTTCCGCTCGACGAACAAGGGCGAGACGTGGTCGCGGATGTCGAACCAGCGCACGAGCAGCCCGCAGTACTACAACGAGCTGCAGCCCGACCCGGTCGATCCCGACAAGGTCTACCTGATGGACACGTTCCTGCAGGTCTCGGACGACGGCGGTCGTACCTGGGGCAGCGCGCAGGGCCGTGGGCGTCACGTCGATAACCACTGCCTCTGGATCAACCCCGACAACACCGACCACCTGCTCGTCGGCTGCGACGGCGGTGTCTACGACTCGTGGGACGGCGGCACGACTTGGATCTACCGGCCCAACCTGCCGATCATGCAGTTCTATAAGGTCGCGATCGACAACTCCGAGCCCTTCTACTACGTCTACGGCGGCACGCAGGACAACAACACCATCGGCGGCCCGAGCCGCACGCACTACTCCCAGGGCATCAGCAACGAGGACTGGTTCGTCACGACCGGCGGCGACGGCTTCGAGCCCGCCATCGACTGGGAGAACCCCGACATCGTCTACAGCCAGTCGCAGTACGGCGGGCTCGTCCGCCACGACCGCTCGTCGGGCGAGGTGACGTCGATCAAGCCGGCCGAGCGCCCGGGCGACGCGCCGTACGTCTTCAACTGGGATTCGCCGCTCATCGTGAGCCCGCACATGTCGAGCCGCGTGTACTTCGGCGGTGACCGCATGTTCCGCTCGGATGACTACGGCAACAACTGGAAGGTGATCTCGGGCGACCTGACCCGCGGCATCGACCGCAACACGCTCGAGGTCATGGGCCGCATCCAGATGCCCGGCGCGGTCGCGAAGCACGACTCGACCTCGGTCTACGGCAACACCACGGCGTTCGATGAGTCGCCCATCTCCGAGGACCTGCTCTACGTCGGCACCGACGACGGGCTGATCTGGGTCACCGACAACGCGGGCGGCGAGGGCGAGACCAACGACGACTGGACGAGGATCGATTCGTTCAAGGGCGTCCCCGAGATGACCTACGTCGCCGCGGTGCACGCGAGCCCGATCAACGAGGATCAGGTCTTCGCGGTCTTCAACAATCACAAGAACGGCGATTTCTCGCCCTACCTCATGCGTTCGGACGACCGCGGCGAGACGTGGGTTTCGATCGTGGGCGACCTGCCCGAGGACGGCCCTGTCTGGGCGATCCGCCAGGACCACGTCAACGAGGATCTGTTGTTCTGCGGCACCGAGTTCGCCGGGTTCGTCAGCTTCAACGGCGGCGACAACTGGCTCAAGATCGGCGGCATCCCGCCGATTGCGGTCCGCGATATCGAGATCCAGCGCGACTGGGACGACGTCGTCTTCGCGACGTTCGGCCGCGGGTTCTACGTGCTCGATGACTACGGCCCGATGCGCGAGATGACGCCCAAGCGCCTCAAGGAGGACGCGGCGATCTTCTCGATCCGCCCGACGCCGCTCTACATCCCGGCCAACAAGGGCCGCGGCAACCAGGGCGGCTTGTTCTGGACCGCCGACAACCCGTCCTACGGCGCGATGATCACCTACTCGCTCGGCAACAGCTACCGCACGATGCGCGAGGACCGCCTCCGCGCCGAGCGTCGCCCCGGGGCGAAGTACCCGACGCTTGAGCAGCTGCAGGAGGAAGACGCCGAGCAGGCGCCGCTCGTGCACCTGACGATCCGCGACGCCGACTTCAACGTGCTCAACCGCCTCCCGGTCGGCCGCACTGAGGGCGTCCGCCGCGTGACGTGGGACCTGAACACCATGCCGATGTCGCCCGTCACGAGCGGGCGTGCCCGCAGCTTCGGCGGCGCCCGCGTCGGCCCGGGGACTTACTCGGTCACGCTCGACATCGAAGAAGACGGCGAGATCTCGCAGCTCGCCGGCCCGGTCGAGTTCGAGGTGTACTCGCTCGGTCTCGCGACGCTCGAAGCCGAGGACCACGCTGAGGTCATGGCGTTCAAGATGCGCGCGGGCGAGCTCGCGGGCAAGATCCAGGCCGCGGGCCAGATCGTGTCAGACGTCAACAACCGCATCGGCGCGGTCCGCGCGGCGCTGATCCGCACGCCCGGCACGCCCGACCCGATGCTCAAGCGGATCGAGTCGATCCGTCAGCGGATGGGCGACCTCAACGTCGAGTTCTCGGGCGACCGCGTCGCCTCGGGTCAGGATCTGCCGACGGGCCCGTCGATCTCGGGCCGCACGCGGAGCTTCGGGTTCGCGCTCAACCGCACGACGGGCGAGCCGACCGGCACGCAGCGTGACCAGTACGAGTACGCGTCGGAGGAGTTCGCCGACTGGCTGCCGCGTTTCCGCCAGCTCGTCGAGGACCTCATGGACCTCGAAGCAGAGCTGGATGGTGTCGGCGCTCCGTGGACACCGGGCCGCTTCCCGGAGTGGGACGGCGACAACTGATCGAGCTCTGATGGTGAGACGGGCATCCTGCCTGTCCTTCGGAGAAGCGTCCTTGGACATCGCCCAAGCCCGAGCACTCATGGAAGAGTGGACCCAAAGCCCCGCGCTGCGGGTCCACATGGAGTGCGTGGCGGCCTGCATGGGCCACTACGCCGAGAAGCTCGACCCCGACAACAAAGACCGCTGGATCGCCTGCGGTCTGCTCCACGACTTCGACTACGAGAGGCACCCAACCGCCGACGAGCACCCGACGGTCGGCGTCGAGCACCTGCGCGGGCTGGGTGTCGATGAGGAGATCCTTGAGGCGATCATGGGCCACGCCGCGTACACGGGCGTCGCGCGGACGACGCCCATGGCGAAGGCGCTGTTCGCGTGCGACGAGCTCGCGGGGTTCATCGTCGCGGTCGCGAAGGTCCGCCCCAACGGCTTCGAGGAGATGAAAGCCAAGAGCGTCAAGAAGAAGCTCAAGGACAAGGCCTTCGCCGCCGCGGTGAGCCGCGAGGACGTCCGCATCGGCACCGAGGAGCTGACCGGGCTCACGGGCGACGAGGAATCGCATCACATCCAGAACTGCGTCGATGCGATCGCCGCGGGCGTGCCGCACGCCTTGAGCTGAAGACAGAAACAAAGCCCGAGGGTGAAGATCCCCGGGCTTCATTCGCAGAGAAACTCGTTGGAAAGTGCCGAGGGGGAGACTTGAACTCCCGACCTCCGGGTTATGAATCCAGCGCTCTAGCCAGCTGAGCTACCTCGGCATATCGCCCGGCTCTGACCGGGCGGGGATACTAGACACCTCAGCCGTTCGAGCCACCCTCGCCGGTCGTCGCCGAGGCGTGCGGCTCCTGGCTCACGCGGCGTTCGTCCGACGCGGGCGGCGGGGCCGTGTTCTGGCTCTGGTTCTGGGCCGGCGGTGTCGGCGGCGGCATCTGCTGCTGGGGCGGCTGCTGGTAGTTCGTCTGCTGCGGCGGGTCCTCGGTGACCTCGCGCACGCCCTTCTTGAACTCGCGGATGCCGTCGCCCAGGCTCCGCGCGACCTCGGGCAGCCGCCGCCCGAAGAGCAGCAGCAGCACGACGAGGATGATGATCATCTCGAAGTGCCCGGGCAGTCCGAAGAAGCCCAGCACCGGCGTCGAGATCGTGGACATCCGTACCTCCGTTCCGCCGACCGCCTGGACGGCGCGTGCGTTCCGTGCCCGATCCAAACAGCGATCAAACGAGCATACCGCCCCCGTCGCCGGACGCCAGCAGATTGCTCACATCTATTCAAGAGCCCGGCGTCCCCGGAATCAACGTGCAGACGGGGCTCAGACTGCCGAATATTGGCCGAAATAGAGCGAGAATCAGTCGTCCTCGGCGTCCGCGTGCCGCTCGGCCGCGTCCACGACGTTGTCGAGCAGCGCCGCGACCGTCATCGGCCCGACCCCGCCCGGCACGGGTGTGATCCAGCCCGCGACCCGTTTCGCCTGGTCGAAGGCCACATCGCCCACCGTCTTCATCTGCCCGTCGGCGCCCTCGACGCGGTTGATCCCGACATCGATCACCACTGCGCCGGGCTTCACCCAGTCGGCCGGCACCAGGTCCGGGACCCCCGCGGCCGCGATCAGGACGTCCGCCGACCGCGCGAGCTTCTCGAGCCCCCACGTGAATTTGTTGCAGCTGATTACCGTCGCGTCGCGGGCCATCATCATCGCCGCGAGCGGCCGCCCGACGGTCGCGCTCGACCCGATGATCACCGCCCGCTTCCCCGCGAGCGCCAGCCCCGTCGATTCGACGAGCCGCAGCGCCGCGAGCCCGGTGCACGGCGCGAGCGAGGTCTTGCCGTAGAGCACGTTGCCGATGTTGGCGGGCGTGACGCCCTCGACGTCCTTGTCCGGGTCGATGACCGCCTTGACCCGATCCTCGTCCACCCCCCCCGGCAGCGGCATGTGGATCATGATCGCTGAGACGCGATCGTCGGCGTTCAGCTCGCGGATCTTCTTGATGATCCCGCGCTGGTCGATCCCGGTGTCTGGGCCGGTATCCGGGCCGGGCTTGAGCTCGTGCAGCCGGTATCCGATCCCGAGCTCGTCGCAGGTCGAGGCCTGCCGGTCGGCGTACATCCGGGCCGCGTTGTCCTCGCTGCCGACGATCACCGCGTCGAGCGCCGCCTCGACCCCGCGCTCGCGGAGCGCAGCGACCCGCCGGGCGATGGTCTCCCGTGCCTGCTGGGCGAGTTCTCGGCCGTCGATGATGGTGGCGCTCAAGGGACCGGGATGGTAGCGAGCACCGCTCACCGCGGGATCAGGGTTTGCATCATCGAGCCGGTGAGAGACTTACGTGCGGTTCTTGCGACGCAATACATAATCACTGCAAACAGGAAAGTGATCCTGCGTGAGATTTCATACAGCGATGAGAATCGAGCAGTCTCTTCGGCGGCGAAGCCAAGCACATCACACGGAGGACCGCCATGAAGATTGCCCCCTGCCTTGCTGGACTCGCAGTGACCGCTCCGCTGACGCTCGCTCAGGACGCGGTCTGGCCCGGCTTCCGCGGTCCGACCGGTGACGGCGTTGCCTCATCCAGACCGCACCCAACGTCGTGGACGCTCGACGGTGATCAGCGATCGAACGTCGGCTGGGTCGCCGACCTCCCGGGCGCAGGCTGGGCAAGCCCGCTGATCGTCGGCGACACCGTGATCGTGGCGACCGCAATCACGGACGAGTTCGCGCCGGTCGGGTTTATGCGCAAACCGGGGAACCCAGCCGAGCGTGTCTCGGGCGAGGTTGACTTCCAGATCCGTGCATACAGCCTCTCGGACGGCGAGATGAGATGGGCGACCTCGGTCGCGGTTCGCACGCCGACTCAATCGTCGCATCCCTCGAATACCTTCGCAAGCGAGACGCCCGTCACGGATGGGAAGCGAGTCTTCGCACACTTCGGCGCGATCGGCCTGCTCGTCGCGATGGACATACAGGGCGAGATCCTATGGACGAAGGACATGCCCTCGCACCCGCAGAAGGACGGCTGGGGCACGGCGAGTTCGCTCGCGCTTCACGACGGAACACTGATCGCAAGCAGCGACAACTTGGTCGAGTCCTTCGTCACCGGCTACGACGTCGAGACAGGTGAAGAACAGTGGAAGCGCATCCGTCCGACCGGCTCATCCTGGTCAAGCCCGCTGGTCATCGAGCGTGCCGCTGGCGATCGCCTCGTGCTCGCAGGTTCCGAGTGTGTGATCACCTATGAACTGCCATCGGGCGAGGAGAGGTGGCGTATGACCGGCATCGAGGGTGAGTTCTACTCGACGCCCGTGAGCGACGGTGAGCGGGTCTATTTTGGCAATTCCGGCTTCGGTCGCTCGGGCCCGCTTGCCGCCGTCGATCTCGATATCGTAGGCGAGTTCGTCGCGGACGCTGAAGCCGACGGTGTTGAGTGGGTTGTTGCGAACCAGGGCTTCGTCTTCTCCTCGCCGATCCTGGTAGACGGCATTCTTTATGGCCAGCGGACGGCCGCGTTCGTCGCTCACGACGCGGCCACGGGGGAGCGGATTTTCCGCAGCCGCCTTCCGGATCGAGATCTCGTCGTCGCGTCGCCGTGGGTCTCCGGCGGCGTCGTATATCTGCTCGATGAATCCGGCTCGACCTTCGCGCTCAAGCCGGGGCGCGAGTTTGAGATCCTGAGCACGAATGAGATTAGTGGTGATCTCTTCAACGCCACGCCCGCGGTCGGGGACGGAGTCCTGATCATCCGCGGGCAGGAGCGGCTCTACTGCATCCGCACGGACGCCAACTGAGCGCGCTGCTGGGCTCCGCTCTACTCTGCGGCTCGTGACGAAGCCGGGAACCCCCAAGAAGCGAGCCGCCGAGCTGCGGAGCCTGATCCGCGAGGCCGACCGGGCGTACTACCAGGACGCCGCGCCGGTGATGTCGGACCGCGAGTACGACGAGCTCATGAACGAGCTGATCGCGCTCGAAGCCGAACACCCCGAGCTGCGTGACGACCACAGCCCGACCGCTCGTGTCGGCGGCGAGCCGATCGAGGGGTTCGAGACCGTCAGGCACACGGTGCCGATGCGGTCGATTGACAACACGTACAGCATTGAGGACCTGCGTAACTGGGCTGATCGAACGTTCCGAGTTGCCGATCGTGCTCATGACAAGGATGTTCGAGAGGCGATGTCCAGTCAGGCTGACTATCTCCCCGGCTTCTTGGGAGAAGGTGAGCCGCCGTTGGTTGAGGACGACCCAGAAGCGGTGCAGCCCGTACCAGAGTTCGGCGAGCGAGTCTGGCTCTGCGATCCAAAGATTGATGGAGTCGCTCTTTCCCTTCGTTATGAAAGGGGAATGCTCGAACGTGCGATCACTCGTGGCGACGGCGAGAAGGGTGATGATGTCACGCATGCTGCGCGCAC